>JACQPH010000021.1 GCA_016207645.1 Elusimicrobiota bacterium
CTATGGGAAGAATATTTTCATTTGAAAATAATTATTTTCAAATGAAAAGAAAGACGGATGTTTGAACCACCTTTGGAGGGGGGCGTCAGGCCCAGGGGGGCTCTTTGCCGGCTATTTTCAGCCAGGGGAGGTGGGAGAACTTCTCCGCGCCGTGGCCGGTGGCCATGGTGATGTCGGTAAAGCCTTTCTTGTGCAGTTCGCTGGCGATGTCCTCGCCTTTGATATCGCTGCTGAGATCGGAATCTATATATAAAGGGAAATCGCGCGGCAGGGTTTCGGCGGCGGCGGCTAATTCCTGTGGGGTCCTGAAGGATTTTAACTCTGCGCCGGCGGCTTTGGCGGCCAGGCGCCAGTTCATATGCACCAGGGGATCGTTGTCCAGCAGCGCGGCGCGCGGGCCAGCGGCCGGCCTGGCGGCCGCCGCAGGCAGGGTAATGATCACGGCTGTGCCTTTGCCGGGCTCGGATTTAAGCTTAAGGGTGCCACCCCAGCTCTCGGCCGAGGTCCTGGCGTGGTAAAGGCCAAGGCCGGTGCCTCCGGCCTTGCCATGCGTCTCACCCTTCCAGCCGAGTCTGGCCAGTATCTCCGGAGGTATGCCCTTGCCGTTGTCCCGTATTTCGATTGAAACCTTTCCGTCCGAAGCCGACAGGCTTACGGAGACGGTCCCCGCGCCGGTGAAAGCTTCAACCGAGTTGTTTACGAGATTGGAGACTCTCCCAGGCGCGCACCGCGCGTTTCGCCCATAACCCGGCTAAGTGCCGGCGGCCTTTCCGGGCATGGCCATACGCATGCCAGGCGGATCCGACTCCCTGGCTGTAATAGCCGTGTTTATCCCCTGCCTTAACACGCTCCGCACCTAAGGCATATTGCCTGTCGAATTTGCCCGAGTGGTAATAATACTCGTTCCTTGTAGCGTAGGCCAAAGGCCTGCTTATCCCTCTCATACGTTTCAACAGGCCGAGCAGAAGTTTGCAACCCTGAGCTTTCAAGGCCTTGCGCCTCTTCGGCGGCTGAAACTCACTATAATCAGCCAGAGTCGAGGCGTAAAAATATATCACCTTGAAATCCCCGGGATATTTTTTAAAAACCGGCGTTAAAATCCAGATCGCTTTTTTATAATCCGCGGCCAGGATGGCCTTCCAGGCGTTATCCCGCGGCTTCTGCCACTCCGCATCCGGAATTATAGAATGGTCGGTTTTCATGCCCGTTCTCTCCAGTCGAAGACAAGGAAGAGCTCTTTGGCTATCGCCCGGGCGAGTTGGCTCGGGCCATGATTGTTTGTGCTTGGCTTTGGGATACTCTTGCGCTGAAATCCCTTCCAGCATGGTCTTGGAGGTTTTCCCGAGATCAGTCGGGGGGTATTTTATGACCAAGCCGGCGTCTGGCCCCACAGCCGCGGCCTGCGGGTTGAAGAGCTTCGGCCGGCGGCCGGCATCAGCCTTTCTTTTTTTCCCGAAGACTGTTCCATAGCGCGACGCTCAGCGGGTGCACCCAGCCCCCGCCGGAAAACGCATGGACAAGTTTAACATAATTAGCCGCCCTGAAGGCCTCCCCCAGGTCTTTGAAAGCGAGTTTCCGCACCAGCCCGGCCCCGGGGTGCTCCCGCCCCTCGTTGGCCAGGTCGCAGAGATAGATGAGCCTGGCCAGCGGGCCCATGCCGGGCGCCCCGGTGGAGTGCAGCTCTATGGCCTGCAGGACCTCGGGGTCGCGCACACCGAATTTTTCGGCGGCCACGGCCGCCCCGGCCCAGGCATGCGCCAGCACCGGGGCTTCCTTCAGCGTCAGCGCGGGCAGCGCGGAGCGGGTGGCGCGCTTCAGGAAAAGGCGCTCCCGCCCGGCCCGGGGGAGGTCCCGGGCGCAGTCGTGCAGCAGCGCGGCCAGCGCCGCCTTCTGCTGCGGCGCCCCGGCGGCCGGGGCCAGCCTGAGCGCCAGCTCCGCGGTATGCAGGGAGTGGGCGTAGCGCTTTTTTGAAAGGAGCTTTTTCAGCAGCGCGCGCTCGCGGCCCAGGTAAAGACCTTTTTTCTCTATCCTTTTCAGCACTTCGCGGTGCAGCTGCGCGGGCCTGCCGCCCAGGAACAGCTCCGCGCGTATGCCGGTGGAGTCGGCCCTGGGGAAGCGCCCCGCCAGGGCGGTGAACGGGGCGCCCGCCGTCCGGTGGATGGCGAAGCCGGGGCGCAGGCCGGCCAGCAGCCCGGCGTGCTTCAGGATAAAACCGGGGCGCCGCCAGTTCCCGAAACCGGCCAGGCAGTCGGAGCCCATAAGGATGAACAGCGGCGCGCCCGGGTGCAGCCGCCTGAAATGCGCCACCGTCTCCCAGGTGTAGACCACGCGCTTCAGGTCCGCCTCGAAGGAGCTGATCTTTATCTCCTTCCTGCCGCCCAGGCCGGCCCCGGCCAGCGCGGCCCGGAGCAGCGCGGCGCGGCCGGCGAAAGGCACGGGGCGCAGGTCCTTGAAGGGGGTGCGAAAACCCGGCACGAAATAAAGCGCGGCGGGCCTGAGCTGGCGCAGGGCCGCCGCCGCCAGCGCCATATGGCCGCGGTGCGGGGGGTCGAAACTACCGCCGTAGATCACCACAGGTCGCATTTTATCCGGCATAGAAAGAAATAAACATTGCTGCCCGGGTGCTCAGGGGCATGCCCTGGCCGCACCCTCCGGTAGCTGAACATCGTTAACAAACAGCGCAACGGCCGCCGGCTTTCCGTCGCCGTCATTGCATTTAGTATAATATACTTTACCTTACTATGTCACAAAAACGCGACAACTGCATAATACTCCTCGTGGATCCCCCCGAAGCCGACAGGATAGGCGCCGAGTTCAAAACGGCTTTCGGCCCGGAAAGGGCCACCCACGTCAACAACGACCTGCTCGCCGCCGCGTACAAGCTCGCCAAGAATTTCGACGGCGCCATGCTGCTCCTCTCCTATATAAAGACCCCCCGCCACCCCGACCTGACCTGGCTGGACCCGGAGGACCCCGGCTTCCTGGAGGTCAAGAACCCGGCCAGCGAGGACAGGATACAGGACGCTTTCCGTTTGGCCTTCTTCACCGGGGCCAGGAAAGCCGTCCTGGTCCGCCACCTTTCCCCCGAGCTCAAGAGCGACTGGCTGGCCCTGGCTTTCGAGGCCGTAAGCGACAAGACCGCCGCCATCGGCGCCAATCAGGACGGCTCTTTCTACCTGCTCGGCCTCACCCAGCAGAACCTGAAGATCCTGGAGGCCCCGGGCTTCTTCCAGGGGAAAAGCGCCGAAAGCCTGGCCGAGCGCGCCAAGAAGAACAAGCTGACGGTCTTCAGCACCCCCGAGACCTACGCGCTGACCAGCGAGGAAACCCTGCAGAAGTGGATGGAAGAGAAGGAAACCCTTCCGCCCCTTTTCCCCCACCCCAAAGAGGCCGCGCACCAGGAAAACAGGAAGAACCACAGGCACCACGCCCACCACCAGGAGGCGCAGGTCCAGCCCGCCCCGGAAAAACCGCCGCTGTAACAAGGATCAAGTGGTAAGCGTTAAGCTTGATCCTTAATTCTTGATCCTTGCAAATGGCCGCTTTATGAACAACATAGAAACCGTCTGTAAAAAAATGTTCCGGCTGGCCAAAGGGACGCAGTGCGAGGTGCTGGCCGAAAGGCGCGAAGGCGCCCTCACCCGCTTCGCCGACAATGTGATCTCGCAGAACGTGGCCTCCTCCTCCACGGACTTCTCGGCGCGCTTCCTGGCCGACGGCCGCTCCGCCAAGATCAATTTCAACCAGACCGACGACGACTCGCTCAAGCGGGCCGCGGCCTCCGGCCTGGCCATCCTCAAAAAGCAGAAAAAAGACCCCGACCTCCTCCCGCTGGCCAGACCGCGCGCCCTCGCGAAAGAGAAGAACCTGTATTTCAGGGAGACCGCCGGGCTCACCCCGCTCTTCCGGGCCGAAAAAGCCGCCGAGCTGGCCAAAGCCTGCAAGAGGACCGGCCAGACCGCCTACGGCACCTTCGAGAACGGCGCCACCGAACTGGTGATAGCCAATAACCTCGGCCTCTTCGCCCGCCACACCGAGACCTACGCCATGCACGGCGTCACCGTGCGCGACCGCGACGGCTTCGGCTGGGCCGAATACCCCGCCCACGACGTCAACGAGATCCCCTTCGCCGGCCTCAACGACACCGCGCGCGCCAAGGCCGCCGCCAGCCGCTCGCCGAAAGAGATAAAACCCGGCCGCTACACCGTGGTCATGGAGCCGGCGGCCGCCGCCGACCTGCTCTCCTACCTGGCCGTCTACGGCTTCGGCGGCCAGTTCTATAATGAAGGCCGCAGCTTCATCTGCGGCAAGCTCGGCAAAAAACTCTTCAGTCCGCTCCTTACCCTGGAAGAGAACTCCCTGGACGGCCCCGCCGCCGGCATGACCTTCGACTACGAGGGCCAGCCCCGCGGCAAAGTCCCCCTGATAGCCGCCGGCGTCATAAAATCCCCGGTGCACGACCGCAAAAGCGCCAAAGCCGCCAAAACCGCCTCCACGGGCCACGCCCTGCCCCAGCCCAACTCCATGGGCCCCATCCCCCTCAACCTGGCCGTAAAACCCGGCCAGGGCGCCCTGGCGGACCTGGTAAAGGGCACGGAGCGCGGCATCCTGGTCACCCAGTTCCACTACACCAACCTCCTCAAACCCCAGGTCGTAGAGATGACCGGTATGACCCGCAACGGAACCTTCATGATAGAGAACGGCAGAATAACCTTCCCGATCAGGAACATGCGCTTCACCCAGAACATGGTGGAAGCCTTCGCCAACGTGGAAGCCGTCTCCGGCACAGCCGTCCCCTGCGCCGCCTGGGGAGCCGTCTCCTGCCCCGCCTTCCGCATCGCTAATTTCAATTTCTCTTCGTCGACAAAGTTTTAAAGGCAAAAAGCGAAGAACCGGTAAAGCAAGAAAGCAGCGAACCCGTCCCGGAGGGTCGGCAGGGGGCTTGCCCCGCGTACCCCCAAGAGGAAACCCTTGCGTCGGTTTCCCCCCGCCCCGGGGAATTATGGGGGGGGCCCCTTTCCGCCAGGGGTTCGCGGGGCCCGCCCCCTGCCGCCCCAC
>JACQPH010000026.1 GCA_016207645.1 Elusimicrobiota bacterium
AGGCTCTACCACCCGATGGCGATCACCGTGCTGATGGCCCTGGGAGCCTCCCTGCTGGTGGCCGTGCTGCTGATGCCGGTGCTGGCCTATCTTTTCCTGAAGGCCCCGGCCGGCGGCAGGGGTGAGGAGATGCTGGTCTACAGGGCTCTCAGGAGGACATACCAGCCGGTCCTGGACGCGAGCCTCAGGCGCCCCCTGCTGGCCCTGGTCCCGGCCCTGCTCCTCTCAGCCGGGGCGCTGTTCGTCTACGGCCGCCTGGGAGCCGACTTCATGCCGCCGCTCGACGAAGGGGACCTGCTGATCAATTTCACGCGGTCCTCCGACATCGGCGTGGACGCCTCGCTCCGTATGCAGAACAAGAGCGACCTGGTGATAGCCGGCTTCCCGGAGGTGAAGCGGGTGTTCTCCCGGCTCGGAACCACTGAATCGGCGACGGACACCATGGGAGTACACCTTTCAGACACTTTCGTCATTTTAAAGAAGGACCCCTCCCAATGGCCGCCGGACGGGGACGGCCGCCGCCGGACCAAGGGCGAGCTCTACGAGGCCCTCAAGGAGGCCCTCGAGAAGGAGATACCGGGCCAGGAGGTTACCGAGAACCAGCCCATAGAGATGCGCTTCATGGAGATCCTGGAGGGCAGCCGCGCCGACGTGAGCCTGCGCGTCTACGGCAGGGAACTGCCGGTACTGATCGACCTGATGGAAAAGTCCATCGCCGTCCTGGAAAAGGTGCCCGGCACCCGGGAGGTGGAAATGGACTCCGTCACCGCCCTGCGAAAGGGTCCGGTGCTGAGCGTCCGCCCCGACTACCAGGCCATCGCCCGCTACGGCCTGGACCTGCGCCGGGTCAACACCCTGCTGGAGGCCGCGATGGGAGGCAAAGAGGTGGGCAGCTTCTACGAGGACCAGTGGCGCTTCCCGGTGGTGCTGCGGGTGGAGGAAAAGCGCCGCGAGGACATAGCTACGATCAAAGCCCTGCCCGTCGGGATGGACGGCGGTTCGATCCCGCTCAACAAGGTGGCGGCCTTCGAAAGCAGGGACGAGGTGACGACCATAGCCCATCACTACAACCGGCGCTACGCGGCCGTGGCCGTTTTCCTCGGCGAGCGCGATATCGCAAGCTATGTAGCCGAGGCGCGGGCGGCCATAGAGAAGGAAGTGAAGCTGCCGGAGGGCTACTCGATGATCTGGGGCGGGCAGTTCAAGAACCTCGAACGGGCCAGGGCCAGGCTGGCCCTGATCGTCCCGGCCGTGCTGCTGGGCATCCTGCTTATACTCTGGAGGGCTTTCGGGAACCTGCGCGACGCGGTACTGGTCTACACCTGCATACCTCTGGCCCTGACGGGAGGCATCTTCTCGCTGGCGCTGCGCGGCATTCCGCTGAGCGTCTCGGCCTCCATCGGCTTCATCGCGCTCATGGGCGTAGCGATACTGAACGGCATGGTGCTGGTCACCTTCTTCAACCAGCTGCGCGAGAAAGGCCTCAGCCCGGAGCAGGCGGCTAGGGAAGGCGCGCTGACGCGGCTGCGGCCGGTGGCCATGACGGCGCTGGTGGCCAGCCTCGGTTTCCTGCCCATGGCCCTTAACACCGGGCTGGGCGCCGAAGTGCAGAGGCCGCTGGCCACCGTGGTGATAGGCGGCCTGGTCACCTCGACGCTGCTGACCCTGGTGCTCCTGCCGGCGCTGTACGCTTATTTCTCCGTGAAAGAGGGCTGAGAGCGGAGTTCGGGCACCCGGCGGTCCGCCGCTGGTCAAAAAGCGCTCCCGCCGTATAACCGGCGGGAGCGCTTTAATTATCAGGATAGGTTCTTACTTCGCCGTGGCGTCTATCCAGTCTATCACCGAGCTGACCTTGGAATAAACGCCGTACTTTTTGGGCCTGGCGCAGCCTTCGCCCCAGCTTACCACGCCGGCCAGCACGCGGGCGTCGCCGGTACCGGTCAGCAGGGGGCCGCCGCTGTCGCCCTGGCAGGAATCCTTGCCGCCTTCGTCAAAGCCCGCGCAGACCATGCGGTCCGTTATGCTGTCCGGATAAGCCTTGGAGCAGACCTTGGCCGAAACCAGCGGGACGGTCACTTTCCTGAGGGCGTTCTCCACGTCGCCGTTCTCCATGGTATAGCCCCAGCCGGCGGTGACGAAATCTACCTTGCCTGACAGCGCCTTGCGGTTAAGGACCGCGGGGGGGAACTTTGACTCGCTTTTGAGGTGCAGCAGGGCGAAGTCATAATCCTGCGGCTGTTTGTTGTAGTCGGGATGGCCGATAACGTTATCCACCTCTAAAGTCTCGGCCTCCGCCTCCTGGCTCTGCTCGTGCAGGCCGATGACCACTTTCTTGATCCCGCCGGGGATACAATGGGCCGCGGTAAGCACCCAGTCCTTCTTTATAAGGGAGCCGGCGCAGAAATGCCCGCCGTAGTCGCCGCGCAGGGAGACGATAAAAGGGAACTCGCCCCTTTCAGCCTCCACGCCGCCCACTATCTTCAGGCCGGCGGCCAGGCGGGGGGTAGGCAGGCCCGGCGCCGGGACCGCGGCCTCGATGCCGGCCTTGTCCAGGGCGTTAAGTTCCGTGCCGTCCGTCGCGCCGGCCAGCCCGGGCAGGGCCGCCAGCGCCGCTATCGCTATCAGTTTTTTTGTCATCTCTTTCATACCATATCTCCTTTGGAGCGGTGCCGCTGAAGGGTCACATAAGGCCGACTCTGACAATTAGAGTTTACGATAGTCTTTGAGCGATGTCATGGGCCGAAGGGCCCAGGCACAACTGGGCATTATGGATCAGGGCGGCCTCTAAATGGAAACGCCCCGTTAAACGGGGCGTTTCCAGCGGAATAAGGTGACACACAACTTAATTGTTTCCAATTAAATTGTGTGTCACCTTATTTAGGCTTTGTCACCTTATTTAGGCTTCAGTCGAATTTAACGGTGGGGATATCTTTCGCTTCCCGCCTGGTTTCGGAAGCGTCCACCGCCACGCCCACGGCCACGTCCGCGTACTTCCCGGCAGGTATTTCCGGGATCGCGTCCTTTAGAAAGCGCAGCCGTGTTACACCGGTGCCGATACCCTTGTTCTGGTCCACGGTGTAGGCTATGGTGCAGCCCGCCGGGCTTTTCACGAAGTCCTGGCCGCCGAGCACCAGGATGCCTTCTATCATTTTCGTCCGGGCGTTGAAGACGGGCCCGCCGGAATTGCCGCCGAAGGCGTCAAGATCGGTGATGTAATAGGACTTCGGGCCGTCGTTGCGCACCGCGGCCCCGCCGGCTACCTTAAGCGGCAGACCCACGGGGTGGCCGATGGTGAAGAGCGGCGTGCCATTGCCGGGCTCGGCGCCGCGGTTCACGGGGAGAGGACGGTGGCCTTCCACTTTCCTGTCCAGCTGGATAAGGGCGTAATCGGGGCCCATCCTGTTCGTAATGTTGGCCAGCACGGAAATAACCGTGCCGAAAAAACCCGAGGGGGGCTTGTCCAGGTCGCGCTTGACTATCTTTTTGCAGCCGTAGACCTCGCCGGCGGGCAGCGTGGTGGCGGCTTTGCCGCCGCTCTGCTTAACGGCGTAGCCGAAAACGAATTTAGTGTCCGCGCAGGCGGCTTCGTCGGTTACGCAGTGCCCGGCTGTCATTATCATATCTTCGCCTACAAGGGCACCGGAGCAGAAAGCCCCCAGGGGCTGCTCGCGGAACCTTTCGGAGGGGCAGAGGTTCAGGGCTTCGCCGAAATTCGCGTGCGCGAGGCTGGCTTTATCGCCGGTAACGGAAACATGTTTCGCCTTCCACAGGGAAACTACGGAATCGGCGAGGACCTGCATGTCGGCGGGGGCCTCGTAATAATCCAGCCTGTTATCCGCGCCGTATACGGTCTTGGCGGAGTCAGCCAGGGCGCCGGCCGGCAGCGCGGCCGCCAATGCGGCGGCTAAAGAAACGGCTTTGGTGCTGTTCAGGAACGGCTTTGCTGGTGAAGGTGTTTTTGTCATGTTGATAGTTTAAGAGATATCGGCGCGAAAGGGGAGTGGCTTTGGTCCCAGGGGCTGGTAGGCATGGGGCCCAGTGAATAATAGGTCCTTACTTAGCCCCGGCCGGCGGCGGGAAACCCGGACTCGCCTTGAGGTCCGGGAGGGCGAAGTCATGATCCCGCGGTTGCTTGTTGTAATCGGGATGTCCGGTAATATTTACTAGAATATCCTTTAAGTGACCGGCAACGAGAACGAGTTCGAGCTATTGCGCCGCTTTTCGGAAGGGGACGAAGCTGCCTTCGCCGCCGTACTGGCGCGCTGGGAAAAGCCGCTTTTCAATTTTATCTGCCGCCTGCTGCCGGAAAGGACCGAGGCGGAGGACATAGCCCAGGAAGTGTTCCTTAAAGTGGCCGCCGCCGCCGGAACCCTGCGGGAGCGGGCCAGATTCTCTACCTATCTTTTCCGCATCACCTACAACCTCTGTATCGACCGGATAAGGCGCAGGACGGTCAGGGCCGCCGGCGCGTCCTTCGTGAGCCTGGACGAAACCGCCGAGAGCGGCTCGGGCGAAAAGCTGTCCAGGCAGGTCCCGGACCCTTCCGACCTGCCGGCCGACCTCCTCCGGGAGAGGCTGGAAACGAAAACCTCGGTAGAGAAAGCCCTTCTACAACTGCCTGAGAACCAGCGGGCGGCTATAATGCTTAAAGTGTACGAAGACCGCCCCTACGCGGAAATAGCCGAAATACTCGGCGTTTCCCTGCCGTCGGTAGAATCCCTCCTGTTCAGGGCCCGCCAAAACCTGAAGAACCTGCTTAAACAGTAACCTGCCCTCCCCGCCGCTCCCGTGATCCCCTGGCCGCAAGTTTTTGAAGAGTTTTGCGTTTAACGATCGCGGATATTTAAGGAACGGGAGAACAATTATAATGAACACTAAACCGATACTGCCGGTAATAGCGGCTCTGGCTTTGAGCTCGGCGCAGGCTTTTGCGGGCTCCGGGATGCAGGAACATAAAGGCCACGCGGCGGCGGAGAAGGGCCACATGTGCCCTCACCAGGAGAAAGAGGCGAAAACGGTGAAAAGGGCGGTGGAGAACGGGATAGAAATAACTATGACGTCGGAAACTCCCGAAGGAGCCGCCGAACTGCGTAAAAAAGCGGCCGCCGAGTACAACTCCAAAGAGTGCCCGATGATGAAGGGGAGCAAAGAGGTCAAGCTGGAGGATATCGAGCGCGGTGTAAAGGTGACCATTACCTCCAAAGACCGCGCGGCCGTTAAAAAACTCCAGGCCTCGGCGAAACCGGCCAGGAGCTGCTGCGGAGAGGGCGGGCATGAAAGAGCGGCTTCGGCGAAAAGTTCGAAGAAGCACGCCTATAGCTGCCCGATGAACTGCGAAGGGTCCGGCTCCGACAAACCCGGGCGCTGCCCCAAGTGCGGCATGAACCTGGTAAAGAACGGGTAAGCGACCGGCGAATGCCGGAACCGCGCTATTATTCTGGTGGAAACGCTTTATTTTAGTATCCACTGCGGGGGGATCTTTCCCTCTTCGAGGCGAGAAAAGGGGGGGAAATGGACTTTTCTTTATTCGGTTTCAAGGCGGCCGGCGAGTTATTCAATATCCACCCGCTGTTCGTGCATTTCCCGGCGGCTTTCCTGCCCGGCGCCTTCCTGCTGTACGGCCTGGGGCTGTTTTTTAAAGAACCCGAGCTCGACTTCGCGGGAAGGGCTTGTCTTTACCTGGCCGCAGCGGGCGCGCTAAGCGCGGTAATAACCGGCCTTATTGCCGCGGACAGCTTTCCCCATAACGAAGTCATACACCAGCTGATGGGAACGCATCAAACCCTGGGCTGGGTCGTGCTCTCCCTGTCGGGCGTCCTGAGCGCGTGGAGTTTTTTTCAGACTGAACACCGCCCGAAAGCCGCCTGGGCTTTCCTCGCGCTGCTGGGGCTGGCCTGCCTGGCCGTCATGCAGGGAGCGGACATAGGCGCGCGGATGGTCTATCTGGAAGGCGCCGCCGTGAAGCCGGCGGTCTCCGTGATAGCCGCGAAAGAAGGAACGGAGCCCGGGGCGCCGCGGAAGGCCGCGGCTCCCGCCGGCCACGAGGGGCACCGCCACAAACACTGACCGCAAGTATTTCGCCGGTTTTGCGTTTGAAAGAATGCGAGGTCACATTATGCCTGAAAATTGTAAAGAGAGCCCGCGGGACCTTTCGGCCTACCTGGACGGGGCGCTGGCCGCGGAAAAACGGGCCGCGGTGGAAGCCCATTTAACCGCCTGCGCTTACTGCGCCGCGGAATTAAAGCTCCTGTCGGAGACTGACGCCCGCATAAAACAGCTTCCCGCTATAGAACCTCCGCCCTTTTTCGCGGCCAGGGTCGCCGCCGCCGCCCGCTCGGCTAACCGGTACGGCGCCTCTTTGCGCCGCTACCTGCGCCTGCCGGTGCCCGCCATGACCATAATGGTGACCGTCATCCTGCTCAATATTTTCACCTTCGCCTTCAACATCAACGCGATGGAGAACGGGACGCGCCGGGAGCTCGCCGGCAAAATAGTGGAGCAGTTCACCCAGCCGGCCAGCCTGATAAACCCGGTGGCGCTGGTCCGTCTCTGCGACGAATGCTCGAAGTACATGTGCCGCTGCACGCACAAAGCCGGCAAGCAATGCGCCTGTCCCTGCAAAAACTGCGAACTGGCGAGGGAAGATGCCGGAAAAACCTGCGATACGGAAAACATGGAGGAAGCCGATGTCCACTAAACTCGCCGCCGCGGCTCTCGCCATGGGCGCGCTCTCTTTCGTGCACTTGTTCGGCATGGAAAAAGCCTCCCTGGCGGTGGCTTTCGGCGTACTGGCCCTCAGGGACCCGGAAATAACCTCGCGCGGCCGGAAGCTGGCTAAGGCGGCGGTAATAACCGGGCTGGCCTACCTGGTCCTGATAGCCGGCCTTTTCCTCCACCATCTGCCGATGTTGAACAGCATGGCCTCGAAGCTGGCGAAGTAAGGCATCATATTTATGAAGACAGCGACCATAGCCGTATTTATTTCATTCGTTTGCGCCGCTACGGGCGCCCACGGCCAGACTGTCCAGGACAGGCCCCGGCCGCGGACGGAAGCCGCCGCGCCCGCAACCGCGGCCGCCGCCGAACTGAGCCTCGCCGAGGTCCTGGCCGCCGTCCGCGGCCGGAACCCCGACCTTAAGGCCGCTTCGGCGGTTTCCCTGGCCTATAAGAACCGGATAAAGCAGGCCTACCTGCTTAAGGATCCGGTGATAGAATTCGAACGCATGTACACGCCTTCCGGAAAGAGTTTCCTGGGCGGCGACGGCGAAAGGAATATCTCCGTCAGCCAGATGATAGACAACCCCTACAAGCTGCTGCTCCGCCGGGACCTCGCCAAGGACGAACACGCTTTTTATTCTACCCTCTACGAGGCGAAAGAGCTGGAACTGATCTCGAAAGCCAAGGCGCTTTTCTACGAATATTACATGGCCTCCAAAGCCGAGCTCATCTATAACGAGACGGTGGACATCCTGCGCGGTTTTTCGAAGATAGCGGAGGCGAAATATTCCGTCGGGAACGCCTCGCAGAGCGACGCGATAAAGGCCCAGGTGGAGCTTTCCAAAACACTTAACCTGCTGGTGACCGTTACCCAGGAAAAAGAAACCGCCAAGGCCATGCTGAACGCGCTGATGGACCGGGACACCCTGTCTCCCCTGCCGGCGCCGCAGGAACTGGAACCGGCGCCGCCCGGCCCGGCTTATGAAAAACTGCGCTCCGCGGCTCTGGCCTCCAACCCGGGGCTGAAAGCCTACCACTATAAGATCAGCCAGGCCGAACGCCGCCTGTCGCTTTCCAAAGCGGACTACCTGCCCGACTTCATGCTCCTCTACCGGAAAAGAAAAGCCCCCGGCTCGGAGATGAACAACACTTACGATATCTCGCTGGGCCTGACCGTGCCGCTCTGGTTCTCCAAACAGGGCGCGATGGTGAAAGAGACGGCCGCCGAAAAGGAAATGGCCCACGCGGAATACAGGGCGGCCCGCAACGAATTGTCCTCCTCGCTGAGGGAAGCGGACATTAAGGCGGGCAGCAGCCTGCGGCTGGTGGAACTTTACCGCGCCAGCGTGATTCCCCAGGCGGAAGAAGCTTTGAAGATCGCGCAGAGCGGCTACCAGGCCGAGAAGACGGATTTCATGGACCTGCTGGACGCGCAGCGCACGCTGCTGGAGTTCAGGATGGACTATTACCGCTACGTCGTGGACTACCAGACCTGGCTGGCCCGGGTCGTACAGCTTACAGGGGAAATTAAATGAACGCGAAAAAAACCGTTTTGCTGGTCCTGGGACTTTTACTGCTGGCCGCCATCCCCCTCGGGATAAAGTATTACCGCGGCCACGGCGGGCACGACGCCGCGCGGCAGGAAACCTATTATTGCCCGATGCACCCCACCTACACCTCCCACCGGAAGGATGATTCCTGCCCTATCTGCGGCATGAACCTGGTGAAAAGCGAAGAGGCCCCGGCGGAGAAGAAGCAGGCTATGTATCACTGCCCGATGCACCCCACCTACACCTCCCACCGGAAGGATGATTCCTGCCCTATCTGCGGCATGAACCTGGTGAAAAGCGAGGAGCCCGCCGCCGGCGCGGGAGGGAAGGTAAAGTTCTACCGCAATCCTATGAACCCGGCGATAACCTCCAAAACCCCGATGAAGGACGAGATGGGCATGGACTATGTGCCTGTGTACGAGGCCGAGGGGGAAGCCAAAGAGGTGGGCGGCAGGGCGCCGATAAAGATGGACAACGCTAAAAGGCAGCTCATCGGCGTGAAGACCGCCCGTGCCGCCTACCGGACGCTGACCCATACCGTAGCCAGCTCCGGCAAGGTGGCCTATGACCCGGACCTGTATCAATCCATTTCCGAATATAAGGAAGCCCTCGTAGCCCGGCAGAAAGTCAAGGACAGCTCCTGGCCCGAAGTACATGAAAGGGCCGAAGCCCTGGTCCGGGCCTCCGAACTGCGCCTCAGGCAGGCGGGCCTCTCCGAAGACCAGATAACCGAACTGAGCGTGAACGGCGAGACCCACGCCAACCTGCTGCTGCCCGGCGCGAAGGCCTGGCTTTACGCTCAGATCTACGAATACGAGATAGGCCTGATAAAAGCCGGACAGGAAATAGAAGCCGCCACCCCGGCCTATCCGGGCAAGGTTTTCCGCGGCGTCATAAAAGCCGTGGACTCCATCCTTTCCGCCGAGACCCGTACGCTGCGCGTCAGGGCGGAAGTGGAGAACCCGGACAATATGCTCAAGCCCGAGATGTACGCCGAGATCAAGATAAAGATCACGCTGCCCTCCCGCCTCTCGGTGCCGCTCGGCGCCATCGTCAACACGGGCGCCCGCAAGCTGGTCTTCGTGGACAAGGGGGAGAAGGGCTTTGAGCCGAAGGAAGTGAAGACCGGTTTCGAAGGCGACGATTACGCGGAGATCCTGTCCGGCATAAGGGCGGGGGAAGAAGTGGTGACCTCCGCCAATTTCCTGATAGACTCGGAAGCCAGGATCAAGTCCACGGTGGCGGAATAAACATGATAAAGAAGATCATCGCGTTCTCCGCCCACAACAAGGCATTGGTCATTATTTTCACCCTGGTGGCCACGCTGGGCGCTTATTATTGCGTAAAGAACATCTCGCTGGACGCTATCCCGGACCTGTCCGACACGCAGGTCATAGTCTATTCCCGCTGGGACCGCTCCCCCGATATCATGGAGGACCAGGTCACCTATCCTATCATCACGTCCCTGCTGGGCGCGCCTAAAGTAAAAACGATCAGGGGCTTTTCGGATTTCGGCTTTTCCTACGTCTACGTTATTTTCGAGGACGGCACGGACATTTACTGGGCCAGGGCCCGCGTGCTGGAATACCTGAACAAGATACAGGGCCGGCTCCCCGAGGGCGTGAAGACGGAGATAGGCCCCGACGCCAGCAGCGTCGGCTGGGTGTTCCAGTACGCGCTGGTGGACAAGAGCGGCAGGCACGACCTGTCCGAACTGCGCAGCTTCCAGGACTGGAACCTGAAGTATCATCTGCAGTCCGTGCCCGGCGTGGCCGAGGTGGCCTCCATCGGCGGCTTCCAGAAGCAGTACCAGGTGAACCTGAACCCCAACGCGATGGCCGCCTACAATATCCCTCTGGAAAAAGTGCTGGAGGCGGTAAAGGACGGGAACAACGAAGCGGGCGGCCGGCTGATAGAATTTTCGGGCGCGGAATACATGATCCGCGGCAAGGGCTACGCCAAGTCGGTGAGCGACATCGAGGACATCGTGGTGGCGCGCGACATGAACGGCACGCCGGTGCTCATCAAGAGCATAGCCCGGGTGGAGACCGGCCCCGAGATCCGGCGCGGCATAGCCGACCTGGACGGGGAAGGCGATACCGTGGGCGGGATCGTCATCATTCGTCACAAGGAGAACGCGCTGAACGTGATAGAGCGGATAAAGGAAAAGCTGGAGCAGATAAAACCCTCCCTGCCCGAAGGCGTGGAGGTGGTGACCACCTACGACCGCTCCGGCCTGATCTACAAAGCCATAGCCACGCTGAAGCGGCAGTTGACCGAAGAAATGATCATCGTCAGCCTGGTCATCCTTATTTTCCTCTGGCACGTGCCTTCCGCGGTCATCCCGATCGTCACCATCCCGGTCTCGGTCTTCCTGGCTTTCATCCCGATGTATTTCATGGGCATCTCCTCGAACATCATGTCCCTGTCCGGCATAGCCATCTCCATCGGCGTGCTGGTGGACGGCGCCATAGTGGAGGTGGAGAACGCCTATAAAAAACTGGAGCTCTGGAATAGCGGGGGGAGGAAAGGCGATTTCCACGAGGTGAGGCTGGAAGCCCTGCAGGAAGTGGGCCCGTCGGTCTTTTTCTCGCTGCTGGTGATAGCCGTGGCTTTCCTGCCCATCTTCACTCTGGTGGACCAGGAAGGCCGCATGTTCAAGCCGCTGGCCTATACCAAGAACCTCTCCATGTTCATGGCGGCCCTGCTGGCCATCACGCTGGACCCCGCGCTGCGGATGATGTTCGCACGGATGGACCCTTTTCCTATCAAGCCGCTCTGGCTGGGGAAAGTAGTGAACACCGCCGCCGTCGGCACTTATTACCCCGAAGAGAAGCACCCCATCAGCAAGGTCCTTTTCGCCGTCTACGAGCCGGTCTGCAAATGGGTCCTGAACCACCCGCTGAAGACCCTGGCCTTCTCGCTCCTCCTCGTGCTATCCACCATCCCCGTCTACCTGAAGCTGGGCTCCGAGTTCATGCCGCCCCTGAACGAGGGAACCATCCTCTACATGCCCACTACCCTGCCGGGGCTATCGGTCACAGAAGCCCAGAGGCTGATGCAGTTGCAGGACAGGATCCTTAAGAGCATACCGGAAGTGGAGCGGGTGTTCGGCAAGGCCGGGCGCGCAGAGACCTCCACCGACCCCGCCCCTTTCTCCATGATGGAGACCACCGTGGTGCTCAAGCCCCACGACGAGTGGCGGGCCAAGCCCCGCTGGTATTCCTCCTGGGCGCCCGGTTTCCTGCGCGGGATACTCAGCCATATTTGGTACGACAAGCTGACCTGGGACGAGCTTATCACGGACATCGATTCGAAGATGAGGTTCCCCGGCGTGTCCAATGCCTGGACCATGCCCATCAAGGCCAGGATAGACATGCTTTCCACCGGCATCCGCACGCCGATAGGGATAAAGATCTACGGCGCGGACCTGAACGTGATACAGAAGATAGGCGTGGAAGTGGAACAGCTTATCACCCACGTCAAAGGCACCCGGAGCGCCTTCGCCGAGCGCACCGCCGGCGGCTACTTCCTGGACTTCACGCTGAAGAGGGACCAGCTCGCCCGCTACGGCCTCTCGGTGAAGGAAGCCCAGATGGCCGTGATGTCCGCTATCGGCGGCGAGCCTATCTCCACCACCGTCGAGGGGAGGGAGCGCTATTCCATCAATGTGCGCTATGCCCGCGAGTACCGCGACGACCTGAACAAACTGGGCCGGGTCCTGGTCACTACGATGGGCGGCATCAATGTACCGCTGGCGCAGATAGCCGACATCCAGATGCGCCAGGGCCCCGCGATGATCCGCGACGAGAACGGCCTGCTCTCGGGCTACGTCTACGTGGACATAGAGGGCATCGATGTCGGGACCTACGTGAAGAACGCCAAGGCGCACGTGCTCTCGCAGATAAAACTCCCGGCCGGCTATTCCCTGGAATGGAGCGGCCAGTACGAGAACATGCTCCGCGTGCGCGAAAGGCTGAAGATCGTGCTGCCGCTCACGCTGTTCATTATTTTCATACTGCTGTACATGAATACGAAGTCGGCGGTGAAGACCTTCATCGTGCTGCTGGCCGTACCTTTCTCGCTGATCGGCGCGGTCTGGTTCCTGTACTTCCTGGACTATAACGTCTCCATCGCCGTCTGGGTGGGCATGATAGCGCTGATGGGCCTGGACGCCGAAACGGGCGTATTCATGCTGCTGTTCCTGGACCTTTCCTACGACGATATGAAGAAGGCCGGCCGGATGAACAACAAGGCCGACCTGAAGGAAGCCATCATGCACGGCGCGGTCAAGCGCGTGCGCCCGAAGATGATGACGGTGGCCGCGGCCTTCATGGGCCTGATCCCCATCATGTACGCGCTGGGCACCGGCTCCGACGTGATGAAGCGCATAGCCGCACCCATGATCGGCGGCCTCGCCTCCAGCTTCGCGCTGGAGCTGCTGGTCTACCCGGTGGTGTTCTACCTTTGGAAGATGAAAGAGAACGACTTCAGGTGACGGCGGAGAAAAACAAGGGAGAGAGCGGCAAACCCGGGGACTGCCCGATGCGGAAAGAACAGGAACGAGGTTCAAATGATGACCGGCGGAATAATTGTCATGGCGGTAATGATGGGCGTAATGTTCCTTCTCGGCGGGCACGGGAAAAAGCATAAGCACAATGAGCACGCTTCCCCCGAAACAGCCGTATCAAGCTCGACCGCCGCGGCCGCACCCGCCGCCCCGGCGCAGGCCGGGGAGGAAAATGACGCGGGACACGCGCATTAGACTATTTACAGCGAGACTGAGCATCTATAAGGAGAATACCATGGAAGAAATAAAGAAAGACTGCTGCCAGAAAAAACATATGTGCGACCTGATGGCCGACAAAAACGCCTTCGAAGCCGTAAAAGAGGCGGCTAAAGACGCGCAGTTCATCTGTACGGCCTGCGGCCGGTCCGCCAAAACAGAGGACAGCCTCTGCGTACCGGTGAAGCTCTAATGCTGGATCTACGCAAGTTCGCGGGCTTTATCCTGTCCCTGTCGGTAATAGCCCTGCCGGCGCTCAACGGGACCGCCTTCGCCAGCGGGGCCTGCTGCAGCGTTTCCGGAGGCGACCCGAAAAGGCTGAGCCTCACCGTGGTCGGGGCCTCGGCTATGAACCATGAGGCTATCGGCGCCGATACCTATGAACTCAGCCAGCAGGCGCTTCTGCTCAAGCTGGGGAAACCGGTCGGGCGCGGCTTTGTCCTTCAGGCGCAGGTAGGCCTGCCCGCGGCCACCGAGCTCTCCCACGAGCAGATGGAGCTCAGCGGCAGGGGCGGCCTTATTTACGGCGCCGGCGTCGGGTATAAGCTGCCCCGGTTCCTCGAGCCCGTGGACCTTACCGTGTCCGCGAGTTTTTCCCGCTCGCTCGGCTACCTCGACAAAGACATGGCCGGGACCATCGACCAGTCTTTCCGCATAAACGAGTTCCAGGTTTTGTTCATAGGCGAAACGGCCCTGTCGGCGAAAACCGCTCTTTACGCCGGGCTGAGGGCTTATTCCGGGAAGAACCAACTGAAGGACAACAGCACCGGGGCCAAGGTCAACGGAGACCAGGAAGGCAGCCTGGCGGCCCTGGCCGGTATACGGTACAACCTCGCTGAAAAGCTCAGCCTGGTGGCGGACGCCGGTTTCGGCCATACCAGGGTGATAGGGATCGGCGCCGTATTCTCGTTCTAGAAGTACCAACGGGTCATTTTCGGTCAAGATAGTTTATAGGAGACAACCATGAAAAGAAAACTCACGCTGCTGCTGGGATTCGCCGTAACTCTCGCGTATTCTCCGGCTTTTGCCGAAGAAACCGCCGCTAAAGGAGAGCACGCCATGCAGACGGCCGCGGACGCCCCCGCGCCCAAAGCCAAGGACGCCAGGACGGAGAAGAAAGTCCAGGCGGAAAAAGCCGTCTACCGCAAAATAACTGCGGAGGAAGTCGGAATGGAGTCCGTCTGTCCCGCTACGGGAGAAAAGTTCAAAGTAACGGAGAAAACGCCTTCTGTTTCCTACAAGGACAAGAATTATTTCTTCTGCTGCCCCGGCTGCGACAAGTCCTTTATTAAAAACCCGGAGAAATACCTCGCAAAGAAAACTGAAGCCGGGAAGCGCTATGCCTGCCCCATGGGCTGCGCGGAATCCGACAAGCCGGGGAAATGCCCCAAGTGCGGCATGAACATGACGGAGAAAAAGGCGGCACGGAATAAAGCATATGTCTGCCCCATGGGCGAATACGAAGGAAGCAAACCCGGCAAGTGCCCCAAATGCGGCATGAACCTGGTGGAAAAGAAGTAGAATAAAGCTTTCCGGGCCGGCTCGTACAGGCCCGGAAGAAGTAGAAAGCAACGGAGGTAACGCATGCTGTTCGAAGAACACCACGAAGTTGCGGTTGCCGTCGTGAGCGAGGAGCACTGCGACGCGATGGGCTGCAAGCCGTCGTAAGTGTAACTGAAGTAAACGGAGGCAGCCTCCGCGCAAGTCTGTGCAAGCGCAAGGACCCGCGGAGGCTGCCCTCCCAATATTTTCTAATTTTAGCACATGAGAATAAAAGACTGCGTTGTAAAACGCTCCCTGGACGGCATCTGGCTGCATCATACCGCCAGCGCTTACAGAGTAAAGATGAACCCGGAGGCGCTGGATGTCCTTGAGTCCATGGCCGCGCGCCGTGGCGCCGCCGAGATGGCGGAAAAAGAAAAATTCATCTACGAGAAGCTGGCGGCCAAAGGCATAGCCGGAGAAGACACCGGACTTGAGGAGGACCGCCAAATCGTAATCAAGGATAAAAGCCGCCTCGACATCGTAGACCTGGAATTCTCGGGCCGCTGCAACCTCCGCTGCGCTCACTGCTTCGCCTCGCTCTCGCAAAAAGACATGACCCGGGAAATCCTCGAGAAGGTTTTTACCGGTATAGACGCCCTTGAACCGGTAAGCCTGACGATAAACGGCGGGGAACCTCTACTGAACCCGCTGCTCCCCGAGGCGTTGCGGCTAGCCCGGGCGCGGAGGCTGCGCGTCACCCTAATGTCCAACGCTACGCTGGCCACTGAAAAAACAGCCGACCTACTTAAAGACAACGCTGTGGCAAAAATACAGGTCAGCCTGGATTTCTTCGAAGAGACCCATGACGCCCTTCGCGGTAGAGGAACCTTCAAGAGAGCGGTGAACGGCATAAAACTCCTCGTTTCCCGCAAAGTCCCTGTCACCATAGCGGCCCTTGTCCAGGAAAGCACAGCGGGGCGAGTCGAGGAATTTAAGGATTTTTGCCTCGGCGAACTCGGAGCCTCAGGAATAAGATTCTCCTCTGTCTCCCCGATAGGCAGCGCAAAGGATTCACCCGAACTGGGGCTCTCCGCCGCGAAAACAAAAGAACTATACAATAAGGGGCTGATAGCCGCTCCCGGGGATGGCGACGGCGTTATCGCCAGATTTGCCGGAGGACGCAATTTTTATTGCAAGGCCGGAGTGAATCAGTGTTTCATTTCCGCAGACGGCCAGGTTTACGCCTGCCATTATTTCCAGAACCTCGGTGAAAGCATGGGCAGCCTGGCCGACAGATCTTTGGAAACGATATACAGGGACTATCAGGACAGCCGGGCCGTGCCGGTGGACCTGGACTGGAACAAGCTGAAAAAGTGCAAAGCCTGCGCCCATTTCGCCATGTGCATGGGCGGCTGCCGCGCGCGCGCCAAAATACTTACCAGCAAGTGGTACGATCCTGACCCTTTTTCCTGCGGCATCTACGGCGTGGAGTAAACCGCCTGCGCTTCAAGCAAGACTCCCTCAGGCATTCTGAGGGAGTCTTTTAATTTTGATACAATCACATTATACTGCGGGGAACGCTTTCAGGAATATAAGGCGACAGGAGCCTTTAGGCTGACATAGGGAGAAATATGATCTTAAAAACAGTAGAAAACATGCAGACAGTAGACACCGTGCTGGACCTCATAGGGAATACCCCGCTGCTGAAGGTAAAACACCTGGACACCGGCAAATGTGAACTTTTTCTTAAGCTGGAATGCCAGAATCCCGGCGGGTCTATAAAAGACCGCATCGCCCTCTCCATGATAGCCGCCGCAGAGAAGGAAGGCAAAATAACAAAAGGGGGAACGCTGGTGGAAGCCACCGCCGGGAATACCGGCCTGGGCCTGGCCCTGGTAGCCGCCCAGAAAGGCTACAAGCTTATCCTCGTCATCCCGGACAAGATGAGCCAGGAGAAGATCTCCCACCTGCGGGCTTTAGGCGCGCAGATAATAAACACCCGCTCCGACGTGGAAAAGGGCCACCCCGAATACTACCAGGACATGGCGGAAAGAATAGCCCGCGAAACGCCCAACGCCTACTTCATAAACCAGTTCGCCAACCCCGCCAACCCCGCGGCCCACGAAGAGACCACCGCCCCGGAGATCTGGGAACAGATGGAACACCGCGTCGACGCGGTCGTCTGCGGCGTGGGGTCCGGCGGCACGCTGACCGGCTTCGGCCGTTTTTTCGCGCGCGTCTCGCCCGAGACGGAAATGGTGCTGGCCGACCCCGCCGGCTCGGTGCTGGCCGACTATGTAAAGACCGGCAAGCTCGGGAAGGCGGGCTCCTGGTACGTGGAGGGGATAGGCGAGGATTTCATACCCTCGGTCGCCGATATGGCTATGGTCAAGAAGGCTTACACCATAACTGACGGTGAGAGCTTTACCGCAGTGCGCGAACTGCTGAAGAAAGAAGGCGTCCTGGCCGGTTCCTCGACCGGCACCCTGCTTGCGGCGGCGCTGAAATATTGTCGCGAGAGCAGGACTCCCAAACGGGTAGTCACTATCGTCGGAGACAGCGGCAATAAGTATCTCTCCAAGATGTTCAACGATTACTGGATGGCCGACCAGGGCTTCATTAAAAGAGAGGAATTCGGCGACCTGAGGGACCTGGTAGGGCGCCCCTGCTCGGCCGGCTCGGTGGTCTCGGTGAAGCCCGGCGACGCGCTGGTAACGGCCTTCCTCCGGATGCGGCTGTACGAATACTCCCAGCTCCCGGTGCTGGAGGATGGCCATGTGGTCGGCATGCTAGACGAGTCGGACATCCTGATGGCCGTGCACAAGGATATCTCCAACTACCGCAAACCGCTGCGGGAACATATGACGCATAACCTGGTCACGGTGCAGCCCTCGACTTCCCTCGAAGAGATTACGACCATCCTGAACAAGGGCCTGGTCGGGCTCCTCAACTGCGACGGGAAGTTCTACGGCTTAATAACCCGCGTGGACCTGCTCAATCACCTGCGCAGGACGCTGGCCTAGGTAAAACCTAATGGAGATGAAAATGAAATTCGAGACAGCGCTGATACATGCCGGCCAGGAAGCGGACAAGGAGACCGGGGCCGTCAACATCCCCATCTACCAGACTTCCACCTATAAGCAGGACGGCATAGGCAGGGACCGGGGCTGGGAATACTCCCGCACCGGCAACCCAACGCGCAAAGCGCTGGAGGACTGCATAGCGGCGCTCGAAGGGACCAGGTACGGCATGGCCTTCGCTTCCGGCCTCGCCGCAGAAGCCACGGCCTGCCTGAGCCTGCTAAAAAAAGGCGACCACGTGGTGTCCGGCGACGATATTTACGGCGGTACCTACCGGCTGTTCGAGAAAGTGTTCAGGAAGTGGGGCCTGGAGATCACCTACGCGGATTCCAGGAGCCCCGCCTCTTTCAGGAAAGCGATGCGCCGCAACACCCGGCTGATCTGGGCCGAAACTCCCACCAACCCGCTGTTGAACATCACCGACATAGAGGCGCTGGCCGGGATCGCTAAAAAGGGCAAGGCCCTGCTGGCTGTGGACAACACCTTCGCCACGCCTTACTTCCAGCGGCCGCTAGAGCTGGGGGCGGACATCGTCGTGCACAGCTCCACCAAGTACCTCGGCGGCCACAGCGACGTGATTGGCGGCCTGATGGCCGTGGCGGACAAGAGAGTTTACGAGGAGATAAAATTCTCCCAGAACGCCGCCGGCGGCGTGCCGGGCCCCTGGGATTCCTGGCTGACGCTGCGCGGCATCAAGACCCTGGCCGTCCGCATGAAGGCCCACGAGGCCAACGCCTTCGCCGTCGCGAATTTCCTTTCCTCCCACCGCGCCGTCTCCAAAGTGTTCTATCCCGGGCTGGAGTCTCATCCCGGGCACAGCCTCGCCAGGAAACAGATGCACGGCTTCGGCGGCATGGTCAGCTTCGAGCTCAAAGGCGGCAGGCCCGCCGCCGAGGTTTTCTTCAAAAAGCTGAAGATCTATATGCTGGCAGAAAGCCTGGGCGGGGTGGAATCCCTGGCCTGCTACCCGGCCACGATGACGCACGCCTCCATACCGGAAAAAGAGCGCCTGAAGCGCGGCATCACCGCCGGGCTGGTGCGGCTCTCTTCAGGCATAGAAAATTCGGACGACCTGATAGGGGACCTGGAGCGCGCGCTTAAATAAGCTATGCCGCTTTCAAAAGAAGAGCTGATACGCTACTCCCGGCAGTTGGTAGTTCCCGGCGTAGGGCCTGAAGGCCAGGAGAAAATCAAGGCCGCGAAGGTCGCCGTTGTCGGGGCCGGCGGCCTCGGCTCGCTGGTGCTCGGCTACCTGGTCGGGGCGGGAGTGGGCGAGATCGGAGCCTTCGACTTCGGCCCGGTGGAACTTTCCAATCTGCACCGCCAGCTCATTTACGGCACCGGCGATATAGGCCGGCTTAAGACGGAACTGGTGGAACAACGCCTGCGGGAGATCAATCCTGAAGTAAAGGTCAATACGGGTGAAGGCCTCCTTACCGGCGAGAATATCGAAGCCGCGCTGGCCGGCTACGATTATATAGCCGACTGCACCGATAATTTCACGACGCGCGCCGCCATCAACAAAGCCTGCCTGCGGCTGAAAAAGACTTATGTGCACGGCGCCGTTTACCAGTTCGAAGGGCAACTGGCGGTTTTCGAGCCGCATAGCGGTCCCTGCCTGGGCTGCCTGCTGCCAGGCGCGGAGAACCAGGAGAACCAGGCCTGCGCCGAAGCCGGCGTGATGGGCCCCGCCGCCGGGGCCGTAGCGTCCATGCAGGCCCTCGAGATACTAAAACTGATACTCGGTTTCGGAACCCTGAAAGGCAAGTTCGCGATGCTGGACTTCCAGTTCGCCGACTTCAATGTCGTCGAGCTGAAAAAGCGGGCCGACTGCCCGGTCTGCGGCAAACCGGGACGCGACAAAAAATTCATAGACTCGCTGGCCGTGGATTTCATCACCCCTGAAGAACTGAACAAGCGGCTGGCCTCCAAAACGCCGCCGCGCCTGCTGGACCTGCGCTATTCCTGGGAGCACGACCTCTGCAATATAACCGGCGACACCTGGCTGGACTTCGACGAATTGATGAAGAACGGCGCCGGGCTCAAGGCGGGGGAAGAACTGGTCCTCTACTGCAAAGCCCAGAGCAAGTCCGCCGCGGCCTGGCGCTCCCTCCGCGCCAAAGGCTTTAAAAACATTTCTGTCCTGAAAGGCGGCCTGGACTCCTGGGCCGAGAAGATAGACAGTAAAATGACCAGGTATTAGGGTTAAGGGGACGCTGCACGATAACTTGATTGTTTTTCATCGGATGTGTAATCTCGTAAGAGTTATCGAGTTATCGTGTAGCGTCCCCTGATACTGATACTGCCCCGACGGCCGATACCTGCGGAGCTGCTTATGGCCTATAAAAACCTGCGGAAATTCATCGACATGCTCAAAGCGTCCGGAGAACTGCGCCGCGTTAAAGCCGAGGCCGACCCGGAACTGGAGATAACCGAAATAGCCGACAGGGTCTCGAAGGCCGGCGGCCCCGCCCTGCTGTTTGAAAAGGTGAAGGGCACGGACTACCCGCTGCTGATAAACGCTTTCGGCAGCTACAAGCGCATGCAGGCGGCGCTCTCCTGCGGTTCTTTCGACGAGATAGCGGCCAGGATAGAGACGAACATTAAAATGCGCCCGCCGGAAGGCCTGGCCGGGAAGATAAAGATGCTCTTCACCCTGAAAGAGCTGGCCGGCTTCATGCCTAAAAAAGTGAGCTCCGCCCCCTGCCAGGAGAAAGTTTACACCGACGGCCCCCTGCTGGACCGGCTGCCCATCCTGAAATGCTGGCCAGGCGACGGCGGCCCTTTCATAACCCTGCCCGCCGTAGTAACCAAAGACCCCGAGACCGGCGCTCAGAATATTGGCATGTACCGGATGCAGAAGTACGACAATGCTTCCACGGGGATGCACTGGCAGTACAATAAGGACGGCACCCGCCATTTCGACAAATACAAGAAGCTGGGCCGGCGCATGGAAGTGGCCGTGGCCCTGGGCGGCCCGCCCTCCGTCACTTACGCCGCGTCGGCGCCGCTGCCCCCTGACATAGACGAATTGCTTTTAGCCGGCTTCATAGATTCGAAGCCGGTAGAGGTAGTTAAAGCGAAGACGGTGGACCTGCTTGTGCCCGCCGAGGCCGACTTCATAATCGAAGGCTACGTGGACCCTGACGAGGAACGCATGGAAGGCCCTTTCGGCGACCATACCGGCTTTTATTCCGCCGCCGATAAATATCCGGTCTTCCACGTTACCGCGCTCACCGCCAGGAACGACGCGGTCTACCCGGCCACTATCGTTGGGAAGCCGCCGATGGAAGACTGCTACATGGCTAAGGCCACCGAAAGGCTTTTCCTGCCGCTGCTGAAGATGGTCATTCCCGAAGTTGTGGACATGGAACTGCCCGTAGAAGGCGTGTTCCATAACTGCGCCCTGGTTTCGATAGACAAGAAATATCCCGGCCAGGCGAAGAAGGTCATAAACGCTTTCTGGGGCCTGGGCCAGATGGCCTCGACCAAGTTCATCGCCGTCTTCGACAAGGATATAGATCTGCGCGACTCCGGGACCGTGCTGTGGAAGCTGCTCAACAATACCGACCCGAAGCGCGACCTGCTGCTGTCGGAGGGGCCGCTGGACGCGCTGGACCACAGCGCCCCGCACGCCAATTTCGGCGGGAAGCTGGGAATAGACGCCACCCGCAAGACCCGCGAGGAAGGCATGGGCAGGGACTGGCCGGAAGAAATAGTGATGTCCCCTGAAATAAAAGAGAAAGTCACCCGCCGCTGGAAAGAGTACGGATTTGTAACCCCCACCTCAATCCTCCCCCACAAGGGGGGAGGAAGGGAAGAGGGGGGAGGAAGGGAACAAGGGACCTGAATTGTTAATATGGATTTTAAAAAAGCCGCGGCGCTGATCATGCCGGAGCAGACGCTCTTCGCGCTGCCTTTCGCCTGGCTCGGCCTGCTCTTCGCGCGCGGGCACGGCTTCCGCATCTGGCTGCTGGTCACCGTAGCGCTGGCCGCCGCCCGCACCGCGGGCATGGCTTTCAACAGGGCCATCGACGCCCGCATAGACGCGGCCAACCCGCGCACAAAAGACCGCGCCATACCAAAAGGCGAGGTGAGGATAATAGAGGCCGTCGGGCTAGGAGTGTTCTCCAGTCTGACCCTTATAGGCACCTCTTTTATGCTGAACCCGCTTTGTTTCTATCTTTCATTCCCGGCGGTGGCGCTGCTCGCCGGCTATTCTTACTTCAAGCGCTTCTCCGCGTCGTCGCATTTCTGCCTCGGCTTCACCGAAGCCGCTGCGCCGATAGGAGGCTATCTCGCCGTCACCGGGCGGCTGGACCTGCTTTCCTTGGTCCTCGGGGCGGCCATCATGCTGTGGATAGCCGGCCTGGATATAGTTTACGCGCTGCAGGACAAGGAGCACGACCGGCAGGCCGGGCTGCACTCCATCCCGGCGGCTTACGGCGAGAAACTCGCCCTGCTCACCTCCGCGCTCTGTTACGGCGCTTCTTTCAGCGCCCTTGTAGCCGCGGGGCTGATGACGCGGATGACTTTCCCGTACTGGGCCGCGCTGGCCTGCGTGGCGGTTTTTTTCAGCTACCAGCAGCGGGCCGCCCGGGGTGCGGACATCCTCGCGGCCATGCCGAAGATCTTCAGGGTCAACATGTTCGTGTCGCCCGCTTTGCTCGCCGGCGCTCTAGTCGACAGTTTGCTCAGATAACGCCCCGCGCTTTTTCCGGAAGCCGGTCTGCGGGACCAGGAGAAAACATGATCGCAGTCGCTATAACCGGGGCCAGCGGCCCGATACTCGGGATCCGGCTGGTGGAGGAGCTGTTAAACTCCGGGCAAACAGTTTACGCCGTAGTTTCCGACGCCGCCTGGAGCGTGATAGGGCACGAGCTTTCCTATAAAAAGACCGGCCCGTCGCCGCTGGCTTCGCTGCTTAAGAATAGGGGGAAGACGGCGGGGCTGAAGCTGCTGAAGGAATTCGACAGCCATGACCTCTTCTCGCCGCTGGCCAGCGGCTCCACGCCTTTCGAGGCCCTGGTGGTGGCGCCTTGCTCCATGAAAACCCTTTCCGCCGCCGCCAACGGCTACGCTGACTCGCTCATCACCAGGGCCTGCGACGTGGCGCTCAAGGAAAAAAGAAAGCTTATCCTGGTCCCGCGCGAAACCCCGCTCAGTTCGATACACCTCGGGAACATGCTGAAGCTTTCTCGCGCCGGCGCGGTCATCCTTCCCCCGGTAATGGGCTTTTATTCGCGCCCGGAGACTATCGGCGAGATGGTGGACTTCGTGACCGGCAAGGTCCTGAACCTGCTGGGGATCAAGCACTCGCTTTTCACCGGCTGGGACGAACAGGTTTCCCGCGGCGCGCCCAGGCCGGACAAGCGCAAGGCCGCCTGACAAGCATAGCTCCCGGTCGTCCGAGGCGAATAGCGCTTGTTACGGCATGGCCATAGGCCTGATACGGTACCTGCATAGCAATGAAACCACTTCCGGACACGATAAAAGACCGCGCCCTGCGCCCGATCGCCAGGAAGGTTTACGAGGGAAAACCCGTAACCCCGGCCGACGCGCGCCGGCTGCTGACCACCAACAGCGTCCTCGACCTGGGCAGACTGGCCTCGCACGCGCGGGAGCGGCTGCATGGGAACAAGGCCTTCTACGGCGTGAGCATGAACCTGAATTTCACCAATATCTGCGCCCTCCGCTGCCCGCTCTGCGCTTTTTCCCGGGACGGCGGGGAGGAAGGCGCTTACCTGCTTACCCTCGGGGACGTAGAACGCCGGGTAAAGGAGGCCGCTTCAGCCGGCGTGGACGAAGTTCATATTGTCGGTGGACTCAACCCCGGGCTTGCGCTTTCCTACTTCGAGGAGATGCTGCGGCGCATAAAGAGGATAAAGCCGAATATTTTCATCACCGCCTTCACCGCCGTGGAGATAGACTATTTCGCGCGCCGCGAACAAATCTCCGTCGAGGAAACCCTGGCGCGGCTGATGGCGGCCGGCCTCGGGGCCATGCCGGGCGGCGGCGCGGAAATATTCTCGCCGCGCGTAAGGAAGATCATAGCCCCGCTGAAAATACCGGGAAAACGCTGGCTCGAGATCATGCGGCTCGCGCATCAGGCCGGCCTGAAGACCAATGCCACGCTGCTCTACAACCACCTGGAAACCACGGCGGAGATAGTGGACCATCTCTCCAGGCTCAGGGACCTGCAGGACGGGACCGGCGGCTTCAAGACCTTCGTGCCGCTGCCCTTCCACGGAGAGAACACCGGTATCGCCGCCAGGCGGGCCTGCACCACCGGCTATGACGATATCAGGCTCTACGCCGCCAGCCGCATTTTCCTGCACAATATCCCGCATCTGAAAGCCCTCTGGATGTACCTCGGCGAGAAAATGGCGCAGGTGCTGCTGCGCTTCGGGGTGGACGATCTCTCCGGCACTTACGCCGGCGAGAAAGTGGTGCACGCCGCCGGCGCCTCCACCGCCGACCGCGGAACGGAGGCCTCCCTGCGAAGGCTGATACTGAACGCCGGGCTGAAGCCGGTGCGCACTACGGCGGGTTATGGAGCTCTCGAATGAAGCTGGGCTGCATAGACTATCTGAACTGCTATCCCTTCTATTACCACATGCTGGAGAAGGAGCCGCTGAAAGGCGTTACCGTCCACCCGGCCCTGCCCTCCGCCCTCAACAGGCTGATGGCGGAAAAAGAGCTGGATATGAGCCCCGTTTCCGCCGCCGCCTATGCCGACCTGGACCGGGAGGTTTTCCTGCTGCCGGATTTCTGCATAAGCTCCACCGGGCTGGTCAGGTCGGTGATCCTGGCCTCCAATTTTCCGATAGAGGAGCTGAACGGCAGGACGGTGGGACTGACTTCGGCCTCCAGCACCTCCGTCGTTTTGCTCAAGATAATCCTGAAGAAATTCTACGGCAGCGGGCCGGTTTACCGGGCCGCCGGTACGCGTCCGGCCATTAAAGATTTCGACGCTGTGCTGCTGATAGGCGACGACGCGCTGACCAGAGAGGCGGACGCGGCTCCTTACCGGTACGACCTGGGCGAGTTATGGCTGAAACTGACCGGGCTGCCGGTGGTCTTCGCCGTTTTCGCCGTAGCGAAGGAAGCCGCGGCCGGGAAGCAGGCCGCGGTAAAAGCCGTGGTCGGCTCCTACAGGGCCTCGCTGCGCTGCCTTATCGAAGAAAGGCCTGAGCTCGCGGCCGGGGCGGCGCTGAAATACCCGGGCCTCACCTGCGATATCAACGGCTACCTGGAAACCCTGCGCTACGAATTCACGAACAACCGCAAGGACGCCCTGAAATTCTATTTTACTGCCGCCGCGGAGCTCGGCCTGCTTAAAGAAGTGAAAAGACTTCAATTCATCGGCTTATGACGGGGAAAGAGAAACTGAGAAAGAAGATCTTCTCCGGCGGGCGCGTTTCGCCGGCGGAGGCGGAAACCCTTTTTTCCTGGGACCTCCTGGAGCTCGGCGAGGCCGCGGACCTGCGGCGCAGGCTGATCCACCCGGCGGACACCGTCGGCTTCATCCTGGACCGCATCGTTAATTACACCAATATCTGCGAAGCCGCCTGCGGCTTCTGCGCTTTTCATTCGGGCGCGGCGCTGAAGCCCTATGAACTTTCCCTGCCGGAGATACTAGCCAAGGTAGGCGAGCTCTCGGCACTGGGCGGAACCCAGGTGATGCTGCAGGGCGGGCTGCATCCCGGGCACCAGCTCGGTACCTACGCCGGTATGCTCCGGGAGATAAAGAAGAATTTCCCCGCGATCTATCTGCACTCTTTCTCGCCGAGCGAGCTGGCTCATATAGCCGTAAAAAGCTCGCTTCCGCTGGACACAGTCATAAAAGAACTGCAAGAGGCAGGCCTGGATTCGGTCCCCGGCGCGGCGGACCTGCTGGTGGACCGGATCCGCGCTAAAGTCAGCCCCCGCAAGATCGGGAAAGACGCCTGGGTCGGGATCATGCGCTCCCTGCACCGCCGCGGGATGAAGTCCTCCGCCACCATGACCTACGGCATGGGGGAAACTGAAAAGGAAAGAATAGCGCATCTGGCCGTGGTCAGAGGCGTGCAGGACGAGACCGGCATGTTCAGGGCTTTCATCCCCTGGTCCTTTTCGCCCGGGCGCACGAAACTTGAGAGGATGGCGCCGGCCACCGGCATAGATTATCTGAAGGTCGTGGCCGTCTCCCGCATTTTCCTGGACAATGTCCGCTACATACAGGCGGGCTGGCTGACCGAGGGCCTGAAGCTGGCGCAGCTCGCCCTGGCCATGGGCGCGAACGATATGGGCGGGGTATTGACGGAGGAGAAAGTGGTGCAGGCCACCGGCTCGGGCACAAAGGCCGGCATGGCGGAATTCATAGACCTGATAAAGAACGCCGGAAAAATACCGGTCCTCAGGGATTCGGATTACAGGATAATCGACCGCCGCCCGGGGAGGAGGCTGAAATGACTTCCCTTACGCTGGCCTTCTCACCCTGCCCGAACGACACTTTTATTTTCCACGCCCTGCTGCATAAGCGCATAGACACCGGCGGTTATTCTTTTTCCACCCATATCGACGACGTGGAGGCCTTGAACACGGCCGCCTTCGCCGGACGTTTCCAGGTGACCAAGCTTTCCGCCGGCGCCTGGCTGCGCCTGAGGGAACATTATGAGCTGCTCGATTCCGGCGCGGCGATGGGCTTCGGCTGCGGGCCGCTGGTGGTAGCCGCCGCCGGACATAAGCTCTCGGCGGCCTCGCGGCTAGCGGTGCCCGGGGCCAACACCACGGCCCTGCTGCTGCTGAAAAGCTGGAACCCGCCGCTGAAGAACCTCGCCGAGGAACGCTTCGACCGCATACTGCCCGGGGTCAAGTCCGGCAAGTACGACGCCGGCCTGGTGATCCACGAAGGCAGGTTCGTCTACAAGGATTACGGCTGCGTGAAGATCGCCGACCTGGGCGACTGGTGGGAAAAAGAGACCGGCTGCCCCATACCCCTCGGCTGCCTCGCCGTCAGGAAGGACCCGGCCACCCTAGCCCACCGGGAGAACGTAGAGCGCCTGATAAGGGAATCGGTGCTCTACGCACGCGCGCATCCCGGAGCGTCCCGAGCCTTTATCCGCAGCCACGCGCCCACGGCGAGCGACGGGATAATAGACGAGCATATAAAACTTTACGTGAACGATTATTCCGTCTCGATGGGGGAGACCGGAAAAAAAGCTTTCAAGGTCCTGGAGGAGAAATGCAAAAAGAACCTGTGACCTGCCTTATCCTGGCCACGCTGCTGGAGGCGAAGCCGTTCATAAAAGGGCTATCCCTGGTCAAGTGTTCCGGCAAGCCTTTCCCCGTCTTCCGGGGGGGGAACCTAACCGCTGTTATTTCCGGCATAGGGAAAGCCAACTGCGCCATGGCTACCGCCTACGCCTGCCTGGAACTGGCCCCGCGGGTCCTGGTCAACCTGGGGGCCGCCGGCGCGACGGATAAAATCCTGCCGCTGGGGGCGAACCTGCACGTTTACCGGGCCATTGAAGCCGACAGGCCGGGCTTAAGGACGAAGGCGCCGCACGAGCATATTCCCGACGTTCTGAAGGGCTTTTCCCTGGCCGCGATCGCGACCCTGGACCGGCCGACGCTGGATTGCGCCGGGAGGCGGGCGCTGGCTGAAAAAGCCCGCCTGGTGGATATGGAAAGCGCGGCCTTCATCCAGGCCTGCCGGAAGTTCGGCGGGAAATGCTATGTCTTCAAATTCGTCAGTGACACACCCGCTCACGATCACGGAAGCGCTATAGTTTCCAATATAGAGAAATACCGGGACAGTTTCTTCGAATTTTTCCGGCTGTCCGTCCTGCCCCGCCTTTGAACCTGCCGGCTATTACCGGTCAGACGACCCTGCGGCCATGAGCGCGCGAGGCCGGATGCCGCGGCGCGGCCAGCAGAAAAGAGGCCAGGCCCGCGATAAGGAACCCCAGGCAGGCCTGGAAAGCCAGGAAGGAGCCGATCTTCAGCCAGGCAAAGCCAGGGTGGACGAAGCGCACCAGCCAGCCGGCGCCCTCGCCGAGCAGGGCGGAAAGAAAGGAAGCCGCGATGAAGAAGCGCTGGAAGCGCTCGGAGTAGGGCGCAAAGAGCAGCAGATGCGTCAGCAGCAGCAGCACCACGCCCATGACGGGCAGATGCGCGTGGGTCGTCTCGAGCATGGACCCGGCGCTGCGCGGCTGGGAGTATTCCTCCTCGGAGCCCAGGTAATAGCTCTGCACGGAGGAAGGCGTAAGGCCCATCCTGGAGAAATACATGAAGACGTTCGTAACCCAGAGCCCGGAGATGAAGAGCAGCGCCCAGAACAGCGTCAGGCGCATGAGCGGATGGTTTTGAAAGTCGCCGGTTTGCATGTATTTCATATTCTTTATTCGTAACTGCTCAGGTTTTTCCGGAAAGCGCCCCCCACCCTAACCCTCCCCCTCGGGGGGGGAGGGAAGGGAGGGGGTGGGCAGTTACCTGTATTCTACCTTTTCAGTGTGCAGGACGGCATGGACGGCCAGGATCCGGCGTACGCCGTCGGTAAGGGCCTGCGAGGTCAGAGAAGAGCCGGTGATGTTGCGTATCCCGCGGCGCACCAGCAGGTCCGCGTCCAGCCGGCGCCCGCCGAATAAGCCGAGCCAGCGCGGCCCGGGCAGATAGTCGTCGGGCTCCAGGAAAGCCAGCAGCTCCACGAAGCGCAGCCGGCCGCCGGGCTCCACTACGGCCATGAAGGTCTCCGGCATGGTGCGCACGACGTGCGTATCGAAGTAGGCGTAGCCTTCCACGCCTTTAGAGGAAATACCCACGTAATAGGTCCAGACGCGCGACTCCACCTTCACCCGGCCCGCCTCCCGGGCGCGCTTTACCTGTTCCGGGTTCAGGTAGGCCGTCCTGCGCTCCACCGCGAGCCCCGGGAAGGCCAGGGCCAGGGCCTGCTTCTGGGAGAGCAGCACCCGCGCCGAAGCCGGCAGGGCGCAGAGGAGCAGCAGGAGGGCGAGTTTTTTCGAAGCTATGCCGAGTGCCGCACAACGAGCTATACTCATCAAAGCGGCCATCTCAGAAGATGTAGCCCAGGCCCAGATTTACCTGGTTAGCGCCGGTGCGGGCCTTGTTGGTGATCCACTGATGGTCCAATTTTACGGCCACCTGCGGTATGGGTTTGTAGGTCAGGCCGCGCGTGTACTCCGTGCGGCTGTTGGCCGGGTTCTTTGCGAAGCCGGCGGGAGTGCGCCACTGTGTGTCATAACGCTCGTAGCGGACGAAGAAAGCCAGGTACTGGCTGGTCTTCGCTCCCGACAGAACGTTGAACGCGCCTTCCAGGTAGCCGCCGAAGAACTTGCTGCCTACCGAGTTCTTGGCTATATTAGTGTAGCCCTGGGCGGAGTTGAGGTTGGCTGCATTGCCGACGGAACCATGCGCGTACAGGGCTTTCAGTTCCAGGCCGCGGTACTCCGCCTGGCCGTGAACTTCCCTGAGGGTCACCGGAACGTCCCTGGCGGTCAGGTTCTGATCGGCCTCTCCGGTATAGAGCGAAGTCCCTACTTTCACTCCTTCCACCGGGGAGATATCCAGACGTCCCACCCAGGCCAGGTCCTCGGCGAAGCTCTTGGCCCCGGAGGAACGCCCGCTGCGCAGTGCTGTGGAGTCGTTGAAGCCTTTCACCCCGGTGTTCGAGACGGCCTGCAGCCCTGTCATTATATAGGACCGGTAGGACAGAATGCCAGCCTCGCCGAAGATCCCCAGCCCGTTCTCGCGCCAGGTGGTAGGGATGATATTAGTCTCCACGCCGGGCCGGAACACGCCATGGAAGGTGGTGGGTTCATGCACCTCGTTGGTGATGCCCACCGGCACGATAAGGGTGCCCGCCCTGACGCCGAAGGGCCGGGAGAAGCGGAAGTCGATATAGGCCTGCTCCACGGAAACCTCGCCGCGGGTATTACCCGTAGTGCCGTGCTCGAACTCCAGCTCCGAGTTGAACAATACCCAGTCGTTGAATTTGTAGCCTACGTAGAGGATGGCGCGCTGGAAGTCGGCCATGTCGCGCACCCCGGACGCTGCGCCGTCCTGGCGGCGGTTCGAAACGCTCTTATAGACCATCTCCCCGTAGCCGCCGATGGACACCTTGTTCTGCTGCGCGCGGTATACCTTGGTGGCGGCGGGGGCGTAACCGAAGGTTTTCGCGTCCGCCTGGGGCTCGGCCGCCGCTTCCCCCAGCTTGAGGCGCTCCACTTCCTGCGACAGCGCGTCTATCTTGCTTTCCAGTTCGAGAAGCCTGTCCGGCGCCTGCTCCTGCGCCGGGGCCGGCGAAGCCAGCCCCATGGCGAGGGCGATCATCGCTATGTGTTTCATTTATGTTCTCCTTTATTTACATACGTGCAAAGCGAACAGGCGGCGAAGGCGGGGGGGAGCCTGCCTCCGGTGACATAAAGGGCGGTGGACCAGGCGTCCGCCTCGGCGCCCGTGGGCGCGATCACCGTGGCGTCCGGGCCGCGTACCGGCCGGCCGGTCAGGGGCGAAATGATATGGCCGGGCCGCTCGCCGTAGCCGGAGGTGGAGACCGAGGCGTCCTTGACCGCAAGGGGTCCGGCGGCGGACTCCACCGTCCAGGCGCCCAGGGCCGAGACCTGCCCGCCGAAGTTCAGCAGGGCTTCGGAGACGCCGTGGGCCCTGAGGCGCCGGACGGCATGGTCCAGGGCCAGGCCTTTGCCGATGCCGCCGAAATCCAGCCGCAGGCCGGCTTTCATGAAACGTACCGTGCGCCCGACCGGCTCGAGCCGTACCTGCAGGTAGCCGCGCGGCTGAAGGGTGGGGTCAAAAGAGCCTTCGGAGCGGCGGGCCATCTCCAGGGCGGCCGAGACCGCCTCCCAGAGGCCCGGGGAGGCCGGAAAGGGCGCCTTGGCCGCCTCCCTGTTCATGCGGGAGGCCTCGCTGTCTTCCTTATATAAGCTCAGCAGCCGGTCCCAGCGCTCCAGTTCACCGAAAGCCGCCTCCACTCCCGGGCCCGCCCCCGGCCCGCGCGCCGTGATCTCGCAGACCGTGCCCATGACATAGCGCGCCCGGGTCACGCCGGTCCCGGCCGCGGCCGCGAAGCCGGCGCCGAGGCAGAGGGAGAGAAGAAGCGCGAGCTTCCCCGCGCGCAGGAGCGCTGCTGAAAGCCGGGAAGCGCCGGATATTGTACTGCTCATGATGATCGTTATCATTTGTATCTTTAAAAAATATCCTATTCCACTATGCGGGCCCTGCGGCGCAAAGCGCCCCGGGCCGCGCCCGTACCTGCGCAGCCGGCGCAAAGGCCGTAGATCTCGAGCTTATGGCTGGAGATCCTGAAGCCGTGCCTGGCGGCCAGCCTGCCCTGGAGGCGCTCTATCTCCGGGTCCACGGCCTCCAGGAAAGAACCGCAGGAGGTGCAGATCAGGTGGTCGTGGTGGGCGCGGGAACCGGCCGGCTCGTAGCGGGCCACGCCGTCCGCGGGGATGAACTCCGCCGCCTTGCCGCAGCTGCACAGGCATCTGAGGGCCCGGTAAACCGTGGCTATGCCTATCTTCGGCACGCGCTTCCGGGCCGCCCTGTAGATCTCCTCCGCGCTCAGATGGCCGGGGCCCGAGGTCAGCACGTCGAGTACGGCTTCGCGCCTGGCGCCGCGGCGGGTGGCGCGGCAATCGCAGTTCTTCCGGGCTGTTAAAGGTTTCTTCGACATATTGATAACGATTATCATTATCACACAATAGACGGGGCCCTGTCAAGCGGACGGCGCGGAAAGAACGCGCCCGGCCCGAAAAAAGCGCCATGGACCGGCGGAGCGCTCATTATTTTTATATAATTACAAAACGGCGTTCATAGAGCGGCGGCCGGATGATAAACCATGAGGGAGAATAAATAAAATGGGATCCACCCTTCTAAAGCAGGTCTCTTTTTTCAGCGGGCTGAACAACGCCGAACTGAACAAGGTGCTCTCCATAGCCGGCGTAAAGAAGTACGCGGCCGGCCAGATGGTCTTCGCCAAAGAGGACCTGGGCAACCAGTTCTTCGTGGTGAAGTCGGGCCGCATCAAGATCTTCACCTCGGTCGGGCCCGAGAAGAAAAAGACCTTCGCCTTCCTGAAGAAAGGCGATTTCTTCGGAGAGATGTCGCTGCTGGGCGGCAAGACCCGCTCGGCCTCGGCCCAGGCCGCGGAGAACAGCGAGCTGTTCGTCATCCCGAAGAAGAACTTCAAGAGGCTGATACTGGAGAACCCGGACTTCACGCTCAAGCTGCTCCACACCCTGGTGGAGCGCCTCAATAAATGCAACAAGGACGTGGAGTCCATGCTGTTCCATAACATCCTCGGCCGGCTGGCCGACGCCATACTGGAGCTCTCCAGGGACAAGCACTCCAAGCCGATCAAGATGGCTATCAACCAGAACGAGCTGGCGCAGTACCTCGGTACCACCCGCGTCCCCGTCTGCCGCGCCATCAGCACGCTCAAGCGCAGCGGCGTCATCGACTACCGCCGCGGAGAACTGATAATACTTAACTCCGCCCGCCTGCACTCCATAGCCGGCAAGACCAACTGAACGCCGGCATGATCAATTCCCTGCGCGGCTTCCGCGACCTGCTGCCACCGGAGTCGGACCTCTTCGCGCGCATCGAAACCGCCGCGCGGGAGGTCTTCGGCCTTTACGGCTACCAGGAAGTCCGCCTCCCCGTCCTTGAAAAGAAGGAACTGTTCGTAAAATCCACCGGCGACACCACGGACATCGTGGAGAAAGAGATGTACGCGTTCACCGACGGAGGCGGCCGCGAGGTCGCCCTGCGGCCGGAAGGCACGCCCGGCCTGGTGCGCGCCTACATAGAGCACAACCTGGGCCAGACCGGCCGCAACGGGAAATATTTCTACATCGGCCCCATGTTCAGGGCCGAGCGCCCCCAGGCCGGCCGCTACCGCGAATTCACGCAGATAGGCGCCGAGAACATAGGCAACAGCTCCCCGTACGCCGACGCTGAAACCATAGCGATGCTGGTGCGCCTGCTGGAGAAAGCCGGAGTGGCGGGCTGCTCCGTAGTGCTGAATTCGCTGGGCTGCGGCGACTGCCGCAAAGCCTACCGCGAGCTCCTGCTGGCCTTCCTGCGCGGCCGCTCGGAAACCCTCTGTGAGCCCTGCCGCGGCCGCATCGAGCGCAACCCGCTGCGCGCCCTCGACTGCAAAACGGACGGCCCAGCCCTGGCGGAGACCGCCCCGAAGCTCTCCCTCTGCCCCGCCTGCGCCGAACATTTTTCCAGGACGCGGGAACTGCTGAAAATTTCCGGCGTGGAGTTCCAGGTCAATACCAGCCTGGTGCGCGGGCTGGATTATTACACCAGGACGGTCTTCGAAGTGCGCTCCGCCGCGCTGGGCGGCCAGGACGCCGTCTGCGGCGGAGGCCGCTACGACGACCTGGTCAGGTCCATGGGCGGCCCCGCCGCCCCCGCCATAGGCTGGGCCGTGGGCGTGGACCGCATGGCCCTGCTCCTGAAGGACAAGCCCGCCCCCGACACCGCCCCCGGGGCATTCGTGGTCTCCGCCGCCAAGGAGGCGGGAGAGAAAGCCTTCGCCCTGCTGACCGCCCTGCGCGCCGCCGGCATCAGCTCCGATTACTCCAGCTTCGACCTCAGCCTCAAATCCCAGATGCGCTCCGCCGACAAAAGCGGCGCCTCCTTCGCCCTGCTGATAGGCGAAGACGAGCTGAAGGCCGGCGCCGTAACGATAAAACCTCTTAAAGAGAAAAGCGGCCAGTACACTGTCCCGATAAAGGACGCTCCCGCGGAAATAGAAAAGCGGCTGCCGAAGCTATGACGACAACGAACCCTTCAAAAGCCACCGCCCTCCGCACCCACACCTGCGGCGAGCTCAACGCCTCCCACGCCGGGCGGACCGTCACCCTCGCCGGCTGGAACGACGTCAAGCGCAACCATGGCGGCGTCCTCTTCATCAACCTGCGCGACCTCTACGGCGTCACCCAGGTGGTAGCCGGCCCCGGCAGCCCCGTTTTCAAAACAGCCGAAGAAGCCAAAAGCGAGTACGTCCTCCGCGTCACCGGCAAGGTCGCCCTGCGCCCCGGCGCCAACGCCAACAAGAACATGCCCACCGGCGAAATAGAGCTGGAGGCCTCGGAAATAACCGTCCTCAACCCCTCCCAGCCGCTGCCTTTCGAGCTCGGCGAGCATGCCGGCGTCACCGAAGAGACCCGCCTCAAGTACCGCTTCCTCGACCTCCGCAGGCCCCGCATGGCGAAGAACCTGGTCCTGCGCAGCCGCCTTTCCCAGGTAGTGCGCAACTACCTCTACAGCCTCGATTTCAACGAGATAGAGACGCCCCTGCTCACCCGGTCCACCCCCGAGGGCGCGCGCGACTTCGTCGTGCCCTCCCGCAACAACCCCGGCGAATTCTACGCCCTGCCCCAGTCCCCGCAGCAGTTCAAGCAGGTGCTGATGATGTCCGGCATGGACCGCTACTTCCAGCTCGCCCGCAACTTCCGCGACGAGGAACTGCGCTCCGACCGCCAGCCGGAGCATACCCAGATAGACCTCGAGATGTCCTTCGTGGACGAGCAGGATATAGCCCGCGTCGTGGAAGGCCTGATGAAAGCGGTCTTCTCCCATCTTGGCGAAGAGATAGCCGCCCCCTTCCCCGAGCTGGAATACTCCGACGCGATGCTCAAATACGGCTCGGACAAGCCGGACCTGCGCTATGGCCTCGAGATAAAGGACTGCTCCGGTATCTTCAAGAGTTCGGGCTTCAAGGTCTTTTCAGAAGCCCTGGCCGGCGGCGGCGTCGTCCGCGCCCTCAAGGGAGAAAAAGCCGCCGCCTTCAGCCGCGGCGACATGGACAAGCTCACCGACCTGGTAAAGGCCCGCGGCGCCAAAGGCCTGGTCTGGCTCCGCTTCAAAGAAGGCAAATTCGAATCTCCGACGCTCAAGTTCATGACGGAGGCGGAGCTCGCCGCCCTCAAAGACCTGCTGGCGGTCGCCGAAGGCGACGCCGTGTTCATAGCCGCCGACAAGGCCGCCGTGGCGGCGCCCTGCCTTGGGGCGCTGCGCACCGAGCTTATCTCCCGCCTGAAGCCCGCGCAGGAAAAGAAGCGGGCCTTTCTCTGGGTCCGCCATTTCCCGCTGCTCGAGAAGGACCCCGACAGCCCCCACTGGACCTTCACGCACAATCCCTTCACCGCGCCGCTGCCCGGCGAGGAGGGCAAGCTCGACACCGACCCGGGCAACGTCCTCTCCTGCCAGTACGACCTGGTCCTCAACGGCGTCGAGCTCGGTTCCGGCTCGGTGCGCAACCATAGCCGCGCGCTGCAGGAAAAGATCTTCGCCCTGATGGGCTACGACCGTGAGCAGGTCCAGCGCCGCTTCGGCATGATAGTCAACTCCCTCGACCTCGGCGCGCCGCCGCACGGCGGCATCGGCATCGGCTACGACAGGCTGATAGGCCTCATCTGCGGGACGGACTCCATCCGGGACGTGATAGCTTTCCCCAAGACCACCAGCGGCGCCTGCCTGATGAGCGATGCCCCGTCGCAGATAGACGAGAAACAGCTGAAAGAGCTGCACCTGCAGATCACCAAGTGAACACCGGTCCCATGACCCGATTCCCGAAATGGATAGTGGACGAGGTCCGCGCCAGCAAGGCCGGCCTGCGCGGCTCCGCCGCCGCCGGCACCGCGGCCGAGCTCGCTAAGCGCTCCCTCCACACCGTCTGCGACGAGGCCCGCTGCCCCAACAAAGGCCGCTGCTTTTCCGAAGGGGAAGCCACCTTCCTGCTCCTGGGCGACAGCTGCACCCGCCGCTGCGGCTTCTGCGCCGTAAAGAAAGCCGCGCCTCCGCCGCCGGATCCCGGCGAGCCCCGCCGCGCCGCGGAGCTCTGCCGGCAGTGGAAGCTTAAATACGCCGTCTTCACCTCGCCCACCCGCGACGACCTGCCGGACGGCGGCGCCGCCCATTTTGCCGGGACCAACCGCCTGATAAAAGAACTTTCTCCCGGCATAAGGACGGAGCCCCTTATCCCGGACTTCCGGGGCGACATCAAAGCCCTGGAAACCGTGCTGCTCTCGAACCCCGACGTGCTGGGGCATAACCTGGAAATGGTCTCCGGCCTCTACGCCGGCGCCCGCGCCGGGGCCGACTACGCGCGCTCGCTCCGGGTCCTCTCCAATTCAAAAAGACTCAGGCCGGACATACTGACCAAGTCCGGTCTCATGCTCGGCCTCGGCGAGAAGCCCGAAGAACTGCGGAAGGCGCTGGAAGACCTGGCTGCGCATGGCTGCGACCTGCTCACCCTGGGCCAGTACCTGGCCCCCTCGAAGGAGCACAGGCCGGTAGCGAAATATTACACAGGGGAGGAATTCTCCCGCTGGGCCGATAAGGCCAGGGCGGCGGGATTCAGGGCCGTGCTGGCCGGGCCCCTGGTGAGGAGCTCCTACAGGGCCAGCGCCCTCTACGCCGAGGCCGCCGCCAGGCCTTAAGCCCTTAACCCGATGGATAACCTGGAAAAGGACAAAGCGGCTTTCACCTGGCTCACGCTGGCCTGGGACGACTACGCCGCGAACTTACCCTTCCTGCTGCCGTTGCTCGTTGTCCAGGCCGCCCTTTCGGCCGGCACCTTCTACTGCGTCTGGCGCTTTCATTCCCTGCTCCACGCCCTGCCTTACATGTTATTCGTCCTGACACCCGTTTCCACGGGCATGAACCTGGTCTATATCAAGCTCGCGCGCGGGAGCGGCGCGCGTTTCCTCGATCTTCTGGGCGCTTTCCCGGTCTATCACCGCGCGCTGGCGGTCAGCCTGGGGCTCGGCCTGGTCACGCTGGGGGGCGCGCTCATGCTGATACTGCCCGGCATCGTCCTCTACCTGGCTTTCTGCTTCAGCGAATACGCCGTAGTGGACCGCCGTACCGGCGTCAGGGAATCCTTCGCGCTGAGCGCGGCCGTCACCGAGGGCTGGAAAAGCCGTCTTTTCGCCGTCTTCATCCTTATCGTCTCGGTCAACGTGCTGGTCCCGGATATCTACGTCATTTCCGGCCCGCTGAAGAGCCCGGCGGCCTCCCTCGACCTGAAGCCCTGGACCGTGGCGGCCGCGGCGCTCAAAACTTTCGTTTTCCTGCCCTGGCTGGGCCTGGCCATGGCCCGAGCCTACAATTTCCTCCTTTCACCGCCCGCCCCCGCCCCGGAAGAGAGCCCGGTTGACTAAAGTCATAGGCACTACGGCCCCGCCGGACCAGCCCTTTATGCTCTTATGGAAACCGGGGGGAAAAGGTAGAATTAAACCGTAGTTAAAGTTAACAGGAGGAATACCGAATGAAAAGATCAGCACTGATAGCGTCCGCCCTGCTGAGCGTTTCCGCGCTCAGCGCCGCGGAACTCAATACTATTTCCGCCGTGGACATCAGGATCTCGAAACCCGGCATCCCCGTCCCCGTGCTACAGGCGGGCGAAGCCGGGAACAGCGGCTTCGTCTCCGGCGAGATCGCCGACCTGCACCTGCTCGCCCGGGCTTCGAAGAACGTGCTCTTCACCTACGCGAAGACCGACGCCCAGTTCAGGGAATTCACGGACAAGTGGACCCCCATCCTCGGCAAGTTCGGGATAAAAGTGACCGGCACCGAGTACAAGAACGAGTTCGGCATACTCAGATACGAATCCCCCGACGGCCGCGTTATACGCGATTTCATGGCGGACGGCCTGCACTACGACGCGCTCAGCTCCACCACCATAGCCAGGCTGCAGCACGAGCTGCTCGAGCCCCTCGAACGGAAAGGCCTGACGCCCATCGCTTCCTTCACCATCAAGAACGAAGTCTTCCGGCCCACCTTCAGCGTCTACTACCTGACCAGGCCCGAAGAGAACATGGACCACGAGGTCCAGCTGCGCCAGCTTAAGAACGGCGAGGACATAGACTTCGACCTGCTGGCCAATGCCGTCACGCTGGTCAGGAAGGACGCTTCCTTCTCCATGGTCTATATCGGCAAGCTGCTGGGCTTCAAGTCCAAGCTGGCCACCGACACCGCCGCGGCCGCGGCCGGCCTGGAGAAATACAAGACATTCCTTGCCGAGAACAATAAGGAATTCATAGCCTCCCGGACGATAAAAATGAACGAGCCGTTCACCTCCGGCGACCACACCTTCAACTACGTGCTTAACATGTATTTCTTCCAGTAAGGTCCGGGATAGCCGCGGAAGTAAAGAGCCCGTCCGCCTTAGGCGGACGGGCTCTACATTTAAACCGGTTTCTTACAGGCCGAGGTCCGCGGAGATCTCCCGCATGGCGCCCAGGGAGAGCTCCACGAATTCATCCAGCTTAAGTCCCACGGTCTCGCATTCCATTATTATCCCGCGGTCCACCGAAGCGGCGAACCGTTTGTCCTTCATGCGCTTCGTGACGGAGGAAGCCTTCACGCTGGAGAGCTTCCTGTCCGGGTAGACCAGCGCGGTGGCCGTGATCAGGCCCGTTACGGTCTCGCCGGCGGCCAGCGCCTTCTGGAACGTTTCCGAGCGTTTCTTCCCGGCGTGGGCCGCTTCGTTATGCAGCTTCACGGCCTCGATAAGGTCTTCGGGGAGGCCCTGCTCTTTAAGTATCCTCGCGGCTTCATGGGTGTGGCGCGCCAGGTCCCCGGCGGTAAGCTCCACGTCTATATCGTGCAGCAGCCCCGCCAGGCCCCAGAGAGCGGGGTCGGCCCCCAGGCGCGCGGCCAAAGCCCGCATTACCGCCTCCGACGCGAGGCAATGCCTGAGCATGTTCTCGTTCTTAACGTGCGCTTTGAGCAGTTCTAAAGCTTTATCTCTTTCCATACTTTTAAAATTCCGCGTAGCCGGGCACGCGCGGGTAGGCGCTTACGTCGCGGATGTTGGAGATGCCGGTTATCAGCATCATCAGGCGCTCGAAACCCAGGCCGAAGCCGGAGTGCGGCACGCTGCCGTAGCGGCGCAGGTCCAGGTACCACCAGTAGGCCTGGGGGTCTATCTTGAAAGCGGCCATCTTTTGCTCCAGCACGTCGAGGCGGTTCTCGCGCTCGCTGCCGCCCACGAGCTCCCCGATGCGGGGGACCAGCACGTCCATGCCGCGCACCGTGCGCCCGTCGTCGTTGAGCTTCATATAGAAGGAGCCGACTTCCTTGGGCTTATTGTACAGGATGACCGGCTTCTTGAAGTAGTTCTCCACCAGGAAGCGCTCATGCTCCGAAGCCAGGTCCGCGCCCCAGCTCACCCTGGCCTCGAAGCGGGCGTTCTCCGGCTCCAGGAGCTTCACGGCCTCGGTATAGGGCAGGCGCTCGTACTTGTTCTCCGTGACGTTGCGCAGATTGTCCAGCAGCGCCGGCTCCACGAACCTGGCGAACAGCCCGAGGTCCGAGGGACATTTCTCCAGGACGCTCTTCGTGACGGCTTTTATGAAGCTTTCCGCCAGGTCCATGTCGTCGTCCAGCTCGTAAAAGGCCATCTCCGGCTCTATCTGCCAGAATTCCGCGCAGTGGCGGTAGGTGTTCGAGTTCTCCGCCCGGAAAGTGGGGCCGAAAGTGTAGATCTTCCCCAGCGCCAGCGCCAGGCTCTCGCCCTCCAGCTGGCCGGAGACCGTCAGGTAGGTCTTCTTGCCCAGGAGGTCCTTCGAGAAGTCTATCTCGCCGCCTTCCGTCCTGGGCAGCGCCTTCAGCTCGGAGAGGTCCAGCGCCGTGGCGGTGAACATCTGGCCGGCGCCTTCGCAGTCGGAGGCGGTGAGGATGGGGGTATGCACGTAGAAAAAGCCGTTGTCGCGGAAATAGGTGTGCACCGCGTAGGCCAGCTCCGCCCGTATGCGCAGCATGGCGGCGTACTTGTTGGTGCGCGGACGGAGGTGCGCCACGGTGCGCAGGAACTCGTCGGAGGCCTTCTTCTTCTGTATAGGGTATTTTTCGGGGTCGCAGCCGCCGTAGAGCTTCACCTGCCTGGCCCGCAGTTCGTACTTCTGCCCGGCCGCCGGGGAGGCGACCAGGTCGCCCTGTATCTCCACCGCCGCGCCGCTCACCAGGGAGGGGAGTATGGCGGAGAAATCGCCGTTCTCCCGGCAGAACACCGCCTGCAGGCTCTCGCGGCAGGAGCCGTCGTTGAGCTCGGCGAAGGACATCACCTTGGAGTCGCGGCGGGTCTTTATCCAGCCCCGCGCGACGGCCCCGGCTTTCGGGCCGGGGCTGTTGAGCAATTCACGTATGGTGGGGAGCGCCATGATGCCGTCCTTGGCTGGGGGGGTTACTTCCTGCCTTTTTTCTTTTCCTCGGGCGCCTTTGAGACGGCCAGGAGCTCCAGCTCGCAGGTCTTGTCTTCGCCGTTGTATTCCTCGAGGATGTAGCCGACGCCCGGGGCGTAATAGCGCACGGACTTGCCGGCGTCGCCGCCGCCCAGCATGGTGACTATCTTCATGCACCTGGCGAACTTGCCCGCCCTGATGGAAACCTTGTCGGAGAGGGAAACAACTTCGCTGGAATCTCCGTATTCCTCCCACTTCGCTCCTTCCCTGGCCGGGAGGGGGAACTCGCGGCGGCCTCCCGTTATCACCCCGTCGGCGGTGGTGAGCCATTTGGCGTCGCGCGTGATCGTGTATTCGGTGGTATGGGAATCGCGCAGCTCGAAGATCATGCGGGCCCGGGCTACCAGCCTGCCGGCCTTCTTCTTCACCTCCAGGATGTCGATATTGATCCTGGCTTCGCCTTCGAATTCGGTGCTGGTGAACTTGTATTCGTAGCGGGTCTTTTCTTTAAGCGGGAAATAGTCTGCGGCCATTTGTGGTGCCCCCGTAGGTCGGATGACTGGAAAATCTGGTGGACGTGACAGGGATCGAACCTGCG
>JACQPH010000027.1 GCA_016207645.1 Elusimicrobiota bacterium
TCCGCAAGGGGTTCGCGAAACAAAACCCCTGCCAACCCTCCAGCCACCCGGGCAGTTACCTTTTTTAACCGTTACCCGCAATTTAGTATTTAAACATTCCCGTGTCAACTTTCCGGCGCGGCGTGAAAGCCATGAGCGGCCGTCAGGGTTTCTCTTTGAACAGTTTCAGGTACCGCCCGTAGCCGTTCTTCTCGAGTTCGGCCTTCGGGATGAACCTGAGGGCGGCCGAGTTCATGCAGTAGCGCAGTCCCGCCGGCGGGGGACCGTCGGTAAAAACATGCCCCAGATGCGAGTCGCCCGAGCGGCTCCGCACTTCGGTCCTGGAACCGAACAGGCCCCGGTCCTCCTTCTCGATAAGGCCGGAAGGTTCCAGCGGTCTTGTGAAGCTGGGCCAGCCGGTGCCGGAGTCGTACTTGTCCAGGGAGCTGAACAGCGGCTCCCCCGACACCAGGTCCACGTAGATCCCTTCGCGCTTGTCGTCCCAGTATTCGTTCTTGTACGGGGGTTCGGTCCCTTCCTCCTGGGTGACCTTGTACTGCAGCGGCGTCAGGCGCGCGCGGAGGGCGGCCTTCTCGGCTTCCCTGCTCCAGGCCTTTTCCAGGAATTTGTCGCGCCCGGAATTATGCCTGTAGTATTTGTAGCGCACGGGGTTCTTCTTATAATAGTCCTGATGGTACTCCTCCGCCGGGTAAAAGACCGAGGCTTTTATCAGTTCCGTGACCAAAGGTCCGGAAAACCTGCCCGACGCGGCCAGCCGCTCCTTCGAGGCGGCCGCGGCCCGCTGCTGGGCCTTGTCGAGGTAAAAGACCGCGGAACGGTACTGCGGCCCGCGGTCCACGAACTGGCCGCCCGCGTCCGTCGGGTCTATCTGGCGCCAGAAGATGTCCAGCAGGGCGTCATAGGAAACTTTTCCGGGATCGTAAATTATCTCCACCGCTTCGATATGCCCCTTCTCCGCGTAATCGGAATAGACCGGGCCCGCGCCAGCGCCGCCGGTATAGCCGGCGGTCACCTTGATAACCCCGCCGGTTTTTTCAAAAGGCGCCTCCAGGCACCAGAAGCAGCCGCCGGCGAATATCGCCCTCTCTGTCTTGTCCGCCGCCGTAACGGCGACGCCGGCCGCCTGCAGTATAACCGCTCCCGCGATGAGCCCTTTTTTCATAATTCACCCCCTTCGCGGATTTTACAATAATATCACCGCGAACGGGCTACTTCTTCTCCACCTTCTTCCTGCCTGTCATGGAGTCTATCGTGATGGCCACGCAGGCCAGCCGGGCGGCGGCTTCCTCGGGGATGAGGTTGTCGTCGGCTTTCTTGCCCAGGCGGACATTGAAGTGGGCCAGGAATTTATTCAGCAGGGCGCGGCGCTCGGGCAGTTCCTCCACGATGCGGGCTTTGCCGCGGCAGATGACGGATTCGTACCGGTAGTCGCAGCCTTTTTCGGCGTGGTGCGGCCTGGCGCGGTCCGGGTGGCGGGAGACCGTGAAGCAGACGCGCGGATTATCCCTGATATAGTCCAGCTTCTTTCCTTTAAGGGCGCAATGGAAGAGTATGCGGCCGTCAACGTACGCGTAGGAGACCGGCACGCCGTAAGGCTCGCCGCCGCTGCTCAGGCACAGGCAGCCGGAGTCCTCCTCCGCAAGAAGCTTCTCCGCTTCCCCCGCCTCCATTTCGCATTTTCCTTTAGTAGACATAGAGATCCTCCGGGAGCGGGCGCGTTCCGCCCTCCTTATATTATGCGCCAAACCGGGCCGGGAAGACAACGGGAAAAAAGCTAATTAAATGCGGAGCCTTGATGTTAACTCGCGCGCCGCGGGAATGTTACTCTAGTATCAGGGTAGAGGGTCGGGTCGGAAAACAACAACAATTCAGGGGGGAACATGAAAACCAGGAATCTGAAGTATCGCGAGGAAGTCGAAATGGACAGGGGCGCCCATTTATCGGCGGTATCGTACGACAGAACGCAGCGGGCCCTGGTCACGGAAGGACGCGCCACGGTCGGCGGAAAAGCCGTGACCGCGGAGATCTCCGGCGTAGCCACCGGCAAAGGCCCGGACGGGACCGTGAACATGTGGCTGCCCTCTTTCAGCTATATGGCCAAGGACGGTACCATTAATATGGTGCCCGGCCTGAACGCGGTGGCCACGCTCGCGCCGCGGCAGGGCGCCATCGAAACGGCGAAGGCCCTGGCCTCCTACGTGAACCGCGCCAGGACTTCCTATAAGGCGAAGATCAGCGGCGACCGGAAACAGGCCTTCATCACCTTCGCCTTCACCGGCAAGAACTGCCGCAGGCCCCGCGAATTCGCGCTGGCCTGAGGATCCGGCCGGATAAAAAAGAGCGGGCGGAGCTTAAAGGCTCCGCCCGCTCTTTTGTCCGGTCGCCGCGCTTATTTCTTTATCGTGCCGTCTATCCAGCCGGTGACGGCGTTGACCTTGGAGTAGACGCCGTAGTAGTAAGGCCTGGCGCAGCCCTTTCCCCAGCTCACCACGCCCACGAGGGTCCGCTGGTTGCCGCTGTCCGTGAAAAGGGGGCCGCCGCTGTCGCCCTGGCAGGCGTCCTTGCCGCCGTTCTCGAAACCGGCGCAGATCATCCGGTCCGTGATCTTGCCGGGATAGGCCGCGGAACACTTGTCCCCGGAGACGAAAGGCACGGTCACTTTCTGGAGCAGCCTGGCCAGGCTGCCGGCTTCGGTGGTGGTGCCCCAGCCGGCGGTGACCATATCCACTTTCTCCTTTATCTCCGCGCGGTTCAGGGCGATGGGAGCGTACTTGGACTCGCCCGCCAGCTGGATAAGCGCGTAGTCATAGTCCCGGGAGCCGCGCAGGGGATGGGGGACGATGCGTTTGACCCCGTGCCTTTCGGTACCGGCGGGATCATACTGGTTATGGAGGCCTATAACTACGGCAGCCACACCCTCGGTCACGCAGTGCTCGGCCGTGAGCACCCAGTCCTTGGCTATCAGGGAGCCGCCGCAGAAATGGCCGCCCAGGTCCTGCAGTGAGACGAGGAAAGGGAACTCGCCCTTCTCGGCTGCGACTCCGCCCACTATTTTATTGTCGCCGGGAACTTCAGGCAGTTCCAGGCCGGAGATCCCGGCGGCGGCCACATCGGCCTTGCCGAGCCCGTTCAGTTCCTTGTCCTCGGCCGCGGCGGCCATGCCGGGGGCCAGGGCCAGCGCAGCAAGCATAAGCAGTTTTCTCATATCAGTTCGCCTCCGTTATTCTCAACGGTACCGCCCGTCCGCTATAGTGTAGCGGCCGGGGCCGTTTATTTTAAGGGGCATAGGTCCCGGAATGAAAAAGAAAATGGCCTATGTTCCCATAGGCCCTATAGGAACCGCGGGGTAACAGGCTATGCCGGCGAGTTGTCCCTGTCCCCGCCCGGCGCCGTGTATTTCGCGAAGTGGAGGTCCGTGCCGTTCTTGTAGCCGGGATAGAACTTGGCGGCTAGCAGGTCCACGAGCGGATCGGTGAAGGCGTTGAGGAAGGTATAGCTCACATTGTCCTCCAGGTGGTGCCTGGCATGGCGCTTCTTCCCGAGCAGCAGGCCGGCGCGGGCCAGGAAGGCCGCCGCGGGAGAGGCGGAATTGTGCGCCAGGTAATGCGAGACCTCGGCCGCGGAAGAAAGCAAGCCGGCATAGACCAGCGTGCACAGCAGGAAAGGGTTCACCCCCGGCCGGCCTGACAGCCAGGCCACCGCGCAAAGGCAGGGGACCAGCCAGACCTTGGAAGCGCTTTCATTGAAGTAGACCACGGGAAGGCTATTGTCCTTGTACTTCGGCCTTTTATGGTGGAGGTGGAAATTCGCCACCAGCGGGCCGCCCGGCGACTCGTAATTATCCATATGGTCCGCATGCAGATGGACGAGGCCGTTGACGAAGTCCGCCAGGAGGTAAGCGGCGGCCAGCGCGTACAGCCGGCGGGCCGGCCCCAGCGAAAACCCGGAGCTGCGGTAGAGAAGGAAAACCTGCAGCGAGATGTTAGCGGCCGCGACGAACCTGCCGAACAATATGTATCTCTTCCGGCCGGTGTACAGCTCCATCGCAGCGTTGAACTGCTTTTGTTTCAGCTCAAGGTCCGATCCAGGCTCCATGCGGACATCTCCGGGCCTATTCCTTCCGCTCGTACTCGCCGCACCAGTCGGCGTGGGTCAGGAAAGGGTAGCCGTCCTTGGCTCCGGGCGGAAAGCGGTGGCAGGCGCCGAAGGTACCGAGGGGCAAAGCCACGTCGAACTCTTCCACGTTTATCGTTTCCACGTGCCTGCAGGTCGGGCAGTTGCGCGACCCCGCTTCCCCGCCCGCTCCTTTACGCGCCGATTGGGGGAGCGGCTCCTGGTCTTTAGGGATATTCACGTTCACAGCGTTCACCGGCACCTTGACGTTAGCGCCGCATTTCTGGCACTTGGCGGTCTCGCCCGGCTTCAGCCAGTTGATAGTCAATTCCCTGCCGCAGCCGGTGCATTTGAATCTATAAGCCATAGCGTTACCTTTTATACAGCCCCACCAGTTCGGCCCTGGCCAGGATATGGCCCTCCATGGCTTTCAGGAGAGCGCTCTTAGTAGTTCCGGCGGGCAGGCCGAGCAGTTCGTCGAGGACGTAGACCTTGAAGAAATAGCGGTGCGGTTTGCCCGGGGGCGGGCAGGGGCCGAAGTAGCCGATGCGGCTGAAGTCGTCCTCGCTCACCCCCCAGACCCGCCCCTGCCTCGAGCCGTCGGGCAGCACTTCGGTCTTGGCCACGTTCTCTTTCAGGCCGTCGAGGGCCGGCGGGATGTTGAAGAGTATCCAGTGTACCCAGGTGCCCGGGGGCGCGTCGGGGTCGTCCATGATGACGGCCACGCTTTTCGCGCCTTCCGGCAGACCCGCCCACTTCAGCTCGGGAGAAACGTCCGGGCCCCCGCAGGCGTGTTTTGCCGGTATGTACTCGTTGTTCCCGAACGCGGGACTTGTTACCGTAAGTGTCATTTTTTTCACCTTCTTGACTTCTTTATAGTTCTTCTTACCGGCGCCCTGGACCGCGGAAACCGCCGCCAGCGCGCAAACACAGCTGACGAATATTGTTTTTTTCATGGCCTAAGGGCCGCTGTTCCGGCCCTCCCCCCGGATATTATGCGACAAAAAACGCGCTTTAGCCAAGTTCTTTTTTATTAATGTATGGACTACTGCGCTAGGCTGTTGACGAAGATCGCGGCGAGGAAACCCAGCACCGTCATCATGCCCACGGCCGGGCCGCCCTGCTCGGTGGCCTCGGGCAGCATGGTCTCGGCTATCATGGCCAGCATGGCTCCGGCGGCCATGCCCTCCACGAAGACAAAAAGCCCGTGAGGCAGCCCGCCGAAAGTGAAATAGCCCAGGAAGGCGCCGATGCCGGTCATCAGCATCAGCGAGGTCCACATCCAGATTATCTTCGAGCGGCTCGAGCCCTGCTTCGACATACCCACGGAAGAGGAGAGAGCCTCGGGGAAATTGGCCAGGAAAACGCCGGCGATCAGGGTCATGCTCACAGCCGAACTGTGCAGCATGCTCGCCCCTATCACCAGGGACTCGGGTATGCCGTCCAGCAGGATGCCGAGCCAGATGGCGAAAGCCGCGCCGGAATGTTTCCGGCTTTCGGCCTTCAGCTCGCTCTCGCTTGGCACCAGGGAGCTCACATTAATATGCGCCCGGGCGAGTTTCGCCCATTTTGCGGCCTCGGTCCCGGAACCCTCGGGGCCGAAAAGCCCCTCCAGGCGTTTGACGTACAGGCGCGAGAACTCCTGTTTAAGCGCGGGACTCCGCTCGAGCAGGCGGTCGAAGTCGTCCTTGGCTATGGTCCAGCCCGAAACGTCCTTGAGAGCGCTCACCATGGCCGACCGGGGATCCCCGGAGATGAGGGCCATTTCCCCGAAGGCTTCGCCGGCTCCCAGCTCCGCCACCTTCCGTTTCTCCGGCCCGCTGGTAACCGCCACCGCGCCCGCTTCCAAGATATAAAGGCGGTCGCCGGGATCGCCTTCGTTGAAGATCACTTCCCCGCCCCTGGCCGAGAAAGGGAACGCGAATTCCACCACGGCGCTTATCTCTTCGGGCGGAAGCGAGCGGAAGAGACCGATACCGGCAAGCCGTTTCAGCATATCGGAATACTGTTTAAGTTTCTGCGCCGAGAGGTGTTTGGCCGCGGTGGAGCGCTTGCGCAAAAAACCGCCTTTAGAGTTCAGCAGCCGGTCCAGCAGCATGAAAAGCGCGGCCCCCAGCACGCAGCCTCCGCCGAGGGGCCAGAATCCGGCGAGCTTCAGCCCGCCGGCTACCAGTTCCAGCGTGAGAGCGGCCAGCAGCGCCCCGGCCCCGAAAGCCATCAGCGAAGAGGTCCATTTGCTGGAAGGTTTCAGCCAAAGCCCGAGAAGGGCCCCCAGCGGCAATGAGACGGCGCTCAGGCTGCCGTACCAGAAAGCGAAAAGCGGTTTTTCCAATTCCATGCTGCCCCCGTATTCTATCCCGGCGGATATCGGCGTAGCTCTGTTATTTTAGGATATTATGCGGCAAAAAACGCGGTCAACTTCGATAGGCCCAAGGGCCCAGAACTACGGGCCGATGTACCCAAATTTTTCTATTGACATTAATCAGATATTTTGCGAAACTGATGACAGTAGTCAATACCAGCCATAGGAGACAGACTGAATGAACAAACTGATACTCGCAGTCGCCCTGGCCGTAACGCCGGGCAGCAGCAGCGCGGCTACCCTCCTGGATTTCAACAATCCCGGCAAAGTAGACCTCCCCTCGGTCATCAGGACCTTCGAAGTTCCCTCGGCCGTCACCCCGTCGCCCGTCTTCGAGAAGATAGTCGGCGGCGTGGAAGCGACCAAGGGAGAATTCCCCTTCATCGTTTCGCTCCAGAGCTCCTACGGCAGCCATGTCTGCGGCGGCTCCCTCATAAAGAAGAACTGGGTGCTCACCGCGGCCCACTGCGTCGGCTACTTCAAGACCGTCGTGGTCGGCCTGCATACCCAGGGCGTCACCACCGGCACCGAGAAGTTCAACGCCGTGGAGGTAATAAGGAACCCCGGCTGGGACAGCAGCGTCCTGAACAACGACTGGGCCCTGGTGAAGCTCAGCGGCGATTCCAAGTTCGCCCCCATAGCGCTCAATACCGCGGAGATCTCCGGCAGCGTGAACTTCGTCACCGCCGGCTGGGGCACCACCAGCGAGAGCGGCAGTCTCTCCAAGAACCTGCTCAAAGTCACCGTGCCTTTCGTGACCCAGGAAGCCTGCGAAGCGGCCTATCCCGGAGGGGTAACCGACAGCATGATCTGCGCCGGCTTCCCCGAAGGCGGCAAGGACTCCTGCCAGGGCGACAGCGGCGGCCCTCTCCTGATCGGCAGCGGCTCCAATGCGAAGCTGGCCGGCGTGGTGAGCTGGGGCGAAGGCTGCGCCCGCCCCAACAAGTACGGCGTCTACTCCAAAGTCAGCGCCGCCGTTACCTGGATAAACGAAACTGCTAAATAAGCTGTTTACCAGGCTGCAAAAAGGCCCGGTCTCGCGACCGGGCCTTTTTATTTTAAAAAGGAGGCAGGCACCTTTTGATGGTTTTTAGGCCTTAAAACATCGAAAAGGTGCCAGCCTCCTTTTTGGGGTCAGTTGATGGTGGAGATGTCCCGCCAGCTCCTGGCAGAGCGGGGGCGGGGGCTCAGGTCCCACAGGTAGGCGCCGTGCCTGACCTGGTTCTGTTCCGGAGTATCCGCGGCGGCATCCTTGGCGGAAGGGAGGCGCACTATCAGTTTATCGCCTCTCCGGTGTTCGTTATCGTCCTTGTCGAAATTGCATGTTTCCGTCATAACTGTCCTCGCTTTCCAACCTCGCTCCTTTCAGAACAGCTCGTTATACTTAATCCGGGTTGGAAATCATTCCTGATGGGGACAGGTCGCTGCCGCTCCCAACCTCGCTCCTTTCAGAACAGCTCGTTATACTTAATCCGGGTTGGAAATCGTTCCTGATGGGGGCAGGTCGCTGCCGCTCCCATCTCCATACCTATATCGTATTATATAGGCCGGAAAAGGGACAGGCCCAAAGGGCCCAGGCCGGGCCTGTTTTTTGGACTATATCCGGTACCGGCCGGTTCCATAAGAAAAGCCCGGGCTTTCCCGGGCTTTTCCGCGGAACGGTTTTATACTATTTGCGCTTGCCGTGACCCCTGTTCTTTCCGGGATGCTTCTGCATGCGTTCGCCCCTGACCTGCTTCCTTTCGCCCTTTCTTTCCACATGCTTGCCGCGCTTTTCACGCTTCTCCCCGCGGTTCTGCAGGCGTTCGCCCTGGTTCTGCATCCGCTCGCCTTTGTGCTCGACGCGCCCGCCGCGGTTCTCCAGGCGGTCCGCGTTGCGCTCCAGTTTGTCGGCGGCAGTCTCGTTGCCCTTGGCGCGCTGTTTATCGGACTGGGCCTCCATCTTACCGGCCCGGTCCTGCATATTTTCGCCCCTGTTCTCCACGCGCTCGCCGCGCTCTTCGCGCTTCTCCCCCCGGTCCTCCAGGCGCCCGCCCTGGTCCTGCATCCTTTCGCCCTTCTCCTCCAGCTTTTCTCCGCGCCGCTCTTTCTTCTCTCCGCGCATTTTCCGCCACCAGCCCTTGATCAGTCCTTCCTCCCCGGGTTTTGCGTCCGCCGGGGCGGCCTGCGCCGCGGTCTCGTTCTGCGCGGCCGGCTGGGCGGCATCATCCTGCGCGTAAGAGCAGAAGCCCAGGCCGGGAATCAACAATGCGGCGACTATCGTTTTCTTTAACATAATATTCTCCTTATTCAGGATATTATGCGACAATGGGGGACGGCATAGCAAACAGGAAAAGGAAGGCCGGCTAAGGGTTCGCCTTAACCGGCCTTTTCCGCTGTAGCGCCCGGCCTATTCGGCGGCCTGTTCGCCGAGCTGCTCGAAAGCGGCGCCGTGCACGTTCCTGGGCGCTTCCACTTCCGGTTTGTAGATCACGGCTTCCACCTGCGGCAGGACCGGGGCGGCGGGGTCGTAGGCGGCCAGGCCTTCCAGGACGGGCTGCACGCCCTGCCTGGGCTTGGGTATGCTGAGGGTCTGGGTGCCGCCGGTGGTGAAGAAGATCTTGGCGCCGGTGGCCCTGATGCGGTCCAGGGCTTCCCTGTGGGGATGGCCGTACACATTGTCCACGCCCACCGAGATTATAGCCACCTTGGGCGCCACCCGCGCCAGGAATTTATCGGCGGAGGAATAGCGCGAGCCGTGGTGGCCGACTTTCAGGGCGTAAGACTGCAGGCCGGACTTGAAGATGCGCATCATGGCGTTCTCTATGGGAGATTCGGCGTCGCCGGTGAACAGCAGGCCGGTGCCGTTATAGAAGAAGCGCAGCACGATGGAGCAGTTATTCACGTCGTCGTTGTATTTGAGCTGCACGGGCTCCGAGCAGGTATTGAGAACTTTCACGGTCACGCGGGAGTCCCAGTTGAGGTTGGCTCCGACTTCCGGGTAATGGGTCCTGCAGGCGGGTTCGGCGTCGGCCAGCTCGCGCAGGTTATTGTCGCCTATGGCCTCGACATTCTCTGCCCTGGAATCGTAGAAATTCTTCACGTCCACCAGGGCGAAGACCTTTTTCAGCCCGCGGTAATGGTCGCTGTGCGGGTGGGAGAGCACCATGTGGTCGATCCTGGTTATCCCTTTCTCTTTTATGAATTTTTCCATCGGCGCGGCCGAGGGGCCGCCGTCTATGAGGACATTGTGTCCGTTGGGCAGCTCGATATAGGTGGCGTCGCCCTGGCCCACGTTTATGTAGTAAACGTTGAGCTGGGCGCTGGCGCCGGCGGCAGAAAGCAAAAGAAGGGAAATAAAGACTGTCAGCTTGCGCATGTAGGTCTCCCGGACTTGCACTTTCATGCTTATATTATAAGCGAGGCCGGTTGACCTTAAAAGTGCCAAAGGGCCCATAAGGCCCAAGGCAAAAGGGAAAAGAGCGCGGGCTTCAGCTTTCCGCGATCAGGATAAGCCCGGCCCATTGCGGGTAAGTTATCATGGCGGACTTCTACGGATTCACCGAGTTCCCGGAGACCTGGGAAAGCGGCAGCGCTACCAGCCGGTTGCCCGCCATGATGGTTCCCCTCTGACAAGTATTGTATTATAATTGCCGGGCCCTGTTTAAGCCGGATGGGCAACATATCATGGAGAGAGCCAGGAATTTTTCCCAGGCGGCCGCCGACTTCTTTATCGGCGCGCTTTGCCTGTTCGAGCTTTACGGCCGGCTGCCGGCTTTCTCCGGGGTGCTGATGGAGATACAGTTCATCGTCATCCATTCCTTCCCTTTCATGGTGATACTGGTGTCCGGCATAGAGCGCGGCGGCCCGAAAAAAGCGGTTTTCTGGGGCCTGTTCTTCATTTACGCCCTCTTCGCCTGGCAATCGGACGGGGCCGCCGGGATAGCCCAGTTCGCGGCGCTGACCTTCGCCACTTACTACGGCGCCTCGCTCAGGGACGGCTGGAAGGAGCAGAAGTTCCCGCTCGTGGTCCGCTGGGCCGGCTCGCTGCTGGCCTTCATGGTCCTGGCCAAAGCCGCCGGCATGTCCACCGACGTGAATTATTGGAGCGAGGAGGCCCGGGCCCCCCTCTTCGGCGCGCTTTACTTCGCGGCGCTGGGCTGCCTGGAACTGAGCGGGGTCTATAACAGGGACTGGGCAGCCATCCTCAATAAACTTACCGGACAAAACCCTTCCGTCCCGCCCGGGAAGGACAAGCGCCCTTAGCCGCGGCAGCGCCTGTTATCCGGCAAACAGTATGAACCGGCCGCGAAAGGCGTTTTTCAGCGGTCCGCTAATCGTCCGGCCCGTTCCCGGGGCTGGTGCCTTCTTCCTCTTCAGCGCCGAAGATGGCGTAGTTCAGGCCCAGGGTCATGCCGGAGATGCGCCGGTCGCCGCCGGTGAGATTCTGCCGGTACTCGGCGCTGAGGCTGAGCCGGTGGTTCAGCTTCACCTCCACCCCGGCGCCCGCCGTGGGAGAGAGGAAGCGGGAGGAGATATACCGCCCCGGTTCCTCCTCGTCCGGTTCCTTCAGCCAGGTCAGCTCCACCCCGGCCAGCAGGTAGGGCTTGACCGTCCCGAGCTCTTCCCCTCCCCAGCCGGAAAGCAGCAGCTTGGCCAGGTCCAGGCCTTCCGAGACGGCCTTGGTGGGCCTCCCGTCCGTGACGCTGCGGGAATAAGAATAGTAGAACTCCACGTTCCAGTCCAGGGCGGACCGCCCCAGTTTAAGCGCGGAGGCGCATTCGAACTCCAGCCCCGCCCGCAGGTCTTCGCTGCGGGTGTTCCCGTACTTGTCGAAAGAGCCGTCCAGGGTAAGGGAAACGGAGCGAGCCCCGGGCTCAGGCAGGGTCCCGGCCGCAGCCGCGGCGGCCGGGCAGGCCAGGGCAGCCGCGAGAAGCAGTATAGTCCTCTTCATTATTTTCTACCGAACTTCAGCCGCAGCGTGAGCAGGGTTTCCCCGGAGAAGAGCCGGGCCGCCAGGACCACGCAGACCGCGAAGATGGCCGCCTGGTACGCTATCCCCCACAGCACCTGCCCGGAATTCCCCATCATCATGTTCTGCGGAGCCATGAAAGCGTGGGTGAAAGGTATGGCGTAAAGCAGGAACTTTATGCCGAAGTTGGCCGAGCTCAGGTCTATGAAGATAGGCAGCAGGTAGGACAGCATCAGCGCCATCATCAGCGGGGTCATCATCGCCTGTATGCTTTTAAGGTCCTCGGAGAGCACGCCGAGAATGAAAGCTATCGAGAGCGCGCAGAGTATGCAGAACAGCACCGAAAGCCCTATAAGGAAGTAGCCGGAAGGCGTTATCAGGAGACCGAGCTTGGCCAGCGCCGGGCCCGCTACGGCGGCCCCAGCGGCCGCCCCCACGGAGGTCTCCGCCGTGATGCCGGACATGAAAGACCGCATCCCCAGCATATAGGCGGCCGACAGCGCCGCCGCTATGAAGGCCGAGGCCGTAAGCTTGGACAGCACCAGCAGCCGCCGGTCTATGGGCGAGCTCAGCAGGGTTTCCAGGGTCTTGTTCTCTTTTTCACCGGCGACGGAGGTCATTATCATCTGGGCGGAGAGTATCACTATGAAGAAGACGGCCACCGGGAAGAAATAGGTCTGCGACTGGATGAAAGCCAGCACCTGCGCCAGCGGCACTTCCTCGGCGCGGCCGTCCACCACGGCGAACTCCAGCGGCGGGGCGGGGTTCCTCAGGAAAGACGGCGGCAGGCCCGGCACTTTGCGCTCCAGCACGTGGTAGCTCAGCTCCCCGGTCACCGTGGCCGCGGCCTTCCTGGTCCTGGAAGCGGCCAGTACCGGCCCCAGCCCCGAGGCGTTCTTCCTGAACCGGGAATAGAATTCCACCCTGGACTTCCGGCCTGAATCTATCGTTTTCTGCAGCTCCGCCGGTATCAGGATGAAGGAATTTTCCGCGGCGTGCTCCGGGGCGGCCAGAGCGGCCTCTATGCTCCCGGCCTTCGACGGCTTTATCTCGTAACCGGCTTCGCCCAGGGCTTTGGTAAGGCGTTCGGAGAGCTGCGACCGGTCGAGGTCCACCGTCACCACGCCGTTACGCGAGGCGGAGGACTTGTTCTGGCTGCCCACGGACTTGCCTATGACCTGGAAGATCAGCAGCATCGCCGCGATGGAAAGAATTACCTGGAGCGTCAGCAGCTCTTTTATTTCCTTCTTTACGAGTACGATGAAGATGCTCATTGGGTGAGTTTTATGAAGACCTCTTCCAGGTCATCCGTGGAGAAGCGGCTTTTCAGGGCTTCCGGCGTAGCGCAGGCCAGCAGCTTTCCTTTGTTTATCACCCCTATCCTGCCGGAAAGGAATTCTATCTCGGACATGTTATGGCTGGAGATAAGGAAGGTCATGCCGGCGGCGGCGAGCTGTTTGATGGTCTTCCGGATCTCGTAGCCGTTGACTATATCCAGGCCGCTGGTCGGCTCGTCCAGGATGGCCAGCCTGGGCTTTATCATGACCGCGCGGGCGAGCAGCAGCTTGCGGGTCATGCCTTTGCTGTAGGTCTTGACCTTCTCCTTCAGCCTGTCGCCGAGGCCGGAAAGCTCGGCGCCGAAGGCCACCGCGGCCGCGGCCTTCTTCTTGTCCCGCAGGAAGACCAAAGCCATGAAATCCAGGTAGTCCCGGCCGGTCAGGTTCTTGTAGGCGCCCGCCTCTTCCGGGAGGTAGCTGATGATCTCCCGCACGCCGTGGGCGTCCGCGGCCGTATCCAGGCCGAACACCTTCACGGAGCCGGAAGTGGGGGCCAGTATGGTGGCGATGGTCTTGAGCGTGGTGGATTTCCCCACGCCA
>JACQPH010000032.1 GCA_016207645.1 Elusimicrobiota bacterium
CCCTTGCGTCGGTTTCCCCCCGCCAGGCGGGGCCCCCCCTTCCGCAAGGGGTTCGCGAAACAAAACCCCGGCCGACCCTCCACCACCTGGATAGTTACCGCATAACACAGAACAGAGCCCTAAGCCCCTGCCGCCCCTCCGCTAAAACCGCCGTGTTACATTCCTATTGTAAATTCGCGGGATTTTTTATAAATTATATGGAGGTGTATAGTTACGGAGGTTTCAGTAATGAAGATAAAGAACCTGCTCCTCGCCGTTTTGCTTCCGCTCCTCGCCCTGACGCTTTCGTCCTGCGGCAAGAAAAATAAAAAGGCCGACCAGCCGGGGCTGGACATGATCACAGCCACCGAAACGATACCGGGCCTGGAAATACAGGAGACCGGCGACGCTTCCACCGAGGGGGAGATCCGCGGCGGGGAGTTCATGAGCCAGGCGACGGTGAAGACCGTGACTTTCGACTACGACCGCTACGAGCTTTCCGAGGAATCCCGGGCCGTGCTCCAGGCCAACGCCGCGCTGCTCAAGGCCCGCAAGGACTGGACCGTGCTGGTGGAGGGCCACTGCGACGAGCGCGGCACCGTGGAATACAACCTGGCCCTGGGCCAGAAGCGCGCCAAGGCCGTGCGCGACTACTACGTGCGCCTGGGCGTGCCGGAAAGCGTGATGGGCACCATCTCCTACGGCGAGGAAAAGCCGGTCTGCGCCGAGGCCGCCGACGCCTGCTGGCTGCGGAACCGCCGCGCCGAGACCAAGGTAAAAGGCAAATAAATGTCCCTGAACAAACTCCTGTTCCTGCTGCCCGCCTGCCTGCTGGCTTCCGGCTGCGTCGCCACGCAGCAGGACATGCTGCAGATGCAGAGCCAGATGGACGACCTGAACACCAGCCTGGCCAATATGCAGAAGAACCAGGCCGAGCTGGCCGTGAAGATGGAGGACCTCTCGAAGAACCTCAATTCCTCCTCGGAGAGCATGAAGGACATCTCCGGCCAGATGGACCGCCTCACCTCCCGCCTCGACGAGATAGACAATTCCATGAACAAGCGCGTCAACGCCATAGGCCAGACCATCCGCAAGCAGCAGGAGGCCGTGGAGACCTCGCTGCTGCCCGCGAAGCTCTATAACGACGCCTACAACGCCTTCCTGAACAACAATTTCGACGGCGCCGCGAACGGCTTCAAGTCCTACCTCTCCAAGTTCCCCGCCGGAGAGATGGCGGAGGGCTCCTATTTCTACCTCGGCGAAGCGCTTTACCTCAAGGAGCGCTGGCAGGACGCCGCGCTGGCCTACGCCAACGTGCTGGAGAAGTTCCCGCAGAGCGCGCGGGTGCCGGCCGCCAGGCTCAAGTACGCCATGGCGCTGCTGAAGCTGCCCGAGGACAAGAAGGCGGAGGCGCTCAAATACCTGCATTCCGTGGTAAAGGATTTCCCGCGATCGCAGGAAGCCAAGACGGCCAAAGACTATATCGACAGGCTTAACCCGAAGCCCCCGGCGGCTCCGGCCAAAGCCCCCTCCAGGCCGGCCAAAAACACCTCGAAGAAAGGCTGATAAATGTTCAAGACGGCGGTACTAGCGACACTGGCCGCGCTGTTCGCGCCGGCGCCGTGCGCCGCCGCGGGCACCGAAGTCTATATAGGCGTCTCGCCGGGCATAGAGGTCAGAAAGACCGGCCTGGCCCTGGCCCAGTTCCACCCTTCCAGGCCCCAGACCCCCGAGGACCTCGCCCTGGCCGGGACCATGCGCGGGATAATCCGCGCGGACCTGCTGTACTCCCGCTATTTCGACATCAAAGAGGACCCGCTGGCCCCGGCCAACCTGGACACGGGCAAGGAATCCCTGGCCTGGTGGAAGGCCCTGGCCGGCCACCTGATAACCGGCAGGGCGCAGGATTCCGGCGCGGTCTGGACCTTCACCGCGCGCCTCTACGACCTGTCCACCGGCAAGGTGGTGATGGAGAAGTTCTACCAGGGCGAGAAGCGCGCCCTGCGCCGCGCGGCGCATTTGTTCGCCGACGACGTGGTGCTGCGCCTGACCGGGAGGCGCGGCGTGGCCCATTCCAAGCTGGCTTTCGCCAACAACGCCACGGGCAGCAAAGAGATCTACATGGCGGATTACGACGGCCAGAACCTGGTCCGCCTCACCTCCGACGACAGCATCGCCCTGCTGCCGCGCTGGTCCGTGGACGCCACGCGCATCTATTACACCACCTACCGCTACGGCAACCCGGATATGTTCGAGATAGACCTGAAGGCCGGCAGGATAAAGCCGTTCACCACCTTCCAGGGCCTCAATATCCCCGGCGGCTTCTCACCCGACGGCATGACCATGGTGATGACGCTTTCGCGCGGGGACGACCCCGGCATCTACACCCTTAACGTGGTGACGAAGGCGGTGAAGAAACTGCTCAAAGGCTACGGCGTCAGCTCCTCTCCCACCTGGGCCCCGGACGGCTCGCAGGTGGCCTTCGTCTCCGACCGCTCCGGCAACCCGCAGCTTTACGTGCTGAACGTCTCCTCCGGCACTACGCGCAAGCTGACGCGCTTCAACTGGTGCGACTCCCCCTCCTGGTCGCCGTCGGGAGAGTGGATAGTTTTCGCCGGGCGCGAGACGACGAAGGAGAATTTCAATATTTTCGTCACCGACCTGACCGGCAGCCAGATCCGCCGCCTGACCTACAAGGCCGGGGACAACGAGGATCCCTCCTGGTCGCCGGACGGGAGGTTCATAGCTTTCACCTCCACGCGCAACGGGCGCAGGGAGCTATTCGTGATGGACGCCGACGGCAGCGCGCCGCACCCGCTGACGGAGCTGAAGGGGCAGTCTTTCACCCCCAACTGGAGCCCGTGAAACGGTATTAAGAAAAGATAACTACTCAGGTTCTTTGGAAAGCGCCCCCCCTCCCTAACCCTCCCCCTCGAGCTGGGAGGGAAGGGAGGGGGTGAGCAGTTACTTTTATTTTGCAAAAAAAGAACGGATCTTTTCCGCCAGGGCGCCAAAACAGCAGGCCCCGGCGGCCTCGGGACGGACGGAGCGGAACTTCAGGTCCTTATCGGCCTTGAGAGCGGCCGAGAGCTCGGTCTCCAGCATAGAGAGGAAATCGGGCCCCAGGCGGCGGCGGCGCTCCGACAAGATACCCGGGTTTATGACGTCCTCGAGGGCGAAATATTCCTGGCCGCAGAAGGCCTGGATATAAGGGCTCTCCATGAACTCCGCCACCGCGTCCTCGTCGGACAGGTTCTTGAGCTGCTTCACGGCCAGCAGGCCGCAGATAAGCCGCGAGTCCCTGGCGGGGCGGCCGTAGCCGGCCGAGAAATACCGGCCGTAAGAAGCGTCAAATCTTTCCCAGGGCAGGACCTCCGCCAGCTTCAGCCAGCGGTTGGAATCCGCGAGCTTGCCGCCGAGGTGGAAAAGCTTCCCGAACAGCGTAGGATTGAATTTTTCAGAGCGGTACATTATTTCTCCGGCTTGAAGCATTTGCGGCAGCGCGCCTCGTACTTGTCGCCGGCCCCCACCTCTATGCGGCGGCCCGAATCGGTAAGGCGCTGGCTGTAATGCGCCGGGTTGCCGCAGACCATGCAGATGGCCAGGTTCTTGGTGACGAATTCCGACACAGCCATGAGCTTGGCCATATTGGCGAAAGCCTCGCCGCGGTAATCCTGGTCGAGCCCCGCCACGATGACGCGGCGCCCCGAATCCGCCAGTTTCTGCGCCACTTCCACTATCTCTTCCCCGAAGAAATGCGCCTCGTCTATTCCCACCACCTGGGTATCCTTGGCCACCTCTTTCAGGATCTCCTTGCCGGTCTTGACGGGGCGGGCGGCCAGCGTGGACTTGTCGTGGGAAACGAGGTGCTCCTTGGAATAGCGCACGTCCAGGTGCGAGTTGAAGACCTGCACTTTCTGCCTGGCTATGCTGGCCAGCTTGAGCCGGCGTATCAGTTCCTGGGTCTTGCCGGAGAACATGCTGCCGCAGACCACTTCTATCCAGCCGGACGACGAGGAAACATTGAATATCATTTTTTACCCCCTGAATTTCGCCGAGAAATAGTCCCAGGTCAGCCGCAGCCCCTCGGGGAACAGCACCAGCGGCCTGTACTTCAGCTCCCTGCGGGCGAGGGAAATATCCGAATAGGTCTTCCTGATATCGCCCTGGCGCTTAGGGGAGAAGGTCCTGGCTATCCTGCGCCCGGTGATCTTCTCCAGCTGGGCCGCTATGTCCAGCAGCGAGATATTGGTCCCGGTGGCCACATTGATGGTCAGGCCCGAGACCCGTGAAGGGGCCAGGGCCGCGCGGATATTCCCGTCCACCACGTTGCTCACATAGGTGAAATCGCGGGACTGCTTCCCGTCCCAGTGCACCTCCAGGGGTTTGCCCTGCATCACCAGCTCCATGAAGCGCGGGATGACGGCCGAGTAGACCGACTCGGGGTTCTGCCGCGGCCCGAAGACGTTGAAATAGCGCAGCGCCACCGTCTCGAGGCCGTAGGTTTTGGCGAAAACGTGGCAGTAATGCTCGCCGGCCAGCTTGCTGACGGCGTAAGGGGAGATAGGGGCCGTGGGCAGCGTCTCTTTCTGCGGGAAGACCGGGCATTCGCCGTAGGCGGAGCTGGTGGCCGCGTAAACGAAGCGCTTTACGCCCGCCGCCTTGGCGGCCATCAGGGCGTTCAGCGTCCCCGTGGCGTTGTTGTCGTGGGCCGCGCGGGGGTTGTCCACCGACTTGGGCACCGAGCGGAAAGCCGCCTGATGCAGCACATAGGTCACGCCCTTCATGGCCTTCGCCAGGTCCCCGGGCTCGCGCAAATCGCCCTTCGCCAGTTCGAATTTCCCCTTAAAAGGCTCCAGGTTCTCTTTATTCCCCGTGGAAAAATTGTCGAACACCCGCACACGGCGCTTCCCGCGCAGCAGTTCTTCCACGATATTGGAGCCGATGAACCCGGCCCCGCCCGTCACCAGCCAAAGCGGTTTTTTCATGATCGTTTTAATACTCTCCCGAAATATAGTTTATCATTTTAAAAAATAACTTTGAATAAGACCGAATCAGACCGCGAGATGCCCAGTCGGGGGCCTACCACAGGGGCCAGAACGCAAAACCGGCGTCGCGCACACCGTGCGCGCGCCTGCCTGTCTCGGACTCGGCGCTTACGCAAGCCTCGTCCTCCGACGGGTTTTGCTAACCTGGCCCCTGTGGTCTCCCTCTCCGCTAATCCCTCGCCGCCCCTTCCTGGCGCCAGGGGTGCCAGAACCGGCGGGACTTCTCCTCCAGGCTGTCGTAGCGCACGGGGTCGTTCATCTTCAGGTTCACGAAGAAGAAGAACTCCTTCACCCCGCCGGCGCGCACCCGGAGATCCCAGCGCGTGCGGAAGTCGTGGAAATCCCGGTAAAGGGAAACCGCCTTATCGAAGAACCTGAAGGATTCGAACTGGAAATATTTTCTCGGCGCCAGCCGGTAGCGCAGCACCGCCTCGGCCCGCCACTTGGAAGTCCGCCAGGGCCTGAAACCGAAAGTATTGCTCACCACCCAGGCCCCGCTGTCGGTGCTGTAATTCGCCACGCCGGCCCCGAAATAAGTTTCCTTCCCCCCCGCCGTCGCCTGCGTGACGAAGCTGCGGTTGCCCGAGGAGAAGCTGTACGAATCCTCCACGTAAAGGTCCAGCGCCGGCCGCGGCGCGTAATAAGCCTCCGCTATCAGCGGCGCCAGGCGGTCGGCGAAAGAAGCTGTATAAAAATTCCGCAGGTCGTAGGAAGTGCGCAGCCTGAAATAGGCATTGCTCCGCGGCATGATGAACAGGTCCGCGTAGACCGACTCCAGCTCAACCCCCCTGTCGGCCGAACTCACGTCCAGCGAGAAGCCGTTCACCTTCTTGCGGCGCTGCACCGAGTAGCGCAGGTCCAGCGAGCCCCAGAGCCGGTCGTAGCGCAGGTTCAGGTTCCCGCCGTAGCGCCCCGTCCAGGCATTGTCCGCATGGGCCGCCGTGGACAGCATCACCGACTGGTCGTAAAAAACGGAGGGCGACAGGATCACCCTTTTGCTGAGCGGCACGGTCTTCGAAACCGTCCAGGCCGCCCGGCCCTTCTTCTGGTAATAGGGCAGCCCGGCCTCCCTGACGTTCTCGAGGAAGCCGCCGAAAGAGTTCAGCACCGGCAGCCGCAGCACCCTGAAAGGCATCACGTTGAGGTCCAGGCGCGGGGCGGACTCGTAGGAACGGCGGAACTTTTCCGGGTCCTTCGCCGAGCGCTCGTCCCGGCCTGTCACGCTGAGGCGGGTCACGGTATAGTTCGTCTTGCGGGTGAAGGCCAGGCTGGCCTGCTTGTCCGGGCTGACGGCGAAGGGATTGGTGCGGAAGAAATCGTTGTTGAAGGCCGGGTCGGAAATAAGCCGGAAGAAGGACTGGCTGTAATACTGGGCCGGGTCGGACTCGTTGAACCTGCTGAAGGAATGCCAGTACCCGCCGTTCAGGCCCCAGCGGTCCGTCTCCCGGCCGTATTCCCTGATGCGGTAGGCCGAGATATTGCTGATGTTCTTCTCCGGCCTGCGGAAATCCAGCTCGCCGCCCATGCCGACGCCGCGCCTGGCGAAATAGTCCAGGTAGGCCTTAACGCGCGTTTCCCGGTTAACCCGGTAGACGTAGTTGGATTTGACGAAGAAGCCGTTGCGCTCGTCGTAGCCGGGGAAGAAGCTGCTGACGAACGGCGTGCCGCCGCCCAGCGGCTTATAGAGGACGGGGAAATAGAAGACCGGGACCTTCCCCAGGAAGAAAACCGTATTGTAGGCCAGGAAATAGCGCTCGGGCGCGAGGTAGAGGCGGGAGGCCAGCAGGCGGTAATGCGGCGGGTCCTCGTCGCAGCTGGTCAGGCTGGCCTTTTTATAAGTGTAGCCGTCCTTGTCGATCCGCACCGACCGGCCGCGGAAAACGAAGTTCTTATGCAGGAAGCGCCCTTCGTTGATGTAGCCGGTATTATTGCCGTAATCGAAGAAGCCGCTCTTGCCGTAGACCGTGCCGGTGTCGTCGTCCAGCACGAAATCGGAAGGGGCGGTCACGGTGCGGCTGGCCATATTGACCGACAGGATCCTGGCCCTGATAAGCTTCAACTGCTTGTCGTCTTCGGAGAGCTCCTCCAGCCGCACGTCCCCGGCCAGGTCTATCACGCGCGTATATTCGTTGAAGCCCGCAGAATCCGCCTCGAAGCGCACCCTGTGCGTGCCGGTGGAGGAAGGCAGTTCGTAAGCGGCGGCGGCCGAAGCCGCCGCGGCCCACAGGAGAAGCACGATGCTTATCTTTTTTTCCATCGATAAAGTAATCCTTAATCCTTACTTCGTAACTACTCAGGTCGCTACATGGGATTCGGGTTGGCCGGGGTTTTGGCCCGCGGACCCCGGAAGAGGGTAACCCGTGCGTGGGGTTCCCCCCGCCCGGCGGGCCCCCCCCTCC
>JACQPH010000037.1 GCA_016207645.1 Elusimicrobiota bacterium
GCCGGGGCGGTCGCGTCCCGGGAGAAGAGCTGGCCGAAACTCGTGTCGTCCGGGCCTGCCATCAGCGGGGCCGCCAGGGAAAGCGACAAGGAAAGAGTGAAGAGCGCGTTTATAAATATTCCCATATAGTCTTCCCTGTTATATTGTAGCCCGTCAGCAGCTTGTTCCACACAAGGCCGAAGTCCTTGCGGTTGATGGAGGCGGTGGCCACCGCGCCCAGGCGCTCGTTGCCCCAGGGGTCCGTAGCCGGGCCGCTGGCTTCCACTTCCAGCGTCACCGGTTTCGTGACGCCCATCAGCGTAAGTTCGCCGTGCACTTTGCCTTTCAATCCTTTCACTCCGCTTACTTTGACGCTTTTAAACGTCATGACCGGGAACTTCTCCACGCTGAAGAAGTCGGGGCTGCGGAGATGCTTGTCGCGGTCTTCCATACCGGTGTAAACGCTGGCAGTCTCTATTACGGCCTCGGTCTTCCAGGTCTTCGTCTCACCGGGGGTGTAATCCAGAGTTCCGGAGAACTTGTCGAACCTGCCGTGCACCTTGCTGATGGCCATATGGGCTGCGGTGAAGGTTACCGAGCTGTGGGCCGGGTCTATTTTATAGGCTGCCGCCCCGGCGGGTGTCGATGACGCGGCCAAAGCCAGCGCCAGATATAGATATTTAGTCATAAACTTCTCCTTTAACTTCAATATACCGGCATGTGTTTTCCCGGGAGGCCGGCGCCTTTCGGCGCCGGCGGCCGGTCCGGTCCGGGGCTCAGAGAGCTTTTTCCTTCATATGCTCCCCGCAGCAGTCTATGTTGGGGTTGCCGCCCTCTTTCGCCACTACCACTATGTTGCCGCACTTCTCGCATACCAGTACTTTTCCTTTTTCAGCCATACTATTTCTCCTTTATGTAACTAATTAGTAATATCCGCCCAAAAAAAGGGGGGGCTACCTGCACGGCAGCCCTTTCAGCGCGCCGGATACCGCCCGCCTCTCCGTGGCGGTCAGCCCGGACATGAATCCATTGAGAACTTTCAAGTGAGCCGGGAACAATTCCCGCATCAGGGCCCGGCCGCGCGGGGTCAGGGCTATCAGGGAGGCCCGGGCGTCCCCGCTGTCCTGCTCGCGCAGCGCCAGCCCGAGTTTCTCCAGGTTGCGTATCACCACGGTCATGCAGCCGCCGGAGGAAAGGGTCTTCTCTATTATCGTGCTGATGCGCGCCGGGCCTTTGTGATAGAGGAATTCCAGCACGCCGAACTGCGCGAAGGTGATCCCCCGCTCCGTGAACAGAGGCGTAAGCGCGGCTTCGAGGGCCTTTGCGCCGCGGAGCAGGGCGATGACCAGTTTAAGGTTAACCTTGTCCGCCTCGGAATATTCGCTTGTACTGCGCATATGAATAGTATACTACTAATTAGTGGTAATGTCAAGGCCCTCGCGCGGGATAGATAAAACGAGGGTAGCAGGGGACGCTGCTTCCTAATCTCCTAACTTCCGATAAATTCCGCGAAGCCGCCGGGGAAGCCCGGCGGTTTTGTTTGGTAGAATAAGGGGGATGATGACTTTTATTTTGTGGCTGATATTGCTGTCGCTGTGCTGGCCGTTGGCGCTGCTGGCGCTCCTGCTATACCCGCTGATCTGGCTGGTTCTGCTGCCTTTCAGGCTGCTTGGGGTGGCTGTGGGCGGGGTTCTGTCTCTCGTGTGGGCTGTTGTGACGATGCCGGCCGCTATTCTACGGAGGTTGACGCGCGGCCCGGAGCCGGATCGGCTTGTGTAGGGGATAGTGGGAAATTTACGTCCTAGGAGGATTTGGACAATGAATAAAATACCCGGGATCTGTCTGGCAGGGATAACGGCCGCATTGCTTTGCGGTGCGGCGGCGGCCAAGGAGCGCGTTAACGGACTTATGGGGCATTACGGCTATCTCGTTTCGTATCCGGCAGCTTTGGAGCCCTCCGCCGATTTTCAGGGCCCGGTAGAGAAAGTCGACTTCCTCCCTAAAGGCGTGTGCGACAATGGGGAACAAGTCTCCTGCGCCAAGGGAGGCTGGGTCTCTTTTCTGGTCATGCCGAAATGGTACATAGCAAAAGCGAACGGTTTCCGCTCGTTCGAGCCCTACATGGCCGCCGTCCTTGCCGACTCGAAGAATAACGGGGAAGCTCCGACCATGACCAAGACGAACGTGGGCAAGTTCACTGCCTGCAAGATAGTGCTGAAAAGCCCCAAAGGTCCTTTCAACGAGATGCTCTATATCTCCGGAAAAAAGGTCTATTACCGGTTCGCTTACGTTCGCGGGACCAAATATATTAATGCGCTGGTGAAGGGGCTGGAGGAGGTTCAGCCTTCCGATACCCCGCCGGCCGGCTGGGACAAATAACCATAGGGACGCCGCTTCCTATCCTCCTAACTTCTGAAGGCGGTGCCGCCCTATGGGCATAAGTATGTGACCGAGCAAGTAAGCATTGAGAACCCCGTTTAATCAAGGAGGCGAGAACCATGGAAGGAGCGGTGAACGGCATTGCGTTCGAGGATAGCGGGCCCCGCGGCGGGGGCGCCCCCGTAGTTTTTATCCATGGCTTCCCCTTCGACCGCACGATGTGGGAACCCCAGCTGCGGGAGGTCTCTAAAGATCGCCGTGTGATAGCCTATGATGTGCGCGGGCACGGCCGGAGCCAGGCCGGCGACGGGCAATACAGCATTGAGCTCTTTGTGGACGACCTGGTAATGCTGCTCGACCATTCGAAGGTGGAGCGCGCCGTTCTCTGCGGCCTCTCCATGGGAGGCTATATCGCTCTTCGCGCCGCCGAACGCCAGCCGGAACGCTTAAGCGGGCTGGTCCTGTGCGACACTAAAAGCGGCCCGGACACCGATGAAGCCAGGATAAAACGCGCCGCGACCATCGCCGCCGTGAAAAAATACGGCGTCCCGAAATTCGCCAACGAGTTCATAAAAGCGGTTTTGACGGAAGAGACCCTCAGGACAAAACCCGCGATAACGGGCGCTCTTCTGAACAGCATCCTCGCTAACTCCCCGCTGGGTATTTCCGGGACTTTGCTCGCGCTGGCCGCCAGGACGGACACTACCGCCGCTTTGGCGAAGATATCCGTCCCGACCTTGATCCTCGTAGGGGAACAGGATAAAATAACGCCGCCCGCCGCCTCGGAGGCTATGCTGAAAGCCCTTCCGGAAGCGGCGCTGCATGTGATCCCGGACGCGGCCCATATGTCCAACCTGGAAAACCCCGCCGTCTTCAATGAAAGGCTCCTGGCGTTCCTGATAAGGGAAAAGGCAGCGGGAGCTTTTTGAGCATCCTGATGATTAAATCGCTCGGTGTTAACGCGGTCATTTAGATCCGCCGAAGGATTTGATAGAGTGCAGGGATGAAGAGCCATAGAATAGACCATCTGCCGGTAGGCGAGTGGCCTCGGTCAAGCCTCTCAACCCTCCTGATGACCGCAATGGGGACACCTCAGCCCGAAAATGCCCCCGCCCCGGTCCACGATTTCGGCCTGCCTCTGACAGCGCGGGCAATAGTCCGCCGGCATCTGCGGCACAGGCCCTTGGGCGTCTGCCGGGCGATCCTTGCCTCTCTCCAGTCGGTCCACCACGCCGAAGAAAGCGGCAACCGCCGCCAGGAGGACGGGGATGAGCCAGAGTCGTTTCCAGCCCCAGAGGAACAGAATTACGACAGCGGGAATGATGACCAGGAAGATAAGCCCAAACGGCAGGGACCAGCCCGCCTCTGCGCGTCTTCCGCAGAGCGATCGCTCCGATGGCGGTCTCTTAATGGTCATCCAGCTCTCTTTTCGCTATCAGCGCGGCGGCGACGCCGCCGATGATGCCGCCGCAAATGATGAGACCCGCAAGGATCCCATCCTGCGGGCGTGTTTCATCCTCGGACCAGTAAGGGTGAAACAGAAGCGCTCCCGCGAGCAGGACGCCCAATGACGCTCCCTTCAGGCATCCGAGCAGGATGGCGCGAGCCCTTCTATTGCCCCAGCGAAACAACATCCATGATAAACCGCCCGCGCCCGCGCCTGAAACGAGTGCCCATGGCCCCGTTTCTCCGGGCATCATCCCAACCCCGAGACAGGCCACGACCCCGATCAGGAGGGCGAGCTGAAAAGAACCGCCCCGGCAATTTGTAGGCAACATAAAGCTTGTAACCGCGGGATCTTTTCGGACTTGAAGTCTCCGGCCTCCTGAAAAGATCCGCAAAAATCCCCGCCCACGATTATACTATAGAAATCCGTTGCGTTTTCCTGAAATTTTTAAAAACTCCGCCGAGCCCGGCGGTTTTGTTTGGTAGAATAAGGCTAGGAGAAAAGGTACCAGTAAAGTCCGGTATGGCCATTAATAGTTTCCCGGGACAGGAGCTGAACTCTTGAATTTTCTGGTGTTCGTGGTCACTTGCATCGCGCCCGGAACGGGGCAGGCCTATAAAGACCGCTGGAGGCGGGCGTGGGGCCTGCTGGCCTGCGCTTTCGCCTTGCGGGTCTTCGGCAATTTATTCTGGGAATGGCTTAGCACACTGCTGGGCCTGAAGGTCCCGGCCGTCTCTTACGGCGCTCCGCCCTGGCAGATCATGGCGCCGATCTATCTTTCCTGGGCGGTCACCCTTGGGATAGCTATCGACGCCGCCCGCCTGCAGTCCCCAGGGACCGGGGCGCCTTCCACCCGGAAGATCGCGGCTTTTTTCCTCTTCGCGGCTTTTTTGGTCAACGTAGGCCCGGTGCTGGCGGTGTACTCCCTCCTGGCCTTCTCCCGCCCTTAGAGGGCAGCGGCCCGCAATTTAGTTATGAATAACAATATACCCCCTGCCGGAGACAATTCGTACGCCGGGCAGTTCTCGAAGAAATTCTGGATAAGGATAGCTCTTCTTTCCATCCCGATCTGGATCTTTTTATTTGGGTTCTTCTACGTTGAGACGCTCCTTGAAGCGAAGGATATGAATGCGGCGGGTGCGTGGGGAACGCTGGTGGCTATAGTGGCTTTGCCGCCGGCCGCGGCCTGCGCGCTTATGATCGCCGTACTGGCGGTAATAGAATTGTTCCGCTTCCCCCCGCAAAGGAAGAGATAGGAAAAAGGCCCCGGGCTTTCGGGGCTATTATCCGGACCGGGCTGAATACCCCGGCGCAGGATCGGCGCGGATAATCAGAGCGGGTGGCGTCTTCGCTCTTGCGCCGGAACAAGGAGTCGGCAGCGAAGCGCGCGGAACCAGCAGGTGCAGGCGAAAAGGTGCCGGGAGAGTTTTTTTGGTGGGCGCGGTAAGCTCATCTCTGTATGGGAAAAGGCGCGGCAGGCGCCTTTCAGCGCCCGGAAAGCGAAGGCCGGGGGGACCCCCCGGCCTTCTTCGATCGCAAGGCGCGCTGTCAGTGCGCGGCGGTTTTGGCGAAGAACTCCTTCGCCTTTTCCTTCATCTGCCCGGGGGTGACATCCACCTTATGGGTGGCCACCGTCCAGAGGTAGCCGAAGGGATCGCGGAGGTTCCCCAGCCGGTCGCCCCAGAACATGTCCTCCATCTTGCCGACGGCCTCGGCGCCGGCGTTAACGGCGTTCTTCACCGTGGCGTCGCAGTCCTGCACGTAGAGATACAGCGACATCGTATTCGCCCTGGCGTCCAGCGGCGACCGGGCGCAGTCCCGGTCGTGGCCGGGATGGTCCTGCATCTCCGTGCCTATCATGAACCTGGAATCGCCTATCTGCAGCTCCGCGTGCATGATGCTGCCGTCGGGAGCCGGCATGCGGTACAGTTCCCTGGCATTGAACGCCTTTTTGTAGAACTCTATGGCGCGCGCCCCGTCCCTGATCACCAGCCCGGGGGTTATCGCGTGATAGCCTTCGGGTATCGGTTTTACGTTCTTATTCATTTTCCCCTCCATGGCCGCGGGTTCCGTTGACTGACCGGCTGCTGGTCCCGCCCCTGTGGCCCTTGCCAAACTTATACTTAAAACCCGGTTAGCCGGTCAAGCGCCGCCGGCGCGGCATAGTCTATTTGCTAAACTATCCTCTTTCAGGGCCGCCGCCCGATCTGGAGGCAGCGGGAGTCTTTTGTGGTTTATTTGCGGAAATGAGGATATGAATATTTCGCTTTCCCGCTGCCTGCCGCTGGTTTTCCTGGCGGCTCCGGGCTTCGCTGCCGGGGCGGGGCTTTGCGCCACGAGCGCGCCCACGCCCTCTATGCTACGAACCCGAAGTACCGCGCCGGGGCGCAAGCCCTGCTCAGGACCGCCGACCTCGCGGGGATCAACGCCATGCTGAGGCGCCTCGCCTACCACCCCGGCGTCTGGGAGGATGAGGCCCACGCCTGGCTGGGCGCCCCGTCCGAAGACCTCAGGGCCGAGGGCCTCGACCCCGCGCCGTACCAGGCTTTGCACCGCCGCCTGCTGGCGCTCTATGCCCGCTACGCCACCCCCGCCGCCTGGCGGTGACCGGATGAAGGAACGGCTCGCGGGAAATACTTTGAAAGCAGGCTCAGTAATTCCCGTAATTAAGTTGTGTGTCACCCTATCCTACAGCGGTTCCCTGAAATTTTTCGGGCAGAAAGAACGTTCGGGCGGAGGAGAAATGTTTACTGTAAAAGCGCTGCGGCTGTTACTGGTCTCGGCGGTCTTCACGCTCCGGCTGCAAGCGGCCGCTCCGCCGCCGCCCGACGAGGTTTACGGCAGGCTGTTCGAGGAGGTGCAGCTTTCCGGAATTTTCAAGGACAGCAAGGCTTTCCCCGACGCCGTTCCCGGGAAAGCTCCGCGGGAGATCCTGGCCGACTACCGGGCGGCGCTGTCCTCCGGGCCGGCCGGCTTTTCGCTTAGCCGGTTCGTCTCCGAAAATTTCGTTCTCCCGTCAACGGGCCCTTCCGTCGCTGTCAGCTCCGCCGCGAGCGCGGCAGAACGCGTACACGCGCTCTGGGCCGTGCTGGAACGGCCGGCGGACGCGCCCGCGCAGGCCGGTTCGCTGCTGCCGCTGCCCAAGCCCTACATCGTCCCCGGCGGCCGGTTCAGGGAGATCTATTACTGGGATTCCTATTTCACCATGCTCGGCCTCGCCCGCGACGGCAAAACCGGCCTGATGCGGGACATGGCGGATAATTTCGCCTATCTTATAGACACCTACGGCCACGTTCCCAACGGCAACCGCAGCTATTACCTGAGCCGCTCGCAGCCGCCGTATTTTACGCTGATGGTCAAACTGCTGGCCAAGGCCGGCGGCGAGCCCGGGCTGCTGCACGCCTATCTTCCCGGGATCGAAAAGGAATACCTGTTCTGGATGGACGGGGCCGACAAGCTGGAGCATGACGGGGACGCCGCGCGCCGCGTGCTGAAACTAGGCCCGGCGCTCCTGAACCGTTACTGGGACGACAACCCGGCTCCCCGCCAGGAGGCGTACGCCGAGGACCTGGCCGCCGCCGGCGCGGCGTCCCGCCCGGCGGCGGAGGTATACCGCGATATCCGCGCCGCCGCCGAAAGCGGCATGGATTTTTCCGGCCGCTGGTTCGCCGACGGGCGGACCCTGGCCTCGATAGAGACGGTTTCCATCGCGCCGGTGGACCTGAACTGCCTGCTTTACGATACGGAAATGACGCTTTTTGAGCTGTATAAAGCTTCGGACCCGGTCAAAGCGCGGGTTTTTAAGGGCCGGGCCGAGAACCGGAAAAACGCCATCAACGGGCTGATGTACGACCCGGAGAAGCGGGTTTACGAGGATTATTATTTCAAGAAAGGGGCGCGGACCGGCCGGCTCACGCTCGCCGCGCTATACCCGTTCTTCCTCAAACTGGCACCGGCCGACCGCGTTCCCGGGACGGTTAAAACGATCAGGGAGGATCTTCTCAAGGCCGGGGGGGTCGTCACCTCGCTGACGGCCACCGGGCAGCAGTGGGACAGCCCCAACGGCTGGCCGCCGCTGCAATGGGTGACCGTCACCGGCCTGGAGAATTACGGGCAGCACGAACTCGCCGTGGAAATAGCGGGGCGCTGGACCGGGCTGAACGAAAAGGTGTTCGCGCGCACCGGAAAAATGATGGAAAAGTACAATGTCATCGACACCGCGCTGGAGGCCGGCGGCGGCGAATATCCCGGCCAGGACGGCTTCGGCTGGACTAACGGCGTCTACCTCGCGCTGAAAGCTTTCCTCGACGAGAAGAAATAGAAGGGGGACGCCGATACCCTTAGAGCGAGTAGAGCTCTTTGAGCGCCTGGACCAGGGCGTCGGCGTCAGCGCGCGTGTTGTAGCCCTGCACGGAGAGCCGCACAAAAAGGCTGTCCTTGTGCGTGGTGACCGGGACCTCTATGCGGTAGCGGCCGTAAAGAGTCCGCTTCAACCGCTCCGCGTCGCCGGCGGGGACAGGGAGCACCACCATCTGGGCGAAGTCGCCGTCGCCGCAGGCCGGCGCCAGGCCCGTAAGGGCGCAGACGCGCCGCAGCGTTTCCGCGGCGAGGGCGTGGCAGTCCCCGCGGACGCGGTCCCAGCCGTGCCTGGCCTGGAACTCTATGGCGGCCGGGACGGCGAGGAAAGCCGACAGGTCGCGGGTACCCTGCCACAGGAGCCGGCGCTCCAGCAGCGTGGCGCCGGTATAGGCGCTGAAGTCCGCGTGGCCGGAGACCTCCTCGCTGTAACCCCAGCTCACTACCGGGGCGTCCAGCAGGGCATGGTGCTCCGGCCTGGCGTACAGGAAGGCCGCGCTCTTGGGCGCGCAGAGCCATTTATGGCAGTTGCCGGTATAAAAGTCCGCGCCTAGCTCTTCCAGCTTCAGCGGGAGCTGGCCGGGCGCGTGCGCGCCGTCTATCAGCGTCAGGATGCCCTTCTCCCTGGCGCGGCGGCACAGCTCCGCTATCGGCAGGATAAGCGCCGTCGTCGAGGTGATATGGCTGAGGTAGATGACCCTGGTCCGGGGCCCTACCCGCGCCCAGACCCGGTCAGCGAACTCGCCGGCCCGGAAAGGCAGCGGGATCTCCGCGGCCGCGTAGTCGGCGCCGGTACTACGGCAGACGAATTTCCAGGTATTATCGCAGGCGCCGTACTCATGGTCCGTGGTGAGAATCTCGTCGCCCGGGCGCAGAGGCAGGGAGCGCGCCACGATATTCACCCCGGTGGTGGCGTTGGTGACGAAGGCCAGGTTTTCGGGGGCCGCGCCGAGGTAGCCGGCCAGCGCCGCGCGCGACCGCCCCAGCAGTTCGGCGGAACGCCGGCCCAGGAACTCGACGGGGTTCCTTTCCATCTCCCGCTGCAGCCGCTGGCAGTGCTCCAGCACTTCCGCCGGGCAGGCCCCGAAGGAGCCATGGTTCAGGAAAACGAGGGAAGGATCGAGAAGAAAATGCTCTTTCATATTTTTCATGTTCGACCGCTCCCTAATAATAACAAATTGGGTAATTCGGCGACATAATACCCATTACTCCGAAATTAGTATAGTGCCACCGGATTTCCCGGCCCATCGGGCCTACTCCGCCCGGGCCATATGCCTTTGTGCGGCAGGGCCCTTGGCCTCAATGCGGACCGGCCGGATTTTGGCTAAACTTCCTCAAGAGCAGCAGTGCGATCAAGGAACTTTTAAGGAGAGCCAAATGAAAACTCTTATAGCGTTCACTATACTGGCCGCCGCGGTCGGCGCCGCTTCCGCCTCCCCCATGGCTGTTTCCGAGCTCAACTCCGTCGGCGCCGCCGCGCTGCGCGGCCTGGAGATCGCGGGCCTTCCGTTGTCCGCCCCTGTTATGGACGCGCGCGGGAAAGGCGCCTACGGTTCCGAAGACCTGCCCAAGTCCCACAAGGTGCGCAAGGCCGCCGAAGGGACCGATTCACAATGGGGCGACGAGGACATCATGAACGGCGTGGTCCACGTGCGCTCCGGCCACATGGTCTTCGACGGCGGGCTGGCCAAGGACCGCCTGGCCGCCACCGTGACGGAGTACGTTAAGGTCTATTTCAAGTATTACGACGAGCAGATCCTCGCCGCCCCGGTGAAGGCCGAGACCGGCCTCGCCGTGAAGACGGCCGTGGACCTGGCCGCGCTCAATATAGCGAAGGGTTTCAACTACGACACCGGCAACCAGGAGAACATAAAGCCGCTGCGCGCGCAGATCGGCAGGCTGACCGGCCTGCTGGGCGCCGAGGTGACCGTTCTTTCGGCGAAGTCCAGGGCCGTCATCGAAGACATCGGCGGTGACGCCCTTGAGGTCGGGATGGTCATCTTCGTGAATACCCGCACCGGGGAATACCTCGCTTTCTATTCCCGCGAAGGTAACGGCTGAACGGAGAGGATATAAGCTACGGAGGACATGTAAATGAACAAGATCTTAATGGCGGTAATCGCGGCGATAATAAGTTCAGGCACGGTAAAGGCCGCCGACCTGGAAAACATCAGCGCGAAAGATATCGTTAAAATGAACCGGGAAGCGCGCGCCGCGATCCCGGAACCGGAAATGGGCGTTGTGACCAAGGCCGCCAAGCCCATTACCGCCGAGGTGAATTTTAAAAGCCCTCCCTTCGCCGAACTGCTCGTGAACTCGCTGAACGTCGCGCCCAAACTCGTGGTTATGGCCGGGGGCCAGAGCTATGTGTATAAGGTCGGAGAGGGCCTGACCTGCTACAAAAGCTTCGCCACCGATATCCATCTCCCGAACACGCCCAATAAGGCTAAATATTCCTGCGTTATCAGCCCGGCCGGCGGCTGGAAAGCCATGGGTATGGAATCGTACGGGGCTGGCGACAACCGCAAGTTCTCCCTGGCGCTCTACGCGGCCCTGAAAGTCAAAGAGACAAACGACGAAGGCATCAGAACGAAGTCCATCGAGCTGGAACGGCCCGACGGGGACGGCGGCACGGAGAGGAATCTTCTCTCCTGCATAAACCCGAGCCCCCAGATGGAACAAATGGGTTTCCGTCCCACCTGCCAGCTGCTCAACGGGCTGTAAAAGGGGACGCTGCTTCCTGACTGCGGAAAGCGAAGCCGCCGGGCTGTGCCGGCGGCTTTGTTTTGTAAAATCTTGGTATGCCTATACTTCAAGTCGAGATAGTGGGGAAGACGGCCGCCCGCGCGAACCTGGCCGGGAAGATCGCCGACGCCGCCGCAGAGGTGCTCAAGGCCCCGGCGGCGCGCGTCTGGGTGCGGCTGCGGTATCTCAGCCGCGGCAACTACGCCGAATGCGGCGGGCCGGTGCCCCGTGGCGTAAAGCCGGTTTTCGTGGACCTGCTCAAGGCCTCGCCGACCCCGGTAAGGCGGAAAAAGACCGAGGCCCTGGCCCTGGCCAAAGCCCTGGCGAGGGTCTGCGGCCGGCCGGCGGAGAACGTGCATATCTTTTACGAGCAGCCCGCGGCCGGCCGCGCGGCCTTCGGCGGCGACCTGCTGGAGAAAGGGGGATAGGGGGGACAAGGGGATAGCGGGATAGGGGACGTATTTCCGGATGCAGCGAAATTGATATGCTTACAACTATATGAATCTCGACCTCTGGCTCCTGGCGGCTCTGGGCTTGTTCGCGGCGATCGGTTTCTATACGGGGGCCATCCAGCAAGTCTCCCACTGGATCGGCCTCGCCGCCGCTTATTTCTGCGCCAAGCCCGTCGCCGCGCTGCTCGCGCCTGTCATAGCGGAGCGCATGGGTTGGCCGCCGCCGCTGGTGGTCGTCGGCGTAAGCGCGGTCTCCATGCCCGTCGTCCTGATCGTGGTAACGCTGATAGCGCGCGGGATCATCAACGCCATCATCCCCGGCAAGCAGCGCAATATACCGGACCGGGTGGCCGGGATCTTCCTGGGCGCGGGCAAGGTAGCCGTGATCGCCTGGGTCGCGCTTGCCGCCGTCCTCGCCTTCGAGGGACCGCTGGCCCAGCATTTCCCCGGCGCCGGGGCCGCCCTGGACGCGTCCTCGGCCGCGGCCTTCACCCGCAAGCACAGCCTTTTTGAATCGGCGCTGCCGGCGGCGCTGGACAGGTTCCGCGCCGCGGCCGCTATGCGCGACGACCCCAGGCTGGCCGAGGCCCTGCGCGACGATCCGGCCCTGAGGGCCATATTCAACGATCCCGCTTTGAAGCTGGCCCTGGAAAAAGGCGATACCTCGGCCTTGCTCGAGAACCCCCAACTCAGGAAGCTGCTCGCGGACCCGGAGCTCGTTAAAAAGATCGAGGAGATGACGCCCCGTTAAAAACCCAGGGCGAGGCTGCCCTTCATCCGGCCGGCTATGGAATCCAGGAGCGGGTCGCGGTTGCCGGTCGCCAGGTATGAATTTCCTTCTATAATTCCCCGCAGCGGGAAATTCCACGGCGCGCGCAGGCCCGCGCCGAAGCCTATCGCGCCGAAGAGCAGGCCGCCGTCGACGCCTGAATAAGTGAATGTAAGGCGGGGACGTTGCTCGATAACCGGATAACCTGAAATATTCGAGATATCGTGCAGCGTCCCCTTACGGACAGCGTCCCCGATACTGGATGATCAGGGCGGGGGGGCGGCTTTGCTCTTGCGCGGGAACAGGGAGTCGACGGCGTAGCGTCCGGAGCCGGTGAGGAAAATGGCCGCGGCGGCGAAAAGATACGCCAAAGCCAGCTCCTTTTTCCTGAAAGGGTCCGCGCTATGCGCGCCGAAGGCGGCGACGGCCATGGTAAATGCGATAAATAGCGCGGAGGGGCGGGTCAGAAGTCCTATAGCGAGGAAGGTCCCGCCCAGGAACTCGGAGAGCGCGGCGGCCCAGGCGAAAACCAGCGGCAGCGGAAAGCCCAGCCTGGCGACGCCTTCGGCGAACTTGGTCATATCCCCAGTCACTTTGCCGTAGCCGTGGCAGGCGAGGCCCGCTCCGAAGGCGATTCTCAGGAGGAGCAGTCCCGCATCCGCGCTGAGAGGAGCAAATAACCATTTCCTGAGTTTGTCCGGGTTCATAATTCTCCTTTCTTTCATCGCGCGGCTCCGGGGCCGCGGCGGGTCGGGTAGAAGCCAGGCGGTTCTGTTCGCGCGGCCGGCGTCAGAAGAGCTCGTTGGTGAGGCAGTGGACGGAGCCGCCGGCGTACCTGAAGCTCGTCAGCGGGGCCACGAAGCGCTCTATGCCCAGCTTCTTCAGCCTGGCCTCCACGCCCGGCGTGGAGAAGCGGCTGCTGTTCACCAGCACGCCCGGGGCTATGAGGGCGTTCACGGAATAATCGCCCAGCCTGTCGCCGGCGCCGGTGGCGTCCTGCGCCGACACTTCTATGACCGGCAGCCCCAGCGCCCTTATCTGCGCCATGCTTCTGGCCTTGATGCTTTCCGAAGCTATGATGAGCGCGGCCAGCCGGTTGTCGGCGGAGAGCACGGGCGTGAATACCGTGTCCAGGTGGTAGCCTTCGGACTCCACCAGGATGTAGTTGTCGGGGCGGACTATGTCGCGCACGAAGTCGTGGCCCGCCCGGTTGGAGCGCGACAGGCCGCCGAAATAATAGCTGCCGCCGGCGGATTTTATGAAATTGATGTCGCCGCCCTCCAGGAAAGCGCCCTTAGGCAGGGTGATGACGGTCTTCTTCAGCTTGGCCGAGATCAGCCGGGAGTGGTACTCGCCCTCCACGATGCGGTCCTTCACGCTGAAGCGGCCCTTGATCCAGATGCTCCGGAAGATCATGCCGCCGTCGCGGATGAAGACGGCGTCGTGGAACAGGCTGTCGGGCCGGTTGAGCCCTTCGGGGAAAGGGATGATGTGCAGGTGGAAGCCGGCGAGCAGCAGGGTGTCCACGAAGTTCAGCCATTCCCCGCGCAGCAGGTCCTGGTCGGGGACTATCCCGTTCTTCTTCGCGAAAAGGGTGGCGAAGTTGACGCTGGATTCGGTCTCGCCCTTATGCACCGGGTAGCCTTTGTGCCACATCCCTTTGACTTCCGGCGTGACCGGCGGCAGGCCCAGCAGGATTATTTCGCGGTGATGCCTGTCCGCGTTCATGCGGTTAAGTTCCCCCGGAAGGGATAGCTGCCGTGTTTTTGCGGGGTCGCTGTTTTTCATGACCAGTATATTCTCGCACATTTGCCGGCAAAGCCGGAAGGCCGGCGGTTTTGTTTTGTAGAATATGCGGGTGGGGGCGGGGTACTTTAAGGGGTTTAAGTCGGGGAGCATGGTCGTGAAAACAGCGCGGATCCTGATCGTCGGAGGAGAGCCGGAGCTTGCCGAGCTCTGCGTGGCCACCCTCGAGAAGGAGAACGATAAGCATGTGCTCATGGTCATAGACCATGAGCACAGCGACCGTGCGGTCAGCATAGCGGAAGCGTTCAAGCCGGACCTGATACTTCTCCTCGCGATAAACCACATGTCGCCTTTGCGCGGGGAGGAGGTGTGCCGGCAGCTGCGCGCCAGCGTCATAGCCGGGGGCGCTAAAATAATGCTCTTCTCTTCCGGCAGCCTTAATAAGGGCCTGCGCACGGCCAAGGAATGCGGCGCCGACGCATTCATAAAGAAACCGTTCGACCCCGCTAAATTGCTGGAAATGATAGAGCTGTTGCTGGGCTAGATATAAGACTTTTTGGAGTTATTTCCACAGTCGGGGGTCAAAGTAGAGCGGAAATGAGGGCGGCTTGCCGGGGATCGGGCCCAAAGGGCCTATGTCCGGCGCGCCATTTTTTCACGCAGAACTGGGCCTTCCTGCTCTAGGTATCCATTGCGAGTTTGGCTACAATATCTTAGCGGTACGATTCTCCGGATATGCCGGAAACTAGGGGTACGTTAATGAAAAAAATATTCTGCGCGGTGTCGGTGTTTCCCTCTCTGCTGATAGCCTCGGGCTTGATCTTCGCCTCAAGCGACGGGGTTATGCAGTTGTCGGCTGTCAGCGACAGTCTTCAGCAGACCCTGCAAGAACAGAAAGATTTTCAAGGCAAGCCGCCGCCCCAGGGGTGGCAGCCCGGGCAGCCCGGCAACCACGGCGGCCCTGGCAATGATCACAACGGTCCCGGCAACGACCACGGCGGTCAGCCCGGCCATCCGCCCCAGCCCCCGCAGCCTCCTCAGCCTCCCCAGCCTCCCCAGCCGCCTAAGCCGGTAGATACCACTCAGGCGCATAGGGATGGCATGAGGGATGGCGCCGAAAAAGGCGCCTGGGTTGGAAGGCGGGAAGGCTACGCGGAAGGTATCGACGCCGGAGAAAGGGAAGGGCGCAGGAACGGCACTAATGAAGGCGATACCGCGGGCAGGCAATCGGGCTACAGGGACGGCTATGGCGTCGATCAGTCCGCCGGCACGCAGAAAGGCAATTATGACGGCCAGAACTCCGGTATCAGCAACGGCACCGCGGCCGGCCAGAAGCGCTGCTATGACGAGGGCTATACCAGCGGTTACAACTCCGCCTTTGACACGGCCAAACAGGCCGGGCTGCAGGATGCCGCTTCCTATAATGCCGGCTTCGCCAAGGGGCAGGCCGAGGCGGCCGTCATAGAGGCCGATAACGGGCAGAAGGCCGGTTATCAGGCCGGCTTCAGCCTGCGCGAGACCGAGCTTCAGAACTCTTTCTCCGATGTGAAAGCCATGCGGAACGTCTTACTGAAGGGCTTGACGATGGGTGAAAAAAGTAACCTTCCGATAGACCTTGTACGCCACGGGTATACGACCCCGGAAGAGAAACGCGCCTATGAGGAAGGTTATAAAGAGGGCTATCGCCATAGCTACCGGCGGGCGTACGACGACGCCAGGCGGGAAGGCTATAACGAGAGATACCACATGGCTTACAGGCGGGCCTACGACGCGCAGTTCTCGATCAGCTACCGGATCGGTTTCAACGACGGCAAAGAGAAGGGCTACCAGGACGCTTATAACGCGGCGTATAACTCGGCGTACAACGCTTACTATCAGGAATACAGCCGCAGGGAATACCCCGGCGAGCGCGCCCAGGGCATGAGCAACGGCCAGGCCGTCGGCACCAAGGAAGGCTTCGCGGCCGGCTGCGCCGAGCAGACGAAGCTCGGCTACAAGGCGGGCTACGAGAAGATGGCGGCCCAGGTGTACCCCGGCGCCTTCGAGGCCGGCAAGCAGTCCGGCGTCGCCGCGGCGGATAAATACTACGCCGAGAACCCGGTGCTGAAGGTCTTCAACGTCTCGTTCTACGACGAGAACAACAACGGCAAGTTCGAGGCGAGCGAGAACGTCATGCTGAAGGCCGAAATAAGGAACTTCGGCTTCCAGAAGTCGGACACCGTGGCCATAGTGGTCACGAACGAGCGCGGGGAGCTGACCCTCCTGCCCGAGCTGCGCGCCGAAGGCGTGACCGGCAGGGCGAAAGCCGTGGTGACCCTTAACATCGGCCAGCTCTATGATGTCGTCGCGCCGAACTCGGACGCCCTGTACGTGAAGTTCACCGAGAAAGGCAGGTTCGTCGGCGAATACCGCCAGATGTACACGAGGACGAACGCCAACAAGGTCGGCGTGGTGGCCAAGGACGACGCGGATGTCACGAAAAAAGACAGCTGGTTCTTCCCCGGCAAGATCACCACGCTTCACCGCGGCGACAAGGTCCTGATCACCGAGACCAAGGGAGATTACTACAAGGTCCGCAAGTCCGCGGTAAGCGGCGGGGAGTGGACCGAGGGTTTCATGAAGAGCGATAAGCTGAGCCTGCAGTAGAGGAACGAGACCCTAAATACGAAACCGTCCGCCTAAGGCGGACGGTTTTGTTTTAGGGCTGCGTTCTGTGGAATCGGGCGCCAATACCGCGAGTCGGGAAATTCAGCATTGCCAAGTCGCGGGTTGATGGGGAATTCGCTGAAAATAAAGACCTGCCCCCTTGATCCGCTGCGGGAAAGGCGGGCTGCCGGGCCCGAAAGGCTTTTACCGGGCCGCGGGCCCGGAAATATCCTCTATCCGGAATGTCACCAGGCCTTTGGTCGTTCCCCGTATCTCTTCGACGTACACCGAGTATTTTCCCATCGTTACCGTCTGCCCCGCCCGGACCTTGAAATCCTTCTCCAGCGGGGGGGTACCGTCCAGGAATAAGGTCAAAGCGGCCATCAACCCCTTCTTTTTTGCGCCGGCTTTGTCGACATCCGCGGTTTCGACTATGTTCGCTACGCCCAGCCGGAGTTCCCGGAAAGCGCCGACATTCCCCTGTTGTACCTGTATAAGCTCACCTCCTGATCCGGGCACTTTTTCCGACGGGACGCAGCCGCCCAGACCGACAAGGACCAGCGCTGGCAATAATAGGTTCTTCATGAAGATCATTCCTTCTGCTGGATGGGATTGACGTAAACTTGCGAGTAATTGTTCTTGAATTCGTCTTCGGTGAGCGTGACGTTCTTGAATCCCCACGGGTTGCCCAGGGTCACGGTCTTTTTCTCCGTGTCCACGTTAAGGACGTAGTACGCGTGATCGCCGACGACGCTCAGGTCGGAAGGCTTCGACTTGCTCGCCACCGTCAGGGCATAGCCCTTCTTCTCCCAATCGGTAAGCTTCTGGAGGCTGGTGGAGCCGGTGGAATGCGTGCTGCTCGGCTTGCCGGTTATTTCCGCCATAGCGGCGCTTGGCCAGCCGCCGTTGCCGATAGCGTCGTAAGAACCCTTGAACTTGGCGTAGGCCTTCTCATAGACCATGCCCCACATATTCTCCCGCTTTCCGGTCTCGGAAGTGCCTTTGGAATTGTTGAACTCGGGGTTGCCCATCCTTGTCGGGAATTGATTGTCCACGGTGATGGTTTCTTTCGTGTAGTTCGGCCCCCAGGGCTTCCACCACGGTTTCTCGCGGTAAAAATCCACGGAGTAGGTCCCGTCCTTGTTCTCGCGGATGCTGTTCTTGATATATTCCGGGTCCTTTTTAGCCACGGCTGCCGCGGAGGCCAGGAAGTAGCAGTCCCCGGTCTGGCCCTGGTTGATGGCCAGGGTATGCATATCGCCGCTCTTGCCCGGGCCGGTAGTATACAGATTTCCCTCTATCTTCTGGTATTTAACGTCCGTCAGGGACTTGTTGAACTTCGGATTCTCTCCCGGTTTCCCGCCAAGCGCCGGCGGCGCCTGGACTTTCCGCATCAATTCGAGTTTCTGCTCTTCCGCGGATTTCCCGGCCGGCTTCATCGAGCCCGGCTTCAGCGAGAGCCGGCTGCCGGACAGCTCGGGCGCGTCCTTGCCGGCGGTCCCGCCGTCGAAGAACTTGTCCAGGGCGGCGGAATCGCCCTTGTTCGCGCTGTTGGAGACGTTGGAAAGGCGGCTGCCGGCGCCCTCGGTGTTGAATTTCTCCAGTTGTTTCTGCCGCTTGGCCGCATCCTCGCCCAGTTTCGGTTTAAGCGCCTGGTACCTGAAAGCTTCTTTATATTGTCCGGACCAGGAAACGTCGTTCTCTTCCAGCCACCTGATATCGTTCTCGGTCAAAACGCCGTTCTCCCGGCGCGCGGCGATCCCCTTCAGGATACGGGCCTTTTCCGAGAGGGTACCGCCCTCCTCCTTGAAACAGGCCCTGGCGTCCGCCAGCGCGTCGGGGTCGAGCTCCGCCAGGAGGTCGCCGTCTAGCGGGCTGGCGGAAAGCAGCTTGACCGATCTCCCGGCTTCCGCGCAGGCGCGCTTGGCCTCCGAGAGCATGGTTTGCCGCTCTTCGGCGGGGAAGGAGTCCCAGGCGGACTCGTCTACCTCCTGTCTTTGTTCGAGATAGTCCCAGTAGGCATGGGTGGTGGCGCGCCATTGAGCGCCGCCGGCGGCGTCCAGCGCCGCCAGCCCCGCGTTCTGCGAGAAACAGAACAAGGCTGCGAGAGCGGCCAGGTATAGGATCTTTTTAGGCATATTTAACCCCTCAAAACGCCGCGGAGGCCGGCTTCTATAGTCTAAGGGAAAAATATGGATAAGTCAATAGAAAGATGGAAAAGGCGGCAGGAGCCTTTTCGGGAGACTTTTTTCTGCCTGGCGGCGCGGGACGCCCCCGCCGCCCCGGTTTCCCGGGTCGGCGGTAAAAGCGGGCGCCCCGGCGCTTAATGCGCGGCTACCGGCCACTTGACCTTATGCGCCCATTGCTTCAAGGTAAGGGCCTTTATTCCGTACTTCCCGGCCACGCCGGGGATGTCGACGTTCAAGCCCACGCTGTTGAACCACTCGTACATAGTGGCCATCTCCGGGCTCGCGGCGCGCACCTCCTCTATGGGCAGCTCGGCGTACAGTATCTTCCTGCCGAGCGCCTCTCCCAGCACCTCCGCCGCTTCCGGCATCGTCATTTCGTCCCCGGCGAAGTCGATGGCCGTGCGGTCGAGGCCGGTGTTCTTTTCGAACGCCAGAAGCGCGTACTTCGCTATATCCTCCGCCGCCACCATCTGCAGCTTCGTGCCGGGTTTGAGCGCTATGGTCAGCCGCCCCTTCTCCAGCGCCGGCCACAGCCAGGGGCTCCGGAAGTTCTCCATGAAGAACGCGGGGCGCAGCACCGTATAGGACTTGAGCCCCAGGTCCTTTAAGCTCCGCTCGACCCGCGCCTTGCTTTCGAAGTACGGGATCCCGGTCTTCCTGTCGGCCGAGGCCACGGAGCTGTAGACATACTGCCGCAAGCCGGCGGCTTTCGCCGCGGCCGCGAAGCGCTTCGCCTGTTCCTCTTCCCGCGCGGTACCTCCTTCCATCGGCGTGAAAACGCCGAAGGCGCCCCAGGCGCCGTCGAGCGCCCGCGTCACGTCTTCCGTCGCGTTGAGGTCGCATTTCAGTATCTGCGCCCCGAGGGCCGAAAGCTCCCTGGCCCTTTCGTTCTCCGTCCTGCGCGTAAGGCCGCGCACGTAGTAGCCGTTGTTTAGGAGTTCTCTGGCCACCGCGTTGCCCTGGGTGCCGGTAACTCCGCAAACCGCCACGGTCCTGCTATTCTTGTCGGTTTTCATAACTCCCCCTCCGATACTCTTACTTTGTTCTTCGCAGGAAGGCGCTTTTAAGACAGTGTCTTTCAAATCTCGTTCCTGCTCCTATCTTAAGTCTAAGCTAAAGACCGCGGGTATTCAATGGCCCGTTCGCCAATTTTACTGACTTAGTTCCACTAAGAAGCAGTAGAGACTGCCGGGGAAGCCCGCGGTATTGTTTGCTAGAATCTGGGTATGCAGCCCGACTATCCGCTTTACGAAGAGATGGTGCGCCGGGGGTCGCGCGGGCGCTGGTTCTGGCGTATCGGGAGCTGGCTTTACTCCGCGGGCCTGCTCGGTATGGTCCTTGTGCTCGCTATCTGGCCCGTGGCGGTATTCTTTAAATTCGGCAGAGCGGGCGTCTCCTACGCTGCAGCGCTGCTGGCCATGGCGGGGCTGGTGGCGCTGGGCAGTTACCTGCGGAAGGTCTCCTACCGGATAGCGCTGGGCGAGGGGATGGATATCGCTCAATATTTCGAGAAGTCCGGTAACGGGAAGTGAGCCGGAGGGAAAATGGCGGCAAACCTTTTTAGCGGTTTAAAGGTTCCATGATAGAGAAAACTTGTTTTTCTAAAGCCGCCCCGGGGAACCGCGAGGAGTGCTAGGGAGGAAAAGAAGGGTCAGGTCTTTACTTTTGATCTTTCGCAGCCGCCGGGAAAGCCCGGCGGTTTTGTTCCGGCGGGGAGCGCCCGGAGATTTGACCGGGATTTGATGTTTCCCGGGGGAATATTTAATGGCTTTGTAATAGACTATTAAGGAAGCTTCGCTGCTCAGTAAGAGGCGGTATGAGGAACTTCCTGGTAGGGATAATGATCATTTTATCCCCGGTCTTTGTCCGGGCCGCCGACGGCCTGTATACGGCCAAGCTGGTCCGCCTCACCAACGACGTGCTTTTCAGGCGCACGGGTTCTTCCGACTGGGGGAAGGCGGGCCCGCTGATGGACCTGTTCACGCGCGACACCGTATACACCATGGCCGCCTCCCGCGCCGAGATCCGGTTCCGCACCGGCGAGCTGCTGGCCCTGGCGCCCAACACGCTGATAGTGCTCCGCCCGCCGGGCAAAAAGGAAGCGGACGCGGAAATGGTGGCCGGCGAGCTGCTCGGCAGGCGCACGCGCATTATAACGCGCAATGCCGTCATACTGCCCAAGACCGCGGACGCCGAGTTCAGCGCCAGGCTGAAAGAGGACCTCACCACCGTCGTAAGGGTTACGCGCGGTGTAGCCGAGGTGGAGGCGCAGGGGAAAAAGGTGGAGGTACGGAAGGGCTACTATACCGAAGTGAAGCCGGATATGGCGCCCTCGCCGCCGGTGGAACTGCCGGCGCGGCCGAAGACAGGGCCTCAAGCGGCGGTCGCCGTTCCGGACGGGGCCCCGCCGGCGGCGGATGCCGAGCCGCCTCCGGTCACGGAATACGACTTCCTGCCGCCCGACGCTCTCGACTCGGTGGAAACGCATACAGGCTACAGGCTGCAGGTGGCGAAAGACCGGGACTTCGGCGTTATCGTCCTTGACGGGACCTACGGCATTTCGGAGAGGCCGGACCTGGAGAAGCTGCTTCAGCCCGGGGATTACTACATGCGCGCGGCGAAGATAGACCTTCTCGGCTACAAGGGCAAGTTCAGCGCCCCGAAGCGGATAAGGATATAGCCGGAAAGGACCCGAGCGCGCGTATTCGAGGCCGCCGGGCTTTCCGGCGGTTTTGTTTTGTAGAATAAAGGGCGGACGGGGAAGGAGAGGGCTATGAAAAGACCGATATTTTTTTTCGGGGTTCTGGGCTTGCTTTGCGGCTGCGCTACCACCGCTAACTACAAGAAGGCCGTGCATTCCTGGGTGGGGGCCGCGGCCGAGGCGCTGGTCGGCAGCTGGGGGTACCCGGCGAGGACGTTCACGGCGCCCAACGGCAACACGGTCTACGAGTACGCCAGCAGCGAGAGCTATACCACCTCGCGCTTCACTACTTACCAGTACAACCCGCAGACCGGGACCGGCTACGCCACTACTTACGGCGGCGACACCTTGAATTTCCACTGCAAGACTTATTTTGAAGTGAACGGCGCGAAAAAAGTCGTTAAGGCTTCGTTCAAGGGGAATTCCTGCAAAGCGAACGCCCCATAGAACGCGTCGCGGCTCGATCCGAACAGGAGCGGCTTATGAAATACTGGCTGTACATGAACAATGTGGTCTGCGGCCCTTATGAAAAAGAAAAACTGGCCGACTTTCCCAACTTCAGTCTAACCTCCCTTCTCTGCCCCGATACCCCGGGCGGGGGGCAGGCCGCCGGCTGGAAGGCGGCGTCCACTTTTCCGGAAGTGGTGGCCCTTTTCGGCGCCGCCCCGGCCCCCGAGCGGCCCGGCGGCCCCGCTGCCGACAAGGCCCGCATCATGATGACCATGCGGGGGACTTTGATAGACGAGCCGGTAATAGACGAGCCGCCTGCGGCTCCGCCGCCCGCGGCTGCACCGGTCCCCGCGAAGGCCGCGGAGCAGGTGGTCCGGCGGCCGCCGGAAGAGAAGCCCGCGGCCGGTATCCCTGAAAATGCGCGGCCGGTTCCCGGACAGGCCGCCGGCCCGCAGCCGGACCCGCTAAGGGAAAGGCTGGAGCAGATGAGCGCCATGCTGGTCTCCATAGGCAATGCCCAGACCCAGCTGCTCGAGAGGCTGATCCGCGTGGAAAGCGCCGTAGCGGACATGAAGTCTCTCCTGTTCCCGGCGCCTCCCGAAAAATAGGCGGGAAATCCGCATATGAAAGCGAAAGCTCACGTTTGCGCGTCGGCAGCGGCCGGAGCGGCGGTCTGGGGCTCGACCGGCTCGGCCGCGATGGCCGTTTCTTGCCTGGCGAGCGGGATATTGCTGGACGCGGACCATCTGCTGGATTTCTACCTGCTGGCCGGCGAACCGTTCTCGGTCAAAGGGTTCGTGTCCTGGTGCGATGAATTGAGATGGGAGAAGATCTATCTGGCGCTTCACTCTTACGAGCTTTATGTTCTTCTGGTCCTGGCGGCCCGCTTGTTCCCGGGCGAGATCCTTTACGGCGTCCTGCTTGGTATGGGCCTGCATTTATTCATGGACCAGACAGGCAACAAGCCGCTGAATAAATGGTTCTACTTCATGACGTTCAGGTACCGTTCCGGCTTCGCTAAAAGCGCCCTCACGGCGGGCGGGATATGCAGCGGCGGCCGCTCCGGCGGGGCCGGTTAGAGCCGGGGCGTCCCGCCGGCGAACCGGAAGTCCAGTTTCAGTTCGGCGAACTTGGGCATCTTCAGCCGGGAGAAAAGGTTGAAGGAAACTTCACGGGTGGAGTAGACTTTCTTCGCGCTGTCCGTCCAGACGAACCTGGCGGTGTAGAAACCGCCGGGGAAAGGCTCGCCGCCGGCGGAGAGCCCGGACCAGCCAAGCATGGGGGGCAGGGTCTGACCTTTGCCCTGTATGAAGCCCGCTTTTTTGCCGCTGCTGTCGAGTATCTGCAACTGCCAGGTAGCCATGTCCTCCAGCGCGGATCCGTCGGCGGGCGAGAACGGGTCGCCGAGGCTTCTGACCGCGAACGTCACCTGGGCCGCCCCGGGATCCGCGCCGGGAGTCAATCTCTCCAGGGTTTCCAGCGCCAGCCGGTCCCGGCCGGCGTTTTCAATAATAATTCTTTCCTTCCGGATATCCCGGCCCGAAGCGCGGGCTGAACCGGGAGCGGACTCCCTGGCGGAAACGGCAGCGGAGAAGATCGCCGCCGCTATCGCCGCTAAGATCAGTCTTTTCATACAGATAGTCTATCAGGCGCGCGGTCATACCGTAAGGGTCCCATGGTTAGGTTCCCCATAGGCACAAAGACCTATTTCCCGCGGAAAAGGAGCCAATAGAGAAAAGATAACCAGGAGAGTGCTTTGCGGACAGCCGTTCAGGGGGGAAAGGCGCGGGGGGCTTTTTTGCCGCGCGGTGCTCACCGGGATCTCCGCGGGGGCGGCCGAATTCCCGGACAGGGTCCCGGCCGGACCGGCGGGCGCGCCAAGGGCCTATAAAAAGTTAAAATGTAATAGGCCGGAGTCCGGAACTTCCAAGAGGAGATAGGTGCGAACTATATGATCAATTGTCCCAAATGCGCTTCCGAAACGCTGGTCGAGACGCCCGTACTGGGAAAGATCCCGCTCGACGTCTGCCCGGGCTGCTCCGGGATCCTGTTCGACAAGGGCGAACTCGAAGCCCTGCTTAAACAGTCGCAGGGGGGCGGCTCGGCCGACCTCGACCTTATTAACGCCAGGGCCGAGGGCCTCGTCTGCCCGCGCTGCCGGCATAAGATGTCGCACGGCGGCCTGGTCAACCCGCTCTTATTGGTGGATAAATGCCCTTCCTGCGGCGCTAGCTGGCTGGATGCCCGCGAACTGGAACTCCTGAAGAAACTGCTCGGCCTTACCGGCGGCGCCGCCGAAGCGAAGGCGGAGAGGCCGGCCGCCGTCCCGGCCGGGCCGCAGGGGCCGGACGTTAAGACCGTGTTGATAAAACTCGTCTCGGCGGTAGTCGCCATACTGGGCCTGATCGGCGTAAGTTATGAGCTGTATCTTTATCTGAGCCCCGCCGAGGCGGTGTCGCGCGCGCCGTCCGCGGGCCTGGCCATTGTCAGCGTACTGTTCTTCGCCGGCGGCGTCCTGGCCCTGAACTGGGGTAAAGGGAAAGGCTGGTAATCGGTTATAAACAAGCGGCTCAAGCCGCCGGGAAAGCCCGGCGGTTTTGTTTTGGCGGGTTTGGTAGAATATAGCGTCCCATGAATACCGACCGCGAATTGCTGCTGCCGGGCTCGCCTTTTGTTCTGGCCTGCGTTTCCATTTTTCTCTGGGCCTGCCTGGCCTATCTGAGCACCACGCTGGCCAGGGTACCGCCTTTCCTGCTCGTGGGGACGGCTATGGCTTTCGGGGCTCTGCCGTCCGTTCCCTGGTGGCGGGACTGGTTCAGGGACCCCAAGATACTTCTGCCGGGCACGGCGGGACTATTCGGCTATCATTTTTTTCTTTTCATGGCGCTGAGGCTGGCCCCGCCTATAGAGGCGAACCTCATAAATTATCTCTGGCCGGTGCTGATAGTGCTGCTTTCCGCCGTCCTGCTCAAGGACCAGGCTTTGAACCTGCGCCAGGTTCTGGGCGGCGCGCTGGCGCTGTCGGGAGCGGCCCTGATAGTCACGGGGGGGCGGTTCAATTTCTCCCTTACCTATATCAAAGGCTATTCGCTGGCTTTCGCGGCCGCGCTCACCTGGGCGGCTTATTCCGTACTCACGAAGCGCGCGCGCGGCTTCCCCACTTCGGCGGTGGGGGGCTTCTGCTTCGTTTCGGCTCTTCTCTGCCTGGGGACCCATGCCCTGATAGAGGAAAGCGTCCCGCTCCGGGCCGGGGAACTGGGGCGGCTGTTCATGCTCGGTTTCGGCCCCATGGGCCTGGCTTTCTACGCCTGGGACTCCGCCCTTAAAAAAGGGAATCCGCAGCTGATAGGGACCCTCGCTTACCTTACGCCGCTGCTCTCCACCCTGATCCTGGCGGTCATGAGCGGGCGCAGGCTCTCCGCAGTCCACTTCGCCGCGATGGCCCTGATAGTCGGCGGCGCCGCGGTCGGGGGTATAAGAGGGAAGAACGGTTGACCTTTAACTCTGCGAAAGACCGGCATATAAGGAGCTGGAAGCTCTGACCGCCGGACCGGGCTTGTCGGCTGATGGTCAGGCGGCCGGAGCTCAGTACGGTATCTTGCCGCGGTTGGCCTTGAATTCGTTGTGGGCGGCCTTGGCTTCATCCTTGGAAGCGAAATTATTGCCGTACTTGTCCCAGAGCGTCTGTTTATCGGTTTGATCTATCTCTCTGGCTAATTCCTGGGGGGTCTTGCCCGTGCGCTTGACGGCTTCCGCCATCCGGCTCAGCATCTCCTGCATCTCCCGGGACTGTCCGGCCGGCCGCATCCCTCCCTGGAGGGTCAGGTTATACAGGGTGTTCATGTCCAGCTGGCCGGTCCTCCATTGCACCGGCCTGCGGCTCCGCTCCGCGAAATGCGTTCCAGCGAACCGCTGAGCGTACACCCCCGCCATATCGCCTTCCAGCAAGGCTTCCACCCCCCCGTCAATACCGCTGCCGCCATGAGCTCCGGCCGCGGCATGCTCCGCGTCGGCGGTTTCGTACAGGTAGGGCTGCGGCTCGAACCAGCCTTCCCTTTTCAGGTAGACCAGGGTTATTATGGCGGGGCCGCAGACCAGCAGGATGAGGGCCAGCCTGGCCCAGGGCGAGTAAAGTTTCTCCTCCCCTATCCAGCGGCTGCGGCAGTTACGGCAGTACCGGCGCCGGCTGCCCACGGCCATCCGCGCCAGATGAGGAAGGAACGTTTTCCCGGTGCGGACCCTTTTGCCGCCGCAGTTCGGACAGGAAGCTGTTTTCATGATATTCGTACCGCCAGGGATAAAGCCGGCAACGGCGACGGGCATAAGCGGGGAGAGAAAGGACTGGCGGCCGGCGAACATTATCCCGTCAATATTATACCCCAAATCCTGGAAAAATCCAGTGCGCTTTTTAGTTTCCCCGAAAATTTGCTATTCTGCGGCTATGTGGACCAATGAGAACATTATTTTATTAGTCTCGTGCGCGGCGGCCGCGCTGCTGGCGCTGCTGTTGCTCAGGCCGCGCAAAAGCGCGGCTAAGGCGGCGCCGGCCGACGAGGGGGAAAGGTCCCCCGTCCCGGTGGAGGGCAGCACGGCTTTCACCGGCATGCATAAAGGCGTGAAATACTGGGTCTTCTTCGAGAAGGACCTGTCGCGGATGGAAATAGGCATGGGGGAAGAAGTAACGGCGCCTTTCCTTTCCGACCGCAGGCCCGGCACGCCCAAATTGCCCGGCGATCCAAGGGACCTTGAAGTGCGGGAGCTGTTCAAGCTCAGGGCCCAGTACGTGGAAGCCTCGGTGACCGGCAACCTGATAGCGGCGCAGTTCCCGGACAGGGTGCTGAACGCGAACGCCGGCAGCCCCGTACCGCCGGCCCCCGACGAGGCGGCGGCGAACAAAGTGGCGGAACTGCTGGCCGCTATCCGGGAAAAAAGCCGCGAACCGTCCGGCAAACCGGCCAGATAAGACCGCCGCCGGGACTCCGGCGGCTTTGTTGTATAATTTACCGATATGAAGAGAAATGTCTTTATAATTCTCGCGGCGCTGGCCTGCGCTCTCCCTTCCTCGGCCGCCGCGCAACGGCCCGCCCTGTTCCCGCCGGGACCGCTCAGCGCCGGGGCCGTGCCGCCGCCAGGTTCCCCCGCGCCGGTACCCGGGAAAACAGCCGCGGACCCCAGGGCGGTGAATTACAACGCCCTGATCTGGGACGGCGGGGACGGCGACTGGTACGAGTGGTGGTATTATAAAGTTACGGTGCCCGGCACGGACCAGGCTTTTTATTTCTGCTACGGCGTGGTGAACCCCTGGGACCGGGAGCAGTCCATGCCGGCCTCCCGCTCTTACGTGAGCGCGGGGAACTTCGCGGCCGGCGAGACCCATGAACGGGCTTTCCCGGTGAAGAGTTTCAGCGCCGGCGCCGCCGAGACTTTCGTGATGGTGGACGGGAACGTCGCCACCGACAGGACGCTGAAAGGCCGCCTGCCGCTGCCCGGCGGGGAGGAGTTCTCCTGGGACCTCGCCGTGGAGAAGGACTGGTCTTTCAACGCCATGGGCTGGACCATGTACTTGCCCGGCATTTCCAATATCTTCTGGTACCCCGCGCAGGCTTCCGCCCGCATGAGCGGCGCCGTCAATTACCGCGGCCGGTCCTACGCGCTGAAAGGCGCGCCCGCCTACCAGGACCGCAACTGGGGCCGGGGCTTTCCCAAATGGTGGGCCTGGCTGGTCTCCAACCATTTCAGCGGCTCTCCCGGCACCGTGCTCGCCGCCGGCGGCGGCCTGCCGAAGGTGCTGGGCGGCATTGATCTCCCCGACGCCATGGGCATAGGCCTGCGGCATAAAGGCCGGGAATACGCTTTCCGCCCCGGCAGCGGCGACGTCATCAGGCTGGATATAAACTACGGCAAATGGCAGGTCAAGGCCCGCAACCATAAAGGCGAGCGCATAGAGATCTCGGCCTGGGCGCCCGAGGAGAAATTCCTGCTGCTCAAGTTCATGGCGCCGCGGGGAAAGGAATTCTACGATTACGAGGCCCTCAAAGGCTCCATTAAAGTGAAGCTCTACAAGGACGATCTCCTCATCGCCGACCTGGAGACCGAAGAGGGCGGCATAGAGTTCGGCTCGGAAGAACCCCAGGACTTCCACGCCTTGTTCGCCGGCCCGCATAACCTGCGGTAGGCAAAAAGGCGGCGGCCATATGGATCCCCGTTCCAACACCCTGCTTTCCCTTTTTCTCGGGCTATCCCTGGCGGCGGCTCCGCGGCCGGCGGCGGCCGCCGGGAATATCGAGCCGGCGCCCGCCTCCGGCGCCACCGCCCAGCTGGTGGCCCGCATCCTGGAAGAGGGGCATTACGACCATAAGCCGGTAGCCGCGGAAACTTCCCGGGAGCTGCTGAAGCTCTACCTGCGGAGGTACGACCCGTACCGCCTGTTCTTCCTGGCTTCGGATATCGAAGAATTCGATTCCCGCTTCGGTCCCGGCCTCGCCCCCCGCCTGAGGGCCGGCGACGTGGAGCCCGCCTACTTCATCTTCAACCGCTTCATGGCGCGCCTCGAGGAGCGGGTGGGCTGGGTGCGCGCCTTCGCGCGCTCGACCTACACCTTCACTTCCGAAGGGTCGATCCTGGCCGACAGGAAGGAGGCCCCCTGGCCCGCCGACGGGGCCGCGGCGCTGGCGCTTTGGCGCCAGAGAGTGGAATATGACCTGCTCAACGAGAAGCTCTCTTCGGCCAAGCCGGAGGACCAGGCCGCCAACGTGGTGAAAAGCTACGACCGGCTGCTGGAGAATTACAGGGAGTTCGACCCGGCGGACGTGCTGCAGGGCTACCTTACGGCCCTGGCCAACTGCTTCGATCCGCACAGCGAATACATGGGCCCCCCGGCCAAGGATAATTTCGATATCAGCCTCAGCCTCTCCCTGGTGGGCATAGGGGTGACGCTCCAGACGGAGGAGGGCTACGCCAAGATCCTCGCCGTGATCCCGGGCAGCCCGGCGGCGGCCAGCAAAGCTCTGCATCTCAACGACCGCATAGAGGCCGTGGCGCAGGGGACCGACGGCGCCTTCGTCGAGGCCGTGGGCATGAGGATAGACCGCCTGGTCAAGCTGATACGCGGCGAGAAGGGTACCGTGGTCCGCCTGAGGATCATTCCCGCCGACGCCCTGGACCCCTCGGTCCGCGCCGTGGTCGCGCTGGTGCGCGACAAGATCCTGCTCAGGGAGCAGAAGGCCAGGGCGCAGGTCGTACTGGTCCCCGGGCAGGACGGCCGGGACCTGAAGCTGGGCGTCATCAAGCTCCCTTCTTTCTACACCCAGGCCGGCCCCGCGGGAAGCGAGAGCGCCGCGCTGGACGTGAAGGTCCTGCTGGGGCATTTGACGGGGCTGGGCGCCGACGGCATCATCCTGGACCTGAGGGACAACGGCGGCGGGTCGCTGGAGGAAGCCGTGACCATGACCGGCCTGTTCACGGGCGGGGGGCCGGTGGTGCAGGTGAAGGACAGCCGCGGCGGCGTCCGCGTCCTGAGCGCGCCGCCCGGCCCGCCGGATTACGCCGGGCCGCTCGTCACGCTGGATTCGCGGTTCTCCGCCTCGGCCTCGGAGATAGTTTCCGCGGCGCTGAAGGACCGCGGGCGCGCCGTGCTGGTGGGCGGGGAAAGCACTTTCTGCAAGGGCACGGTGCAGCAGGTGCTGGACCTGGACAGTTTCATGCCTTTGTCCCTGCGCCGGCAGAAACCGGGCGCGGTCAGGCTGACCTCCCAGAAATTCTACCGCGTTTCCGGCGGCTCGACCCAGAACCGCGGCGTGGTCCCGGACATAACCCTGCCTTCCCTGAGCGACCACCTGGAGATGACCGAGTCCTCGCTGCCCAACGCCATGGCCTACGACGAGATCTCGCCGGCCGCCTATGACAGCGCGGGCCCGGTGAGCCGGGAACAACTGGACCGCCTGCGGGCGGCCTCGCTCGCCAGGGTGGCGGCCTCGCCCGAGTTCAGGTTCGTGAAGCAGGACATAGCCCTTTACCTGGAGCGCAGGAAGGAGAAGACCGTCTCCCTTAATTACGCGAAACGCCTGGCCGAGCGCGAGGTGGAGAAGGCCAGGCAGGCCGGGCGCAACAAGGAACGCGCCGCGCGCAAGGCCGCGCCGCTCCCTGTCGCCGAGCTGACCCTGGAGGATATAGCGGCCGGGAAACCTCTGGTGTTTAATTCCACCGCGGCGGTCATTTCCGGGGTGGCCGCTTCGACCGCCGCCGCCGTGGGAGCTGAGGTTTCCACAGCTCCCGCCGCCGGCGTAGAGCTCTCCACGGCCGCGGCTTCGGGCGATTACGACCGGGCTCCCCCCGTGCCGGATTTCGTGCTGGAGGAGTCCGCGTACGTGCTCGCGGACCTGATAGCGGCGGCCTCGCGGCGGAATAAGGCCGGGGAAGGGGAAAAGGACCGGCGATGAAAGTGCTTATCGTGGACGATAACGCGGATACCAGGAGCCTGATACGGGCGCTCCTGGAACATAAAGGCCATACGGTGGTGGGCGAGGCCGAAGACGGGCCGGGCGCTCTGAAAGCCTTCAGGGAGCTGCGCCCGGAAGTGGTGCTGCTGGATATAATCATGCCGGGCAAGTCCGGGGTGGAGGTGCTGGAGGAGCTCCGGAAGATCGATCCGGGGGTCAACGTCATCATGGTGACGGCCGTGGAGCAGGACAGCATAAACAGGCGGCTCCTGCTCCTGGGCGCGGACGGGATAATCTTCAAGCCCTTCAGCCCCGACGTTTTCGAGAGGTCCTTCACCGATTCCCTGCGCAAAAAACCGCCGAGGCGCGAAAAGAGCGATACGATACTGCGCCTCGCCGCCGGCGGGCTCAGCAAATGCATGCTCAGGACCAGCGAGGCCTCCTCCTGGGCCTGGGAATTGTGCGGCGTCAGCGTCGCTTCCGGGAAGGTCCCGGAGGCGGTCGGGCTGGCGGGTCTCGGCAAGGCCGCCGCCGCCGTCCAGGTGTACGTCCGCGACGGCGCTCCCTTCGCCGCCGCCCTGCTCTTCCGCTCGGAGGATATGGAGCATATCTCCGGCTGTTTCGTGAACGGGCCCCTTTACCGTACCGGCGGCCCCAAAGAGCTGGAAGAGGCCCTGCTGATGGAGATAGGCAATATAATACTGAACGCGCTGTCCAACCCGCTGATCAACGCTTTGAAGATCAGCGCTATCGCTTCCGTGCCGCTGTTCGTCAGGGGCGGGCCCGCCGCCGTGGCGGCCGCGCTGGGCGCCTGCCTGGACCCGGAACTGGAGCACAGGATAATCTCCGCCTCGATCGCCATGCGGCGCGACGGCCGCGTGGCCAGGGCCGTGGCGCTGGGCGTGCTCCCGGAGGGACTCGCGCTGGAACTGGAACAGCGGGGCGCCGGGGAATAGGCCGGGGGAATTTTGCGGCGTAGCGGCGGGGAAAAGGAAGAAAGCGGCGGAAGCTTTTCGTACTATGGAAGAACGGCAATATGATGCGCACTCAGCCGGGCGCGACAGGGCTTTGGCGTTCCGCGGGAACGTGATCCTCTGGATACAGAGGGCCTTCAAATATCTGGGCTTGTTAATGCTGCTGATCATGGGAGCTTTTTTGTGGAAGCTCTGGTCCCTTTACTCCGGCGGGGTGACCGCGGGGGGTAAGATAGCTGGTTTTCAGGAATCCAGGGGCGCCGACTCTCCCCGGGCCGGCCGGGGCGGGGGAGATACCGAATATGTGATCTACTACCCGGTGGTACGGTTCGAAGCCGAAGGGAAAAGCCTGGAATTCGTCTCGAACCACGGAGCGCGCGGCGGCCCGGCGTACAGGGTCGGCCAGGAGGTGGAAGTGGTCTACCTGCCCGGCCAACCCCAAAAAGCCGAGCTGGCCCGTTCCGTAAGGACATTTTCCGTGCTGTGGCTGAACGCCGTCCTGTTCTTCGCGGCGGGGCTGTTCTTCCTTCTCACCGGCCGGTGGCTGTTCCCGCGCCTGGCGAATCGCTTTCACTCTTACGGGGCCGAAGGAAACGGATGAAACTGCATAGGGGCTTAAGTATAAACGGCAAGGAATACCCGGCCGGCAGCGAAGTGCCCTGGTACCAGATCTACCCGTTCTTCCTCTTTCATATGCTCATGTTCGGCGGCTCGGGCTTCCTGATGGCTTACATGGACGGCGGGCCGCCGCACGTCTTCCTGTACCTGCACGGCGGGTTAGCCATCTTCATCTACACGGTATTCTACCTCTCCATCTTCGGCGCGGACGAGGTCAAGTGGATGTTCATAAACGCCGGGCTGGGCGCGCTGGGGATCTATACGCAGATGGGCTGGCTGCTGGCGCCGTTCGGCAAGAAGCTGGGCGATTACCCTTTCTCCAGGCATATCATCCCCTTCCTGTACTACGTGCTCTACACCTTCCTGCTGCGCCAGGCGCTGCTGGACCTCGGCGGGGCACGCGAAGACGGGGGGCGGAAGAAGGTGGTGGAGAACGGCTATATCGTGCTGTCCCTCGCCGCTTCGGCCGCCTGCTTCGCGCTGGGAAGGGGCTGAACAGGCGGGGAAAGTTAAAAAAACCGGGAAAGCGCCCGTGTTTTTTAACGGCCGCGTCTCTTTTAATCCAGAGCGCTGCAGGTTACCGGGCCGCGCTTGTCGCCGCAGCCTTCGCCGGTATCCCTGAGGTAGAAGTCCCCCCTGGTGAAGCCGGAGGCGGTATTAAGCGTGAGGTAGACCAGGAAAAAGCCGTCCGAATCCCCGGAGACGACGATATTGCCTTTCTCTTCGCGGACCGAGATATTCTCGTTGAGGGCCTCCAGGAAATTCTGCGCCGGCGAAACGCGTATCGGGTTGTTCTCCGGGTCGGCGGCCAGTTTTTTCAGGTTGAAGGAGAGGGTGTACTGTTTGCCCAGCGCTTTGGCGTCGAGACGGCAGGACATTCTGCCGGTAGCTTTCGCGGCGGTCATCGCGGCGCCTTTATCGGCCGGGGACTTGCCGCCCACCACCGGCAGGTACTGCCCCGAGGGAAGCACATAGCCCGAGCCGTTGTAGACGGCCGGCACGAACAGTCCCGTGGAAATATTGATGAACCCGCCGCTTACGGGGACCACGACGTACACCTTGCCGTTGCGCGGGTCCAGGAGCGTCAGGGTGTCCCTGCTCCTGGGGGTTACGGCCTCGGCGGCCTGCGGAAGGGGAAGGTTCAGTTCGCCGCCGGCGGTAATATCCGCCGCCTTGGAAGCCTGCAGTCCGGTAATATCCGCGGCGTTAACGCCGGCCGCCGTGATAGTGAGAAGAGCAGCGAATAAAGTTTTTATCATTTCTTCATCTCCCGTCTGAAAATAAATACCGCTATTACCCGCTTATATTATGCCTTAGCTCCCGAATATCCCAATAGAGGCGTAAGTCCTAGGCCGCGGCCGCTTTTCGGCCCCCGGCCCGCCCTTTTGGACCTACTTTCTTTATTTCATTTGGTAGAATGTCTTATAACTTCGGAAGCGCTTGGGGAGCTCCATATGAAATGTCCTAATTGCGGACACGAGCAGCCCGACGGTCAGGCCGAATGCGGCGGCTGCCGGCTGATCTTCGGAAAATGGCGGCCGCGGCCCTCGCCTCCGGCCGCCGGGTCCGGGCAGCCGCCTTTTTTCCAGGGACTGGCCTGCATGACCTGGTCGCCGAACCGCCTCTACAGGGTGTATGTCCTGCCGGGAGAACTGGCTTTCGTCTGGGCCGCTACCGGCAGCGAAATGGAGAAGGTCATGGGCGCGCAGTTCGGGCTGCTGGGCGCCCTGGCCGCTTCGGCTCTGACCACCAGCGAAGAGGAGAACGCTAGGCGCAAGGAGACGCTGGACCGGGGCAGCCTCGACCAGATCATCGCCGACAATGAGCATAATTTCCGGGCCCCGCGCGAGGATTTCCTGGAGGCGAGCCTGGAGCCGCGGTCTCTCTGGCTGGCCTTCGCGTACGGGCAGATGGGTCACAAGGGAGTGTTCCGCTTTCGCCACCGCGAAAAAGGAAAAATGGCCCTTTGCCTGCCGTCGGAGGAGGATGTCCGCAGGGCCGCGGTACACCTGTCCACGGCCCTGGGCGGCCTGCTGCGGGTAGAGGTCGGGCAATAAAGGAGGAACGATGAGAGCGCTCTTGTTCGCTTTGATCCTTTCGGGTCTGTCCCGGTCGGGCTTTTTATCGGCCGAAGAGGCCGGGGCAGTTAAGGCCGCGGGAACCGCGCCTGCGGACGGGGCCGCCGCCCCCGCGGCCGGCAACGCGCAGGACTACTTTAAGGACATGGTCCTGGTCCCGCGGGGCGAGTTCCTGATGGGCTCCGACGAAAAATACCCCCCCAGCGAGCGGCCCAGGCATAAGGTTTTCCTGGACGCCTATTATATCGACAAGTACGAAGTGACCGCCGCCCGGTACAGGCTTTTCGCCAAGGCGGCCGGCAAAACCATGCCCCGGCAGTCTTTCCCTGACAAGGACAATTACCCCGCGGTGTACATGAACTGGCAGGACGCCATGGCTTACTGCGAGCGCCAGGGCAAGCGGCTGCCTACGGAGGCGCAGTGGGAAAAGGCGGCCGGAGGGGGGGCGGGCGGCAAGTTCTGTTCCGGCGACAATGAGGCCGGGCTGGGCGAGTACGCCTGGTTCTGGAACAATTCAGGCAAGAAGATCCACCCGGTCGGCCTGAAGAAGCCGAACGGCTACGGTATTTACGATATGCACGGGAACGTGCTGGAATGGACGGCCGACTGGTACGCCGAGGCTTATTACGCCGTGAGCCCGGCCGCGAACCCGCAGGGCCCGGCCGGGGGAAAGGAGAAGGTCATCAGGGGCGGGTCGGTCTTCGTCAGCGCGGACCTCTGCCGCTCGGCCGCACGAATGAAGAGTTCGCCCGAGACCCGCTACAGCGTGAAAGGCTTCCGCTGCGCCGCCTCCGTTCCGCGCTGAACCGCCGGAGGCCGGGGAGCTTTTCGCGGTACTGTCAGGTTTCCGGCTGCAGTACCGGCTCCGCGGCGACTGCCGCCGGCCTGGCCGCCTTTTTGGGCAGGGCGTTCCAGATGCGCAGGGAAAGGATGAAGCCTATCACCGAGAAGGGCGCCAGGAACACCGGCCACAGCTGCCAGTTGGCGGGGTCCTTGGCCAGCTCGCCCACGGGCGTGATATGGCCGATGACTATGGACTGCATGCCGGTGCCCAGGTAGACCATCCCGTCCACTATGCCGGTGGCCGCGCCGGCGTTCCGGGTGCCGCCGAAGTCCGTGGTGGAAGTGCCGGAAAGTATGCCGTGCACGCCCGTCACCGACATGGAGATGAGCATGGTGGCGGCGCCGGCGTACCAGAAGTTGGCGCCCAGGGAAAGAGCCATAACCCCGGCGCTGGCGCCCATCAGGCCGTAAAGTATGGCGGCCATGGGAGCCCGGCGGGAGTGGAAGAACCGGTCCGAGCACCAGCCGGTCAGGAAGGAGCCGGTCAGCCCGGCGAGCAGCAGCATCAGCCCCCAGTTCTGCGTCACCCAGAACTTTATGCCGGTCTCCCTGGCGAAGAGCGGGTACCAGTGCATGACGCCGTTGCGCAGCACGCCGCTGCAGAACTCTATGCCGCAGACCACCAGCAGGACGGGGTGGGTGATGATCTTCAGGAACACTTCGCGCATCGGCAGGCGCTCGCCGGTGGCGGAGACGGATTCCTCGCCGGTGTCGAAATCCTTGTAGCCGGCCTCGCCGGGCGTGTTGCGCAGGAAGAGGAACATGATGGTCCAGAAGACGGCCAGGATGAGGGCCGGCACGAAGAAGATCCACCAGTTCTGGTCCACGCCCGTCCCGCCCAGGCCGAAGACGGCCGCGAAGACCCTGGCTATGAAAGAAGGCGACTGGCCGGCCACGGCGCGCGAAGCCTCGGCCACGGCGAAGCCCCAGTCGAAGGCGAAGTAGAGCCCGAAGGCTATCATGGAGCCGAAGATGGTGGAGAAGGTGCCGCGTTCCCTGACGTGGAACCAGGGCGCCTTCACCGTCACTATGGAGATGGCGCCGTAGCTCTGGAAGTGCATGTTGAGGGCGTACAGGCCCATGAAGGCGGCGAAAATGGAGACGTTCCAGCCCCAGTTGGCTATGCCGTAAAGGGTCAGGCCCATGAGGAAGTTCGCCAGCATGGCGCCGGCGGTGCCGATGAGCATGGCCAGCCGGCCGCCCAGCTTGTCGGTGAGCGGGCCGGTCACCAGGAAGGACAGGGCGTAGACCCAGGCCCCGACGGCGAAGATCTCGCCGAACTGCGCCTTGGTCATCAGCGCGTCGCCGAGCACGCTCTTGGAGACGGTGAGGTTGTAGCGGCCCATGTAGAGGAAAGCATAGGCGAAGCCGAGCGGCACCCAGTTAAGGGCGCGGCGGATGCGGTAAGCGGAAGAATGTTTTGGGGCGTCCATGAGGAAATGATAGCTTTTTTCCCCGGCCCCGGGGATAAAGAGCGTGTAAAATGGATGTAAGAACTTGATATTCCGCTATTTCTTGGCTACATTATGGGGAGCGGAGAGCTGCCGGGGAACGGAGTAGAGAATGAACGCCGACTTTAACGACCTGTCTTTATTGCGGTCTCTTTTGACCCTGGCTTCGGTCATCGAGGCCCGGGACCCGTATACCGGCGGGCATATCTGGCGGGTCGGCAAGTACGCGAAGGCCCTGGCGGAGAAGGCCGGCCTGGAGAAGGACCTGGTCTTCCGGGCCGAGCTGGGGGGCCTGGTGCACGACCTCGGGAAAGTGGGTGTTTCCGATTCCATCCTGCGCAAGGAGGGGAAGCTGACCGACGGCGAATACGCGAGCATAAAAAAACATCCCGAGATAGGGAGAAGCCTTATCTACGCCCATCCCCTGGCCCCCCTCGTGATGGACGCGGTCTTTTCCCACCATGAAAGGGTGGACGGGAAAGGGTATCCCGGCGGGCTCAGGGAAGAGAAAGTGCCTTTGCTGGCCGGCCTGGTCGCCGTGGCTGACGCTTTCGACGCTATGACCAGCACCCGGTCCTACCATGTCAGGATGGACCAGGAGAAGGCCTGGCAGATCATCGAGGCCGGGCGGGGCAGGCAGTTCAACGACGCGCTGGCCGGGGTCTTTCTCGACCTCGGGAGGAAAGGCGGGCTCTCCCATATCATAGAGCATTGCGGCGACGAGAGGCTGATGCTGTGCTGCCCTAAATGCGGGCCCATAATAGCTCCGCCGAGCGGTACGAAGGACGGGGACTGCCTCTCCTGCCCTTCCTGCACGGGCGAGTTCCTCCTGCACGCCGGCGGGAGGACCTTCGAGCTGGAGCCCACTGGCAGGCTGAACCCGGTACAGTACCCTAAACCGGATACGGATACTATAGAAGCGTTCGTCTCCAGCGTAGGCGGCTGAAAAGGCCGCGTTCACGGGCAAAAAAAGCGCCCCGCTTTCGGCGGGGCGCTTTTCTTGCTTCTTCCCGCTTTTACCAGGCGTAGCCGTGCAGCAGCGTGGTGAAGGCGGCGCGGGGCGCCGGTATGCCGGCCGCTTCGGGCAGCAGGGGCGCGGCGGGCGGCGCCAGCTCGGCGGCGGTGGGCTTGTACCAGCAGAGCGGGCGGAAGCCGGTCTGGAAACCGCCGTAGCGGGTGCAGGTGCCGACCTTGGTATCGGTATGGCTCAGCGGGGCCGAGATGGGCTGGGTGCAGAACGAGCCCTGCAGGTAAGTGTCCATGCGGCACTGGGTGCCGGGATGCTGGTTGTACATGGAGCCGACCACCTTGGCGTCCGGGGTGTCGAAGCGGGGTACCACCGTTTCGTTCCTGAGGGCCTTGAACAGGTAGGCCACGGACTTGCCGGCCATGGCGCCCCTGAAGCAGACGGCGCGCTCCTGCGCGTCGGAGTACATAGCTTCGCAGCCCTTCTCGGCCACTTCGTCGCCGGCCGACAGGCGGGTGAAATTAAGGCTGGCGGTGTCGGAAAATACCTGCTTGAGGCATTTCATATTGGCGTAATAGTCGCTCTGGCCTTCGTTCGAAGCCCAGCCGGAGACCTTGGGAGCGCCGCCCAGGTGGTGGCCGAGTTCATGGCAGGCTACCAGCGCCATGCCGTCCATGGTGATGGTCTCGTGGCGGGCCAGGCCGCCGTACATGTTCAGGATATAGCGGTTGCCGCTCTGCTGGGCGGAGGCGTTGACGGTGTTGTTGGTCCAGAGCCGGCGGAGCTCCAGCACTTTGCCGAGCGCGGCCACCTGCGGCTTGTAGATCTTCTCCACGATGTTCATGACTTCGTTGAACTGGGCCTCGACGATGCCTTTATCTTCGGCGGAGCCCACCGGGATGCTGAGGTCGTTGGGGGGCAGGAAGCCCGTGCAGTCGGAGGAGGCGGCGGGCATTACAGCCGCGCCCAGTAGCATTGCGGAAACAGCTGACAACAGTATATTTCTTTTCATTTATCCTTCCTTATAGGCCGTTATTATTTTGCCATCTCTACGAGATAGGCTATTGCGAGCTTCGCAAATTTGAGTGCGTGCTTCGAATGCCCGCCGCTCTGCGCTATGGTATCCTTCGCCGAATGGATATTGGGATTGTCCTCGCTGAACTTCGCCTCGAAAGGGAAGGAGGCGGGGAAGCCGTTCTTCGTCCAGGAGGCATGGTCCGAGCAGGCGTAGCCGCACCGGGTCTCGCCCAGCTTGTAGTCCGTGTAGGTCCTGACGAGGTTCGCCAGGAAGGCGTTCTGCGAGGCGTTGGTGTGGTCCGTGATGAGGAAGACGTCCTCGGCGGAGCCGTTGTAATTGGTCATGTCGAACTGGATCACGCCGTCCACCTGCCTGCCCTCGCGCTTGAAAGTCGCGGCTATATCCTGCGAGCCGCGCAGGCCCACTTCCTCGGCGGCGTAGGCCATGAACTTGAGCGTCTTGGCCGGCCTGTAGCCGGAGGCCGCCAGCACCCGGATGGCCTCGGTGAGCGCCGCTATGCCGGAGGCGTTGTCGTCGGCGCCCGGGGCCACGGAATTGTCGCCGCCGCGGGCTATGGAATCCATGTGGCCGCCCAGCACTATTATTTTCTGCGGCTCCGAGGCGCCCTGCACGGTCAGTATCACCGACTCCTGTGCCCAGTTGGAATGCTTGAAGGCCGCCACGGAGATGTCCTCCCTGCCGCCGGCCAGCTCTTTCCAGCGGTTCTGCAGCCACTTGGACGAGTCCACGCCGGTGACGGAAGTGTAGTAGCGGTTCTTGAAGGCGGAAAGGGAATTGATGGTGCCGGTCAGGCCTTTCTCTTCGGCCAGCTTCAGCATAGCCTCTACCTGGTCCTTTTTGTCTATAGTATAGGCGAGGGAGGCCGAGACTGGCGGGGGCTGCAGGTCGTCCTTGGCCGAATCCGGTGTGGAGTGGGTGAAGAAACCGGCGCATTTATGGTATTTGGCGTGCATCAGCCCGTTGAGGAGGCCGAGTTCGGAGGTTTTCGCCAGGAAGACCGAGGCGTTCCTGTTCTTGAACACGGCGTCCTGGTCCTTGAAGTAGAAAGCGTCGCCGAGGCCCTTGATGTCCTCGTTCGAAAAGCTGACCCAGACCGGGGTATCCTCGGCCCGCTCCTGGCGCGGCGCGGGCTGCCGGTCCTGGCCGGCGGCGTATTGAACGAAGGCCGGCAGGTCGCCGCCCAGGTCGAAATTCACTTCCGGCGCCGCCGCCGCGAAAACCGGGCAGGCTAGCAGCGCGCCGGCGATAAGTCCCGCAGATCCTGTTATTTACATTATTGGCTCCTGGTGTTCGGCTATGACAAATGTCAATGTCCGATTATTATAGCGCTAGAGCGGAGGCAATGCAAGTATTATGTTGAAAAAAGGTAACTGCTCAGGTCCCTGCGGGGTCCGGGTTGGCCGGGGTTTTGCCCCGCGAACCCCGGAAGATGGAAACCCTTGCGTCGGTTTCCCCCCGCCAGGCGGGGGCCCCCCTTCCGCAAGGGGTTCGCGGGGCAAAACCCCGGCCAACCCTCCGGCAACACCTGAGTAGTTACTACCGTAAGCCAAAAGGGTATAATATGAATATAGCGGACACCTTAAATCCCGATAGGAGGACCGTAATGGGATTCAATCTTAAGAACAGGCATTTCCTCAAAGAACTCGACTTCAACAAGCAGGAACTGGTTTTCCTCCTGAAACTGTCCAAGGACCTCAAGGACGCCAAGTACGCCGGCAACGAGCGGCGGAAACTGGCCGGCAGGAACATAGCCCTCATTTTCGAGAAGACCTCCACCCGCACCCGCTGCGCCTTTGAAGTGGCCGCGCATGACCAGGGCGCGCACGTGACCTACCTGGAGCCCTCGGGCAGCCAGCTAGGGCATAAAGAAACGGTGAAGGACACCGCCCGCGTGCTCGGCCGGATGTACGACGGCATAGAATACCGGGGTTTCGGCCAGGAGATAGTGGAAGAGCTGGCGAAATACGCCGGCGTGCCGGTCTGGAACGGCCTCACCAACCAGTGGCATCCCACCCAGATGCTGGCCGACGTGCTGACCATGACCGAGCACTGCGCGAAACCGCTGGAGAAGATCTCCTACGCCTACGTGGGCGACGCCCGCTTCAATATGGGCCGCTCCCTGCTGGTGATCGGGAGCATCCTGGGCATGGACGTGCGCATAGGCGCCCCCAAGGGCCTGCAGCCCGACGCCGAACTGATAGAGCAGTGCCGGGAAATAGCCAAAACCTCCGGCGCGCGCATCACCGTCACCGCCAACGCGGCCCAGGCCGTGAAGGGCGCGGATTTCATCCACACCGACGTCTGGGTGTCCATGGGCGAAGCCAAGGAAGTCTGGGCCGAGCGCATCAAGCTGCTGAAACCCTACCAGGTCACCGCGGCGCTCATGAAGAAGTCCGGCAACGGGAACGTGAAGTTCATGCACTGCCTGCCGGCCTTCCACAACGCCGACACCAAGGCGGGCAAACAGGTTTCCGAGCAGTTCGGCCTGCATGACGGCATAGAGGTCACCGAGGACGTGTTCGAATCCCCGGCCTGCATCGCCTTCGACCAGGCCGAGAACCGCATGCACACGATAAAAGCCGTGCTGGTGGCCACGCTCGGCAGCTAAGTCATTTAGGAACGCTTACAGGGGGCTTATGACGCTAGGACTTTCCCATTACCAGCTGCTCAGCGAGATCCTGGAGAAGGTGCATTACATCTACGACGAGGAGGAGCTTTCCGAAGTCATCCTCAAGGCCCTTTCCGCTTCCCTGGAGGCGGAAGCCGGCACTATCTTCCGCATCGGCGCCGACGGGGGGATCGAGCCGGCCGCGGCTTTCGGCGCCTCGCTGGAACTGCTGAAAGCGCTTGGTTTTTCCTCCGGCAAAGGCGTGGTGGGCTGGGTGGCGCAGTACGCGCAGCCGGTGAAAGTGGACGACCCGCAGGGGGACCACCGGTTCACCGGCCTGGCCGACGCGGCCACCGGCATCAGGACGCTCAGCATCCTGGCCGCGCCCATAATAGCCAGGGGCAGGACCCTCGGCGTGCTGGAGTTCATAAACAGGAAAGGCGGCCCGTTCACCCTGCCTGACCTGGAAATGCTTTCCATGATAGGCCGGGAGCTGGGCATAGCTTTCGAGAACGTGCGCCTGATCAAGATACTCAACGAGAACCACGCCTACCTGAAATCCATAATCGGAGGTCTGGGCGCCGCCCTGCTGGTGCTGGACCGCGACCTGAACGCGGTGGTGATGAACCAGCGCGCCAAAGAGCTGCTCTGCTCGCAGGTGGAGGTCTCGATGGAGAAGCGGCCGTCGGCGGCGCAGGCGGCGGAGAACGCGCCGGAATTCCTCAAACTGCTGCTCTCGCTGGCCAGGAGCGGCAAAGCGGTGCCGCGCGGCCGTCTCAAGGCCCTCTTCGGCGGGCGCGAGCTGGAGATAGGGTATTCGGCGCATCCCGTGACCGCCGAGGGCGGCGGCCCCGGGGGCATGACCTTCCTTTTCCAGGACATCACGCCCTATTCCAAAAGTTAACCGTTAATCTATGAAATCGAACGGCTCGGTGATATAGCCGTTCACGTAGGTAGTCACCGGGTTAGACGCGGTGTAGGGGACGGAGTCGGCCACGGCCCGCTCGAAGACGTCGCGCCTCGCCTGGGCGGCGAAGGCGGCGTCGGTGCTTTCGATGTTCTGCTCGAAATTGCGGTAGAGCGCCATGGCGTCCATGTTGCAGCTGCCTATCGACACGAAGGAATCGTCCACCAGCAGGCCCTTGCCGTGCAGCCGGCCGAACTTCTCCGGCCCCCTGTAGAGGAAAACCTTCACGCCCCGCTTATGCAGATCGTAGGCGTGGTACAGGCTGTTGCCGCTGTTGAGGGCGTTCTCGGGCTTGAGCGGCAGGACCACTTTCACCTCGGCGCCGTTAGCGGCCGCTTTCAGCAGGGCCGCCACTATCTTGTCGTCGGTGAAATAGGGGTTGATGACGTGGACGCTCTTCCTCGCTCCGGAAATGCGCGAGAAGTAGGACTCGGTCACCCGGTGCTGGCGCCAGGGTATGTTGAGGGCCACCCTGGCCTTCATGCCGCCGGCGGACCCGGGCTCCGGGAAGTACCTGCGGCTGAAAGCGTCGAAGTTCCCTTCCCTGGCCGCACCGCCGTTGGCGAAATAATTCAGGAAGAAGGAAGCCTGCATCTGGCCGACCACCGGGCCTTCGGCCCTGACGGCCAGGTCGAACATCTCCTTGCGCATATGCTGTTCCAGGGTGTAGCCCGTGGTGTAGGAGACCTTCCCGTCGATGATGAAGTACTTGCGGTGGTCGAAATGCAGGAACTTGTCCTGGTTGAAGGGGTTCATGGAAGAATCGTAGAAGGCGTACTTCACGCCGACCTGGTCCCAGAACTTGAAGATCTCCGCCGAGGCGTGCTTGTGGAGGGCGGTCATCCGGGCGCCGCTCCTGTCGGCCAGCACGTGAACTTTCACGCCGTCGCGCGCTTTCTGGCCCAGCAGCATGGCCACTTCCCAGCCCCATTCGTCGGCCTGCAGGCCGAAGATATGGACGACCACGGAACTGCGGGCGCCCTGTATGTCCTTTATCAGCGCGGGCCAGAATTCCTCGCGGCCCGCCAGGGCCTTGAGGCTGTTGGCGGAGGTCTCCATGAAATTCAGGGCCATGTCGTCCCTGCCGGGCACTGCGCGCCCTTCGTAGGCGGCCTTCAGCTTGCCCCAGAAGCCGCCCAGCAGGGAGCTGTCGCCGTTGCCTTCCTCGAGTTCCTCGTAAAGATAGGCCGGGCCGCGGTTCGGGCAGCCCTTCTCGGAAGCGCCGAATTTTACCAGCAGTTCCCTGTAGGACTTAAGCAGGGCCTTGGTTTTCTTGTCAGCGGGCCCTTTATGCACCAGGGCCAGCTTGTAGTCGTTGAAGGCTTTCTTGAGTTCGTCCTCGAAGGCGCAAGGATCGCTCTTGGCCGCCGGGGACGGCGGGGGCACGCGCTGCCCGGCGGCTTTCTCCAGGAAGAGCTCGCGGGAGAGGGCGGGGTCGAAGGCGGAGGCCGGGCCGGCGAAGGAAATTAAAAGCGCGAGGACCGCGACGGGGTTTACAGGCATAGGATCTTCTATATAATATACCCTCTAAACGCCGCTGTCCGCTACAGGCTAAGGTCCCAGAGCGGCGCGGTTAAAGGCCCCAGGGCCCTTTAGGCCGTATGGCGGCCGGGGCGGGAAAGTTTTGCTAGAATAGCCGTTGGGAGTGAGAGGAAAAGAATGAAATTTACAAGCTTGGGGGCGGCCCTGCTCTGTCTGGCCCTTTTCCCGGCGGCGGCGCTTTGCGGCGAGTACTGTTCGGCCCCGCTGGCCGCGGCGCAGGCCGGCGGCTTCACGCTGGGCCTGTCCACCGCCGTGCCGGAGGAAAAGGCTTTCCGCCTGCTGGAGGCGGGCTCCTCGGCGCGGCTGGCCCAGCTGCGCCTCCTGCTGGAGCCGTTCTCGGCCGAGGAGGAAGCGCTGCTGAAGAAGGCCGCGCTCCTGCCGCCCTACCTGGTCACCAGGGTGAAGTTCGACAAGCTGCGCTCCATCCTCTCGGGGGGCGCCCTGCTCTCGCCGGAGCTGGCTTTCGCCAGCGGCGCGATAAAGGAGAAGCCCTTCACCCCGGCCATCGAGGCCAGCCTTTTCGGCGGTCATGGCTGCGTCTTCGCCTCTTACGGGCCTTACACGGGCCGCCTGCGCTACGGGGACGTGGTCTTCAGGCTGGACCACATGAAGCTCGCCGGGCGGAGCTGGGGCTCTTTTTCCAGCGGCTGGCATTTCCTGCGGAACAGCCGCGGCCTGCCGGTGGAAAAGCTGGAAGAGGTGTCGCCGGACGATATAGCCGCCTTCACCGGCACCGTTTTCGCGGGCCGGGACCTGCCGGCCGTCTACCCCCTGATGATAATTTCCTTCCTGCGCGCGCGGCCGGAAGAGGAGCGCCGCGCTCTGGCCGCCGGGCTCCTCTCGGCTCCGGACGGGCCCTCCTTTTACGCCATAGTGGACGACAAGCGGCTGGGTTACATGGAGGTCAAGATAAATTCCTCGGTGCCGCTGGACCTGGCGGCCGCCCTGGAAGTGCCGCCGGGCCTGCTGGCGGAAGCCCTCTCCTGGCCTGAAGCGGCGGCCTACAAGGACCGCATTCGC
>JACQPH010000028.1 GCA_016207645.1 Elusimicrobiota bacterium
CCCCCCGTCCGCAAGGGGTTCGCGAAACAAAACCCCTGCCAACCCTCCACTATCTGGGTAGTTACCGGGCTCTCACTGAATTCGGGAGATTCTCGGTCACCTGCTGCGAGAACAGCCCCGACTCGTACGCCAGCGGCTTGTTCTTTATGCGCTCCACCAGCCCCTTGGCGAGCTGGCCGAGCAGCCCCCCGGCGAAATTCTTGGGCGTCTTGACCTTCACCACGCTCTCTTCGAAGGAGTACTCGGGCCCGCCGTCCTCCCAGACCCGGACCGAGCCCTTTATCATGCGCCGGTTGTAAACGCCGGCCATGATCTCGCCGAAATCGGTCAGGTTGCAGTAGACCAGACGCCCCGCGCCCAGCCAGGCGGCCAGGTTCCCGGGCTTCGCGGCGGCCAGCTGCCCCCCGTCGCTGAAGCCGTGGGCCTGGAGGATATTGTCCGTTTCCTCCAGCGGCACGACGTTATAGCCCCCGGCCTTCAGGCTCTCGTAAACCAGCTGGCGCACCAGCGGCGGGCCGTCCACGCTGGTAGTCTCGTCGGAAAAAGGCAGCAAGGCCGTCCTTTCCCCGAACCACTCCCCGTCGCAGCCGGCGGCGGCCCTGGTGGAGGAGACCAGCTCCAGGTCGCGGTAGATCTCCGCCCAGCGCACTACCGCGGCCTCCTTGTCGCCGGCCGAGCGCGCCTGCGCTTCGCGGTAAAGGGCCTCGGCGGCCGCGTGCTCCTTCCTCAGCTCGGCCGAAACCGCCAGGCCGAGCGTATCCCGCCAGCTTCCCTCCGCGGCCCGCGGCCGCCAGATCTCCTCGGCCTTCTCCCAGCGGTCGTGCCGGGCCAGCTGCCCGGCCTCTTCCGACGCTTTATCGCCTTTTTTACTGAAAACGGGCCTGAAGCGTTCCACAGGGCGCCCCGCATAGCGCGCCACCAGCCTGGCGGTGACGGCGCTGAAAAGTTTCTCCTCGTTATCGGCGTACCAGTCGCCGGCGTCCTTGGACTCGTCGAAGCGGTCCTCCGCATAGGCGAAGGTGTCGGCCCAGGAATCGAGCAGTTCCATGGCCGGCCAGGAATAGAGCTTCACCTCGGCGTGCAGGGAGGAGGAATAGACCCAGACCTTGTTCTTCACGGTCTGCTTTTGTTTTTTCTTGTCGTAATACACCGAAACGCGCTCCTCTTTCTTCGAAGAGGCCGAAGGCCTGTCCGCGTTGATCGCCAGCAGGCCCTTGGGCTTTATCTCGGGCAGGAAGACATCCCCCTCCCCGGTCTTGTCCACCCGCCAGGCGCAGACCCTGGCGCCGGGCCGGTTAAGGGCCTTGGCGGCGCGCCGGGCCAGTTCGGCGGGCCTGAACTCCGGCCCGGACTTGTTCATGAGGGAGGCCGCCAGGGAACCAAGCGCCGTCCCGGCGGCCGCGGGCTCCGCTTTCACCGTCACATAGAGCCCGGAGAGGGCCGGCCTCGCCGCCGCCGCGCCGGGCAGGTCCGGCACCAGGTAGCGGACCCTGGCGGAAAAATAATTGCCGCAGCCGGCGAGCAAGGCCAGCAGGGGGATAAAGAAGAGTTTTTTTGTCATAAGAAGAGGTCTCTTAGGTTTTATTTATTCTTGAACGGCGGGGTGTAGATATTCCGCGCCAGGTCTTTCCTGCTCCTTTGCCCGCGCACGAAATAAGCCGCGCCGGACCGCCACAGCGTCACCGGCAGGCCCGGATGACGGAGCCGCTCCGCGCGGCCCAGGCAGGACCTTTCGCACGACGAGGCCCAGCGTTCCTCCCAGGGGCAGAAGCGGGTGACGGTGGCGTACTTGAAAGGGTAATGCCAGGAAAGCGCCAGCCCGTAAGGCTCCAGGCGCTTCAGCACCGCGGCGTCGTCCACCTCGAAAGTCCTTATACCGTAGCGGGCCAGGAATTTCTCCGCGTAGTCCCGCGGCATTATCCTGACCCTGTGGGTGAGGATGCGCCCGCAGGAAACCGCCGCGCGGCCCCTGAACCCGGAGCGCAGGTATTCCAGCAGGCCGAGGTCGTTAGCTATCACTTCCAGCCCGCGCGCCCCGCCGAGGGCGGCGAGTATTTTTTTCACCGCGGCCAGCCCGGCCTCGGTGAGCATCGGCGTAGCCAGGATGAGCCGCCCTTTGAAAGAAGCCGCCGCCGACACCGCCTCCTCCGGAGAAGGCAGGAGCCCGGCGCAGAATTCCGAGCCCAGCATGACGGCGCCGTAGCCCGCCGGTATCTTCGGCGGCCCGTCCCCGAGCCGGGAGGCGTCCAAGGCTAGCGCTTTTTCCATGCGTGCCTCGAGACCGTCGAGTAAAGTTTCTCTCCCATCCGGACGAATTCCTCCTCTCCCAGCCCTTTTTTCAGGAGCTCGGTGAGCATGCGCGCGAATTTGAACACCTCTATCTCGTCGCTGAAATTCTCCATGCGCACCATCTTCAGGTAGCCGGCCCCGCCGTGGTAGAAGCCGTAGACCGAGCGCATTTTTTCGGGCGCGTCGGCCTCCGGCATCTTCCAGCCTCCTCCGCCGCAGGAATAGGTGTAGCGGCAGGTCTGGATCACGTGCTTCAGGCTCCAGAGCCGGCAGGCGGGGTCCACGTTGACGCAGCAGAAATCGCCGTGGAAGAAGACCTCGGTCTCCAGCCCCAGCCGGTTCTTCAGCAGCGGCGCCGCTTCCTCCGGCGTGAGCTGGAAGGGGAGCACCACGCGGGAAGCGCCCAGTTCGCGGAAGCGGCGCAGCGCGGACAGGTTGAAGCAGAGCGCCAGGCTGCTGACGGTGAGCTTCGCGCGCAGCTTCAGGGCTTTCAGCTTCTCGAGCATGGGCAGCTCGCGGACCACGCAGGCCCCCAGCCCCTCCCGGTCCAGCTCGCCCGCCACGTCGAGAACTTGCGCGTATTTCGGGCCGAAGCAGGGCTGGTTCACCAGGAAAGAGAATTTCTTCCCCCCGCCTTTAGCGAGGCGTACCGCCGCTTTGAGTTCGGCGAGGGTCTGGAAGGACTGGTCTTCGTCGCGGTGGTTCGGCACCTCGGCGAAGCCGCCGTAAAGCTCGTCGGCGCCGAGCCGCAGCATGGTCTCGGCCTCGGCGTAGGTCTTGACCCCGACTACGGTCTTCATCCGCGCCCCGCGCCGCGCAGAGTTCCTGTCACCACCCGGTCGAGGGCCGGGTGGGCGGGGAGCCCCGCCGTCCTCAGGCCGTAAGCCTGGCCCTTCAGGATAAGCGGCCTGGGCAGGCGGGGATGTTCCAGTTTCCGCGTCTTCCCCAGGCAGGACAGCGAGCAGGGGCCGGGCCAATGGCGCTCCCAGGGGCAGAACCTGGTGGCGGAAAGATAGCGGAACGGGGTATGGAAAGAGAATTTAACGCCGAAGGCCTCGAACCTGGGCAGCAGGGCGGGGTCGTCGATCTCTACCCGCTTCACGCCGTGCTCCTTCAGGAACCGGCGCGCAAAACCGGCCGGCATCACCTTAACCCTGTGCGCGAAGACCCGGCCCAGGGCGACGTCCACGCGCTTCGCGTAGCGCCGCTTTACCGTATGCAGCAGGCCCAGGTCGTTCACTACCACCTCCAGCTTCTCCGGGGCCGAGGAGAAACGGTCTATTATCCTCTCCGCCTCGTCGAAGGCCGCATCGGCGAGCAGCGGCGTCACCAGGACCACGCGGCCGAATTTTTCCGCGGCGGCGCCGAAATCATCCCGGTCCGGCAGCAGGTTCTGGCAGAATTCGTCGCCCAGGTAGAGCAGGCCGCCGCCTTTCAGGGCGGAGGCGCGGGCGGCGCGGAACTCCGGGGCGCTCATGGAGACGGCTTTTTCCGCTTTCATCTCCCGGTCCTCCCGCCATGCCTGGAGACCGAGAAATAAAGCTTCTCGCCGAGTTTCCGGAAATCTTCGCGGCTGACGCCTTTTCCGAGCAGCGCCAGCATCACCCGCGCCTCTTTCAGCACCTCTTTCTGGTCCTCGAAATCGTTCACGCGGATTATCTTCAGGTACTTTATCCCGGAATGGAAGGAGTCGTAGACCACGTCCAGCTTCTGCGGCACGTTCGCCTCGGGCATGCGGTGCGGCTTCCCGCCGCTGGTATAGCCGAAGCGGCAGACCTGGAAGGACTTGAGCCAGCCGTCCAGGCGGCAGGCCGGGTCCATGTTGGGACAGCAGAAATCGGCGTGGAAGAAGATCTCGGTCTCCAGGCCGTAATTATTGTTTATGAGGCGGCCGGCTTCGGCGGGCAGCAGGTGGAAAGGGAGTATCACGCGCTTCACTCCCATGCCGTTGTAATAGTCCAGCGCGCGGGAATTGAAGACCAGCGAAAGGCTGCTGACGATGAAGTCGGCCTTTAAGCCGCGGCTATGCAGGTAATGCAGGAGCGGCAGTTCGCGTATTATGACCGGGCAGCCGCAGGCTTTCACCAGCGCCTTCACCCGGCGGGCCACTACCGGGTAGTCTTTTTCGAAACAGGCCTCGTTGAGCGCCAGCAGCGCTCTTTTTTTCCGGGCACCGGCCATACGCGCTATGCGTATGAACTCGTCGTCGCTTTCCAGGCACTGGTCCGCGTCGCGGTGGTTGGGCAGGCCGGGCACGCCGCAATAGACCTCAGCGGCGCCGTTGGCCAGCAGCCAGTCCGCTTCAGCGTAATTTTTACAGCCGGCCACTATAAGCATACCGGATATTCTATATAAAAATCGGCCGGTGCCGGCTGGGTAAAACCCGGAAAGCCGGGCAGCCCTGGCACGGCTTCCCGGTTTCCAGGCCTTAGCGGACGGACAGGGGCCGGGCGGGCACCTGGGTACAACCAGGCTCATGCTCATCCTGAGTGGATGATTCTGCTCTGGACCGGTCACTGTGGAAACATATATAATATCAGTTATTATTCTTTCCGAAGAAATGCACCACTAGTTCAGGGAGACTCGCTTGACCGCGCCAGCGCAACATACGGAAACCCCTCTTTTTCTGCCTTACTCAGCCGAGGCTTTGGCCTGCCTGCGGGACCTCGCCGGACCCTATTCCCTGGCCGGCGGAGGCGCGCCCGCCCTCGCCCCCGGGCTTTCAGACCGGGCCGCCGTCATTCCGGCCTGCCGGCCCTCCAGCCTCGGCGACCCCGGTTTCCTCAGGGCGCATGGCCTGAAATACGCCTATGTGGGCGGCTCCATGGCCAACGGCATCAGCTCCACGCGGCTGGCCGAGGCGCTGGGCCGGGCCGGGATGCTGGGCTTTTACGGCGCGGCCGGCCAGCACCTGGAAGAAATAGAGAAAGCCATTGACCGCCTGCGGGACGCGGACCACCCCTATGGCTTCAACCTGATCCACAGCCCCTCCGACCCCGCCCTGGAAGCCGCTGTCGTCGACCTGTACCTGTGCCGCGGCGTGCGGCTCATAGAAGCCTCCGCTTATATAAATCTAACCCTGCCGCTGATCCGCTTCAGGACCGCCGGCATCCGCCTGAACGCCGCCGGGGCAATAGAGACCCCCAACCGCGTCATCGGCAAGATCTCCCGGACCGAAGTGGCCAACCGCTTCTTCTCCCCCCCGGAAGAAAAGTACCTGAAAGAACTGGTCTCGCGCGGCGAGTTGACCGCCGAGCAGGCCGGGCTGGCCGCTAAAATTCCCGTGGCCGAGGACGTCACCGCGGAAGCGGACTCCGGCGGGCATACGGACAACAGGCCGCTGGTGAACCTGCTGCCCACGATCATAACTTTACGGGACAGGCTGCAGCGGCGCTACGCTTACGCCTCCGGCCTGCGCGTGGGCGCCGGCGGCGGCATAGCGACCCCCGAAGCAGCCGCCGCCGCCTTCATGATGGGCGCCGCCTACCTGGTCACGGGCTCGGTGAACCAGGCCTGCGTGGAAAGCGGGACCTCGGACGCCGTGAAAAAGCTCCTCGCCGCCGCCGAACAGGCCGACGTGGCCATGGCCGCCGCGGCCGACATGTTCGAGATGGGCGTGAAGGTGCAGATCCTGAAGCGCGGCACCATGTTCGCCATGCGCGCCAACAAGCTCCACGAATATTACCGCGCTTACAACTGCTTCGACGAACTCCCCTCCGAGACCCGCGCCGTGCTGGAGCGGGATTGTTTCCGCGCCCCTTTCGAAGAGATCTGGCGGGGCACGCGCGAATTCTTCCTGCGCAGGGACCCCGCCCAGGCCGAGCGCGCCGACAGAGACCCAAAACACAAAATGGCCCTGGTCTTCCGCTGGTACCTCAGCCAGTCCTCCCGCTGGCCGCTGGCCGGGGACGAAAGCCGCAAGCTCGACTACCAGATCTGGTGCGGCCCCTCGATGGGCGCTTTCAACGAATGGGCCAAAGGCTCTTTCCTCGAGGAACCGGAAGCCCGCGACGCGGTCACGGTCGCTTACAATTTACTCGCCGGCGCGGCGGCGCTTACCCGCCTGCACGCGCTGCGCTGCCAGGGAGTCTCCGTCGATCCCCGGCTGGCGCGGCAGGAACCGCGGACCAGGGAGCAGTTGGCCCCATACTTCGAATAAAAGGTAAAAAACATGAGCGTTAAAGACAAAGCCGTCCAGTCGCCTATAGCCATCGTGGGCATAGGCTGCCTATTCCCCAAAGCGGAGAACGCGGGCCGGTACTGGGCCAATATCAAGAACGGCGTGGACGCCATCACCGAAGTGCCCGCTTCCCACTGGCTGCCGGAAGAACATTTCGACCAGAACCCCAGGCGCCCGGACATGACCTACGCCCGCCGCGGCGGCTTCCTTCTCCCCGTGGATTTCGACCCTTCCGAATTCGGCCTGGCCCCTAACGCCCTGGAAGCCACCGACAGCGCCCAGCTGCTGGGCCTCCTTACCGCCAAAATGGCCCTCGAGGACGCGGGCTACGGCCCCGGCCGCGACTTCGACCGCAGCCGCGTCAGCGTGGTGCTCGGAGTCACCGGCGCTCTCGAGCTGGTCATCCCCCTCGGCGCCCGCCTCGGCCATCCCAAATGGCGCAAAGCCCTGTCCGAATTCGGCATCACCGGCGAGGACGCCGAAGCCATCATCTCCCGCATGCAGGAGGACTATGTCCCCTGGCAGGAAAGCTCCTTCCCCGGCCTGCTGGGGAATGTGGTGGCCGGCCGCATAGCCAACCGCTTCAATCTGGGCGGGACCAACAGCGTGGTGGACGCCGCCTGCGGCAGCTCGCTGTCCGCCGTGCACATGGCTTCCCTGGAACTGGCCGCGGGCCGCTCCTCCATGGTGGTCACCGGCGGGGTGGACTGCTTCAACGATATTTTCATGTATATGTGCTTCAGCAAGACGCCGGCCCTCTCCGCTTCCGGCGACGCCAAGCCTTTCGACGCCTCCGCCGACGGCACAGCTTTAGGCGAAGGCCTGGGCATGATAGTCCTGAAGCGCCTGGAAGACGCGGTCAAGGACGGCGACCGGATCTACGCGCTGCTGAAAGGCGTGGGGTCCTCCTCCGACGGCAAAGGCAAGGCTATCTACGCCCCCAGCTCGGAAGGCCAGGCCCGCGCTCTGCGCAACGCCTATGAAGTGACCGGCGTCTCACCCTCTACTGTTGAGCTCATGGAAGCGCACGGCACCGGCACCACCGTCGGCGACGGCGTGGAACTTGGCGCCCTCTCCGAGGTCTACCGGGACGCGAGAAAAGAAGGCGAATGGTGCGCCCTCGGCTCGGTAAAGTCGATGATAGGCCATACGAAAGCCTCGGCGGGCTCAGCCGGCATCATCAAGGCCGCCCTCTCTCTTTACAATAAGACCCTGCCCCCCACCATAAAAGTTAGCGCCCCCCTGAAGCAACTGGCCGGCGGCGCAACGCCCTTTTACCTGAACACCGAGCTCCGCCCCTGGATAAAGAAGGACCACCCGCGGCGGGCCGGGGTGAGCGCGCTGGGCTTCGGCGGCGCGAATTTCCACGCGGTACTGGAAGAATACACTTCCGGGAAGCAGCAGCCGGACTGGGACGGCGACGTCCAGATAGCCGCTTTTTCAGGCGCCGACAGCGAGGCTCTGAAGCCGGAGCTGAAGTCCTGGAAAGGCCTGGACTGGGACGGCCTGCGCGTAAAGGCCATGCGCTCCCGCGCCGCTTTCAAGTCCGCCGACGCCGCGCGCCTGACCTTCGTGCTGGAGCGCGAAAAGCGGGACGCGGACAAGCTCATAGATTCCGCTCTTTCCAACCTGGATTCCCGGAAAACCGACAAGACCTGGACGACTCCCGACGGGATCTTCTTCTCGTCCGCCGTTCCTGAAAAGCTCGCCGTACTGTTCCCCGGCCAGGGCGCGCAGTACACGGGCATGCAGCGCGACCTGGTCTGCCGCTTCCCCGCCGCGCTGGACGCCGTCTCCGCGGCCGACAAAGGCTTCGGCGGGGATTTATCCTCGCGCAGCGGGGACAAGACCCTCTCCGACTTCATCTACCCCCGGCCCGCTTTCACCCCCGAAACCAAACAGGCGCGGGCCGACGAGCTGCGCGACACGAAGATAGCCCAGCCCGCCCTGGGCGCGGCCGAGCTGGCCGCCTGGCGCGTACTGGCCGGCTTCGGCCTTTCCCCCGACGCTTTCGCCGGGCACAGCTACGGCGAGCTGACGGCGCTCTGCGCCGCCGGGGCTTTTGACGCCGCCTCCCTTTTCGCCCTGTCCAAACTGCGCGGCGGCCTGATGGCGGGCGGCGAAGGCGACCGCGGCGGCATGCTGGCGGTGCAGGCCCCCCTGGCCGACGTGGAAAGGACGATGAAAGAGGAAAAACTGGACCTCATCATAGCCAACAAGAACGCCCCGGCGCAGTTCGTGCTGTCCGGCCGCACCGAAGAAATAAAGCGGGCCGCCGACCGCTTCACGAAGCGCTCCCTGAAGAACACCGCGCTCCAGGTCTCGGCCGCTTTCCACAGCCCGCTGGTGGCGGGGGCGCAGAAAGAATTCGCCGCGGGACTTGAAAAGATCAAATTCAATAAACCGCTGGCCCGCGTTTACGCGAATAAGACCGGTACCGCTTACCCGGATTCCGCCGACAGGGTGCGCGAGATCCTGTCCTGGCAGCTCGCCTCCCCCGTGGAGTTCACCTCGATGGTGGAGAAGATGTACGCCGACGGAGCGAGGATCTTCCTGGAAGTCGGCCCAGGCGCGCGCCTGACCGGGCTTACCGCCTCCATCCTGGCCGGGAAAGAGCATACCGCCTTCGCGCTCGACGCTTCCTCCGGCAAGCGTTCCGGCATAGCCGACGCCGCCCGCGCGCTGGCCCGCCTGGCCGCGCTGGGCTGCCGCCTCGACCTGACCTCCTGGGAGAACGGCGAAGCCGGCGTGAAAGACGCGCTGGAAAAGAAAGTTTCCAAGCTGGCCGTAAAACTTACCGGCGCGAACTACCGCTCCCCCCGCCCGGCCTCCGCCCCCGGAAAGCCGGTACGCCAGATAGCCGCGGTCCAGTCCCAGTCGCAGTTCCTCCAGCCCGCCGCGCCTGCGCACGCCTTCGCCTCCGACGCGCTGCGCATAGCGCAGGAAAGCATGGCCGCCCTGCAGAAAATGCAGGAGCAGACCGCTATTCTCCATACCAGGTTCTTGGAGGGTCAGGAAGCCGCGCAGCGCTCCTTCCAGGCGCTGGTAGATCAGCAGCAGCAGCTTTTCAGCGGCGCGCCGATTCAAATGCCCGTTTTCCAGCCGGCTCCGGCTTACCAGCCCGCGCCTGTGACGCAGGCCGTGCCCCCGCAGTTTCAGCCTGCCCCGGCCCCGGCGGACGTCGGCGTAAATATCGAGCAGGTCCTGCTCGGCATAGTTTCTTCCCAGACCGGCTACCCGGCCGGATCCCTGAACACCGACATGGACATGGAGTCGGACCTGGGCATTGATTCCATCAAGCGCGTGGCCATTCTTTCCGAACTCCAGGAGAAACTGCCTTCCGCGCCGCGCATCACGCCGGAACAGCTGGGCTCCATCCGCACGCTGCGCCAGGTTACGGCCTATCTCTCGGCGGGGATGCCGCAGGCTCCCGTTCAGCCGGCTGCCGCAACCGCCGCTGAAGCCGGGAATGTCTCGCAGGTGCTCCTCTCCATAGTTTCTTCACAGACCGGCTACCCGGCAGAATCCTTGAACACCGACATGGACATGGAATCCGACCTGGGCATAGATTCGATAAAGCGCGTGGCCATACTCTCCGAGCTCCAGGAAAAACTCCCCTCCGCCCCGCGCATCACGCCCGAACAGCTGGGCTCCATCCGCACCCTGCGCCAGGTCACGGCTTTCCTCACCGCCGGCGCGCCACAGGCCCCCGCGATCGCTCTGCCAGCCGCCAAAACCGCCCCCGCCCGGACCGCCCCGGACGAGATAACCAGGGAAATACTGAAGACCGCCGACCTGAACGCTTCCGCGGCGAGGGACAAGGTCGCGCTGGACAAGAGCCTGCCGCTCTGGGTCACGGACGACGGTTCCGGGCTCGCGTCCGGCATCGTCAAGAATCTCGCGGACCGCGGCTACCGCGCGCAGAAGGTCTCCCTGGATAATACCGCCGCGCTCAGCCCCGAAAGGCTGGCCGGGCTGGTCATCCTCGCGCCCGCCGCCAAGCTCGGCAAGAAAGAGCTCTGGTCCGCCGATTCGGAGAACTTCCTGAAAAAAGCTTTCCGCCTGGCGCAGAGCGCCGGGCCCGCGCTGCGTGCCGCCGGCAAAAACTCGGGCGCCTGCCTGGTGACGGTCTCCCGGCTCGACGGCGCTTTCGGCCTCTCCGGGCTGAAGTCCGAGCAGGACCCCGTTTTCGGCGGCCTGGCCGGGCTCGCCAAGACCGCGGCGCGCGAATGGCCTGAAGTTTCCTGCCGCGCTCTGGACGCCGCCGCCTACTGGCAGCACACCGTGTCGGTGGCGCAGACCGTAGCCGACGAGCTTTTCTTCAAAGGCCCGGTGGAAATGGGGATCTCCGAGACCGGCAGCAAAGTAGTGCTGCTGAGCCGGTCGGAACAGGTGAAAGGCGGCAAGCTCCCGCTTGCCAAAGGCGACGTCGTGCTTATCACCGGCGGCGCCCGCGGCGTCACGGCCGAAGCCGCCGCCGCGCTCGCGTCAGCCTGCGGCCCGACCCTGGCCGTGCTGGGCAGGAGCCCCCTGCCGGCCGCCGAGGAAGCCTGGCTGACCGCCTGCCCCTCGGAGAACGACATAAAGAAAGCCCTTCTTTCCCGCAACCCCGGCATGACGCCCAAGGCCGCCGGCGAGGAGTGCCGCAAAATACTGGCCGCGCGGGAGATCCGGGTTCAGCTCAACCGCTTCGAAGCCGCCGGCTCGCGCGCCGTTTATTTCTCCGCCGACATCAGGGACCGGGAAGCGGTCGGCCTCCTGGTAGCGAAGATCGCCAAGGAACTGGGCCCCATCCGCGGCTTCGTGCACGGCGCCGGGGTCCTGGCCGATAAATTCATCCTGGACAAGACCGCCGAGCAGTTCAGCTCCGTGTTCGACACCAAGGTCTCCGGGCTGCGCAATATTCTGTCGGAGCTGGACCTGCCGAAACTCAAACTGCTGGCGCTGTATTCCTCCTCCACCGCGCGCTTCGGCCGCACCGGCCAGTGCGACTACGCCATGGCCAACGAAGTGCTGAACAAGACGGCCCGCCTCATCGCGCGCCGCCTGCCCGACTGCCGCGTGGCCTCCTTCAACTGGGGCCCCTGGGACGGCGGCATGGTGAACGACGGCCTCAAGGCCCTGTTCGCCAAAGAGGGCGTAGGCGTCATCGGCCTCGAAGAGGGCGGGGAATTCCTGGTGAACGAGCTCGCCTCCAACAGCGGCGCCGTAGAGGTAGTGGTAGTCGCAAGACCAGTGAAAGCCGCTGCGCCTGAAACTCCCGCCCTGCCCGGCCGGGAGCCGGCTTTCGAACTCACGGTTTCAGTAGAAGAACAGCCTTTCCTGCGCTCTCATGTCATCAACGGCAAAGCCGTGGCGCCCACCGCCCTGATAACCGAATGGCTGGCGCATGGGGCGCTGCACGGGAATCCCGGCCTGCTCTTCCACGGTTTCAATAACCTGAAGATCTACAAAGGCATCATCCCCGGCGGCGCGGACTGCAGGATCTCCGCCTTCGCCGGCAAAGCCGTGAAGAAAGAGGGCTTTTTCGCCGTACCCGTGGAACTGCGCGGCGCCGCCGGTGAACTGCATGCCGGGGCCGAGATAGTCCTGGCCGCCGGCCTGCCGCGCCCCGGGGCCCCGCTGCCCGAGTTCGCCCTCAAACCTTATACCCGCTCCGTGGAGAAGGCTTACGGAGAAATACTTTTCCACGGCGAGGAAATGCGCTTCATCCGCTCAGTGGAAGGCTTCTCCGAAAAGGGGATAGCCCTGGACGCCGCCGCTTCCCTGCCGCCCGGGTCCTGGCTGCGCCGCCCGCTCCGCGACCGCTGGCTGGCCGACCCCGCCGCGCTCGACGCCGCTTTCCAGGGCATGATACTGTGGACCTTCGAGAATTCCGGGGCCTGCTCCCTGCCCAGCTCCGCCGCGTCTTACCGGCAGTTCGGCGCTTTCCCCGCCGGCGGGACGCGGGTGGTAGCGCATGTGAAGCGCTCCGGTGAGCACGGCGCCTCCGCGGACATAGATTTTATCGACAGCAAAGGGACGCTCCTGGCCCGCCTGGAGGGCTATGAGTGCACCGTGGACAAGTCCCTTAACGCGGCTTTTCTCAAAAGAACGCTGACGGAAGCCGCGGTTTAATCGCGGCGGAGCGTAAGAATCTGGTAATGATGAACGAACCTCAGCCTATCGCCATTGTCGGCGCCGGCGGGATATTCCCCGGGGCGCCCGACCTGCCGCGCTTCTGGAAGAACATTTCAGAAGGCGTCTGCGCGGCCAAGGACGTCCCCTCGGGGCGCTGGATCCTTCCCGGCCAGGATGTTTTCGACCCGCAGAAGGGCGCGCCTGATAAAGTCTATTCTCTTAAAGCCTGCTTTGTAGAAGATTTCAAGCTGGACCCGGCCGGCCTGGACCTGCGGGAAAGCTTCCTGGAAAAGCTGGACCCGGTCTTCCACCTGGCCCTGCACGCCGCCAGGCAGGCTTTCTTCGACGCGCAGCATAAAACCATCAACCGCGCCCGCACCGGGGTCATGATCGGGAATATAGTGCTGCCCACGGACGCCGTTTCCGACCTGTCGCGCGAGACCCTGCTCCCGGCTTTCGAGACCGCGGCTTTCGGGAAAAGCCTCACCGCTTTTACGGGCAGGACCGACCCGCTCAATAGCCGCGTAGCCGGCCTGCCCGGCGGCGTCATAGCCCGCGCTCTCGGCCTTTCGGGCGGCAGCTTCACGCTCGACGCCGCCTGCGCCTCCTCGCTCTACGCCATAAAGCTGGCGGTAGACGCGCTGCGCTCCGGCCGCGCCGACGCCATGCTCACCGGCGGCGTCTCCCGCCCGGCCAGCCTCTACACCCAGATGGGTTTCTCCCAGCTCCGCGCCCTTTCCCCTTCGGGTCAGCCTTCCCCCTTCGACGCGGCCGCCGACGGCCTGGTAGTGGGCGAAGGCGCCGGGATGTTCGTGCTGAAGCGCCTCGCCGACGCGGTCCGCGACGGCGACAAGATCTACGGCGTGCTGACCGGCATCGGCCTTTCCAACGATATCGGCGGCAGCCTGCTGGCCCCGAACACGGCCGGCCAGCTTTACGCCATGCGCGCGGCCTACCGCCAGGCGCGGCTGTCGCCGTCGCAGGTGGACCTTATAGAATGCCACGCCACCGGCACCCCCACCGGCGACCCGGTGGAAGTCGAGAGCCTGAAAACCCTCTGGGGCGGGCGCGGCTGGAGCGCCGGCCAATGCGCGCTGGGCTCGGTGAAATCCAATATAGGCCACCTGCTCACCGCCGCCGGGGCCGCCGGGCTGATGAAGGTCCTGCTCGCTTTCCAGAACAAGAGCCTGCCGCCCACCGCTAATTTCTCGAAGCCCGGCCCCAAGGTGAAACTTTCCGGCAGCCCCTTCCGCGTGCAGAACAAAACCGAGGACTGGGCTTCCCGCGACGGCAAGACGCCGCGCCGCGCCGCCGTCAGCGCTTTCGGTTTCGGCGGCATCAACGCCCACGTGCTGGTGGAGGAATACGCCGGCTCTTTCGCGCCCGCCGCCCGCGCCGCGGCCAAGGCCGCCCCGGCTGTACCCGCGCCGGTGGCCATAGTGGGCATGGAGGCGCGCTTCGGCTCCCTCGGCGGACTGAGGAAATTCCAGGAAGCCGTACTGGCCGGAGCCGGAGAGCCCCCGGCCGGCCTCCCCGAAGCCCGCCGCCGCGGCCTGGCCTGGGAGAAAAAAGGTTTTTACCTCCGCGAGGCCGGCGTAGCCGCCGACGCCTACAGGATACCGCCGAAAGAGCTGGAAGAAATGCTGCCCCAGCAGCTGCTGATGCTGGACACCGCGGCCAAGGCCGTGGCCGATTACGGCCCCGGAGAGAAAGGCCTGGAGAACGCCGGCGTCTTCATCGGGCTCGGCCTGGACCCGAACACCACCAATTTCCATTTCCGCTGGTCCCTGACCGGGACCGCGCGGAAGCGCGCCGCGGAACAGGGCTGGAAGCTTTCGGAGAAAGAGGAAAAAGATCTCCTGGCCGGGCTGCGCGACACCGCCGGGCCGGCCCTGTCGGCCAACCGCACCATGGGCGCGCTGGGCGGCATAGTGGCCAGCCGCATAGCCCGCGAATTCCACGTCGGCGGCCCCAGCTTCACTATTTCGAGCGAAGAGACCTCCGGCCTGCGCGCCCTGGAGGCCGGAGTACGGGCCCTCCGCTCCGGCGAACTGGATACGGCGCTGGTAGGCGCGGTTTCCCTGGACGGGGACCCGCGCGCCTTTACCGGGCCCTCTTCGGACCAGGCCCGCCCCTTCGACACCGCGGCCTCGGGCACGGTAACCGGCGAAGGCGCCGCCGCCCTGGTCCTGAAGCGCCTGGACGACGCCGTCCGCGACGGCAACAGGGTTTACGCCGTAATTAAGGGGCTCGGCTTCGCCTCCGGAGGCGGCGTAGACAAGCCCGCACCCTTGACGCAGGCCTACACTACCGCCCTGCGCGAGGCTTACGCCGAGGCCCAGGTGGACCCTTCCACCGTCGGCTACCTCGAGACCCACGGCAGCGGCATCCCCGCCGAGGACGCGGTGGAAGCCGAAGCCCTGACCGATTTCTACGGCGTCTCTTCGGCGCAGCTGCCCTGCGCCCTCGGCTCGGTGAAAACCGTGATAGGCCATACCGGCGCCGCCTGCGGCCTGGCCGGAGTGGTGAAGACCGCCCTCGCTCTTTACCAGGAAATACTTCCGCCGCTGATGAAGATCTCGCCGCTGGCCGAGCTCGCCCGCGCGAAGAAAAGGTTCCATCTCCCCCTGCAGCCGCAATACTGGCTGCGCAACCGGGCCGAAGGCCCGCGCAGGGCCGGGGTAAGCGCCCTGGGCCTCGACGGGAACTGCGGCCATGTAGTCCTGGAGGGCCTGGATCTCGCCGCGGACACCGAGCAGACCGCGCTGGAGCGCCGCCAGCCGCTGGGGGCGCGCGCCGAGGCCCTTTTCGCCGTGGAGGACGACGACTGCGCCGGCATACAGGCCGGCCTGGCCGAACTGCGCTCCTGGCTTTCCCGCCGCGAACCGGGCGCCAATATAGAAAAACTGGCCAGGGACTGGTTCTCCCATACGGGCGCCCGGCCCGGCAAGAAATGCGCCTGCGTCCTGCTGGCGCGGGACCGGGAGGAACTGGACTCTCTTTCCTCTTCCGCCGAAGCCGGCCTGCGCGCCGCGCCGGACAAGCCTTTCTTCCGCGACAGGATCTCCTACGCTCCCGCCGGGCTGGCGAAGCGGGAGAACATAGCTTTCGTTTTTCCCGGTTCCGGGAACCAGTACATCGGCATGGGCCGCGAACTCTGGACCCAGTGGCCCGAGATCCCCCGCCGCCTGGACGCGGAGAACGGCTACCTGCGCAGCCAGTTGGTGCCCAATTATTTCGTGCCGTGGCGCCTGCTCTGGGAGGCCGGCTGGCAGGAGGAGACCGAGCGGGAGATAGTGGACGATTATAAATCCATGATCTTCGGCTCGGTGGCCCACGGCGCGGCTGTCAGCGACCTGGTGCGCTCCCTCGGCGTAGAACCCGCCTTCGTGATCGGCTACAGCCTGGGCGAGACGGCGGGGCTTTTCGCCACCCGCACCTGGACGGCGCGCGACGAGATGCTGCGGCGCATCAACGAATCCAGCCTTTTCGTGAGCGATCTGGCCGGGCCCTGCGACGTGGCGCGGCGCTTCTGGAACATGCCCAAGGACGAAAAGGTGGACTGGGTGCTCGGCGTGATAGACCGGCCGGCCGAGAACGTCCGCCTGGCCCTGAAAGGCGCCGAGCGCGCCGCCCTGCTGATAGTGAACGCGCCGCTGGAATGCGTGGTAGGCGGCTACCGCAAAGCCGTCAACTCCCTTGTCGAGGGGCTGGGTTGCGTTTTCCTGCCGCTGCAGGGCGTCTCAACGGTGCATTTCGCCGCCGCCAAGCTGGTGGAGGAGAAATACCGCGAGCTGCATCTGTTCCCCACCACCCCTCCCCCCGGAGTGAAATTTTACAGCGGCGCCTGGAAAAGATCCTACGAGGTCACCCGCGAAAGCGCGGCCGCTTCCATAGTGGCGCAGGCCATACACAGCCTCGATTTCCCCTCCCTGGTCCGGCGCGCCTACGAGGACGGGGCCAGGGTCTTCGTCGAGCTCGGCCCGCAGGCCTCCTGCGCCAGGATGATAGACAAGATCCTCGGCGCCCAGCCGCATCTGGCAAGGTCCGCCTGCATAAAGAACCAGGAAGAAACCGGCACCATACTGCGCCTGCTCTCCAGGCTCATAGCCGAGAGGGCGCCGGTGGACCTGGAAGCCCTTTACGGACGCGCCACCCTGGCCTCGGCCCACCAGGCCGTCCAGCCCGAGAAGCCGATGATATACGCCGCCCTTTCAGCGCCGCCGCCGGCCAGGTTCGACTGGCGCCCCGGCGTCTGGATGCGGGTAGCCGAAGCCCCCGTCGCGCCACCTGTTCCCCGGCCTCAAGCGCCTGAGGCCCCGCCAACCGCCGTCGAACCTTCCACGGCCGCCGCTTTTCTACCTTCATCCTTCATCCCTCAGCCTTCATCCTTTACAGACGTCCCGGCTTACCTGAAGAACTTCTCCTCCGCCACGGCGGCTAACGCCAGGGCGCACGAGGTCTTCCTCCGCCTCTCCGGCAATTTCACGCGGATCCAGTCCGGGAACATAGCCTTCCAGAACACGCTGCTCCAGGCCCTGGGCGGCCAGGCGCCCGCTCTCCGGCTCCCTCCGGCGCCGCCGCCCCCGGCCCCCGCCCCGGCCGCGCAGCCGGCGGCCCCAGCGCCGCAAAAAGTGTTCATGACCCGCGAACAGTGCCTGGAATTCGCCGTGGGCTCCATCGCCAAAGTGCTGGGCGAAAAATTCGCCGCCGCCGACACCTATCCCACCCGGGTGCGCCTGCCGGACGAGCCCCTGATGCTGGTGGACAGGATCCTGAGCGTGCGCGGAGAACCAGGCTCCCTTGGCTCGGGCAACACCGTCACCGAGCACGACATCCGCCCCGACGCCTGGTACCTGGACTGCGGCCGCATCCCCACCTGCATAGCCGTGGAAGCCGGCCAGGCCGACCTGTTCCTGTGCGGCTACCTCGGCATAGACGACCGCACCAAAGGCAAGGCTGTCTACCGCCTGCTGGACGCCGAAGTGACTTTTCACCAGGGCCTGCCGCGCCCGGGCCAGGTCATCCATTACGATATCAATATCGAGCGCTTCGCCCGGCACGGCGATATCTGGCTTTTCTTCTTCAATTACGAAAGCACCGTGGACGGCAGGCCGCTGCTCAGCATGAAAAAGGGCTGCGCCGGTTTCTTCACCGATGAAGAGCTGGCCAAGGGCAAAGGCGTAGTACTGACCGCCGAGGAAACCGCACCGGCCCCCGGAGTAAGCCCCGCGGACTGGAAACCGCCCGCGCCTTCAGGCGGCGGGACCGAATCTTACGACGATGCCCGGGTGGCGGCCCTGCGCGAAGGCGGGTACGCCGACTGCTTCGGCCCCGCTTTCGAAGGCCTTCCTTTGACGAAGCCGGTAGGGCTCCCCGGCGGCAAGATGAAGCTGGTGGACCGGATCCTGGAACTTTCACCGCGCGGCGGGCGCTACGGGCTGGGCAGCATCCAGGGCGAGATGGACATCCATCCCGACGACTGGCATCTGGCCTGTCACTTCATAGACGACCACGTGATGCCGGGCACGCTGATGTACGAATGCTGCCTGCACACCTTCCGCGTTTTCCTGCTCCGCCTCGGCTGGGTGGCCGAGGACGGCGCCTGCTGGTACGAGCCGGTGCCCGGCGTCACCAGCCGCCTGGAATGCCGCGGCCAGGTGCTGCCCTCCACGAAAAAAGCCCTGTACGAGATCGTCGTGAAAGAAATAGGCTACCAGCCGGACGGTACGCCCTACGCTATAGCCGACGCTTTCATGTACGCCGACGGCAAGCGCATCATCCATATCCACGACATGTCCATAAAGATGGGCGGCACTACCCGGCGGGAGATAGAAAGCCTGTGGACGGGCCGCGGAACAGAAGCCGCTGCCGCCGCGGGGCCTAAGCAAGCCATCTTCGACAATGCCAGCATCACCGCTTTCGCCGTCGGCAAGCCCTCGGAGGCTTTCGGCGAGAAGTACAGGGTCTTCGATTCTGAACGCGTGATAGCCAGGCTGCCCGGCGACCCGTATAAATTCCTGGACCGCATAGTTAAGATAGAGAACTGCCGTCAGTGGGAGCTGGCCGCCGGCGGCACTATCGAGGCCGAATACGATGTCCCGCCCGGCGAATGGTATTTCAAGTCCGGCGGCCAGAAGTCCATGCCTTTCGCCGTCCTGCTCGAAGTAGCCCTCCAGCCCTGCGGCTGGCTCGCGGCCTACCTCGGCAGCGCGCTCACCAGCGCCACCGACCTCTCTTTCCGGAACCTGGGCGGCACGGCAGTCCAATACGCCGAAGTCTTCCCCGAAGCCGGCATCCTCACCACCAAGGTCAAGATCACCAAAGTCTCCCAGTCCGGCGGCATGATAATCCAGGACTACGACCTGGAAGTCCTTTGTAAAGGCAGGACCGTCTACAAAGGCATAACCCAGTTCGGCTTCTTCTCCAAAAAATCCCTTTCCGAACAGCTAGGCGTCCGCGGCGCGGCCCGCCACACCCCGACGGCCGAAGAGACCCCGCGCGCCGAAGCCCTCCCCCTAGCCGCCGCCCCCGGCCTCCCGGACGAAAAGCTCCTGATGCTCGACTCCGCAGAAACCTATCTCCCCGCCGGCGGCCCCAAGAACCAGGGCTTCCTCCGCGGCCTCAAAAAAGTAAACCCCGAAGAATGGTTCTTCAAAGCCCATTTCTACCAGGACCCCGTCTGCCCCGGCTCCCTCGGCCTAGAATCCTTCATAAATTTAATAAAAGTCGCCGCCGCCAGACGCTGGAAAGACCTACCCCCGTCCGCGCGTTTCGAAGCCATGGCCCTCAACGAAAAACACCAGTGGATCTACCGCGGCCAGATCGTCCAGAAAAACAAACTCGTAACCGTAGAAGCCTCCATCACCGGCGCCGACGACGAGCGCAAAATACTCCGCGCCGACGGCTTCCTGATAGTGGACGGCCTGGTCATCTACCATATGAAAGATTTCGCGGTAAGGGTAGTATGAAATACACGAAAGTCTTTATCGACGCTATCGGCTATGAACTCGGCCCCAACGTGGTCACCTCCTCCGAACTCGAGAAACGCATCCTCCCGATGCTCGATGCCCTCCATATCCCAGCCGGCCAGCTCGAAGCCCTCACCGGCATCCGCGAGCGCCGCTGGTGGGATCCCGGCTTCGCCCTCTCCGAAGGCGCCGCGCGCGCCGGCCGCAAAGCCCTGGAACAGGCCGACCTCGTTGCCGCCGACCTCGGCGTGCTGATCTACTCCGGAGTCTGCCGCGAGAACAGCGAGCCCGCCACCGCCGCCGCCGTGGCCCACAAACTCGGCATCAGGCCCGACGCCGCCGTCTACGACATCTCCAACGCCTGCCTCGGCGTCCTCAACGGCATCCTCGACATGGCCAACCGCATAGAGCTCGGCCAGATAAAAGCCGGCCTGGTAGTCTCCTGCGAAACCTCCAGGGAGATAAACGACAGCATGATAGCCTCCATGCTGGTGGACCGGTCCTTCGAGAATTTCCGCCTCTCCCTCGCCACCCTCACCGGCGGCTCCGGCGCCGCCGCCGTAGTCCTCACCGACGGCTCCTTCGGCGGCCCCCATAAAAAGCACCGGCTGCTGGGCGGCGTGTACCGCTCCGCCTGCGAACATCACAAACTCTGCATCTGGCACCGCGACCATATGTCCACCGACGCCACCGCCGTCCTCAAGTATGGCGTCGAGCTGGGGCGGAAGACCTGGGAAGCCCTGCTGGCCGAGCTCGGTCTCGGCGCAAATGACTTCGCCAAGGTCATCTGCCACCAGGTAGGCGGCGCCCACAAGAAGAACGTCCTGGACGCTCTGGGCATACCGGCCGAGAAGGATTTCTCCACCTACGAATACCTCGGCAATATGGGCACGGCAGCCCTCCCCGTAGCCGCCGCCATAGCCGACGAGCGGGAATTCCTGGCCCCCGGTGATAACACCGCCTTTCTCGGCATCGGCAGCGGCCTGAACACGATCATGCTCGGGGTGAAGTGGTAACCAAATGGGTTTGAAACAGTTTTATATTTAGCCCTGGCAGTACGTGTTCACAGTTGCTATAACCTTATAACTATTGGCAGAAAATGCAACCTTTTTGCATTACATCTTTTTCAGTGCCGGCGAGAAATAATGTCATACATCTTTCTTGACGAATCCGGTGACTTGGGCTTTGATCTTTCAAAGGGAAAGACAAGCAAGTTCTTTGTCATAACATTTCTTTTCTGCGATAGAAAAAAGCCTATTGAGAAATGTGTCCGGTCTGTCCATGGTGTTCTGCGGCAAACTCATAAAAATATCGGTTCCTGGCTTCATGCCTGTAAAGAGAAGCCTTATACCCGTACCCGGATGTTGAAGAAAATAGCGGAAAAAGATTGCGCCATCATGGTTATTTACCTTAACAAAAAACGGGTTTACACTAAAATGAAGGAGGAAAAGCCTGTCCTTTATAATTATGTGGCCAACATACTGCTGGACAGGATTTTTTCCGAGAAGCTGGTTTCAGAAGGACCCAACATCTCCCTGGTCGCTTCCCGCAAGGAAACGAACAAATTCCTGAATCAGAATTTCAAGGACTACCTTGAAAATCAGGCCAACTCAAATCATGGCGTGAATCTAAAGGTGGAGATAAAAACCCCGGCCGAGGAAAAGGCGCTACAAGCCGTGGATTTTATAAGCTGGGCGATATTCAGGAAGTATGAATACGGTGATGATTCGTATAGCAATATCATCAGGACGAAAATTGTGGAGGAGAACCCGCTATTTCCCTAGAAATAACAAAGCCTCGTTCGCTATTTACGAGGAACCATCCGGAACCCCACG
>JACQPH010000030.1 GCA_016207645.1 Elusimicrobiota bacterium
AACCCCGGAAGATGGAAACCCTTGCGTCGGTTTCCCCCCGCCCGGCGGGGCCCCCCCTTCCGCAAGGGGTTCGCGAAACAAAACCCCGGCCAACCCTCCAATACTACACAGTCGGCTACCTAAAAAGAATAATTATACCTGGTCATGATGTTGACCTCGCTCGCGTCCCGGGCGGGGTTTATATTGTCTTTCCGGGAGAGCCCCCCCACCCCGAAGGTGAAGCGTGAATTCTGGTTCTTGAGCCAGACCGTCTCCACGTTCACCGAGAGCGAGCTGGAATCGGCCGGGGTGAAGAGCGAATCGTTCTTCGCCGTGGACATGGTGGTCCAGCACTGCACGGCCATCCCCCTGCGCGGCATGGAGTAGGAGACGTTGCCGGTGATGCTGGTGTTCTTGCCGGTGGTGGAATCCACCTTGTCCCTGGTGGCGGAATTCACCATGCCGGCGGACAGCGAGAGCTTGCGCGTCAGTTTGAAGGAGCCGTTCAGGGAGATAAGGGAGCTGTCCAGGTCGTGCGACAGCCCGGTATTGTCCTTGAAGGAGCTGGTCTGGAAGCCGGCGCTCAGCGTATGGAGGGCGATCGGCTGCGTCACCGAGAAGTTCAGCGTGGTGGTCTGGTTGTCCTGCACCCCTTCCGGCTTCCCCTTGGCCGCGTTCGTCATGACCGAAGTGTTCAGCACGGTCTTTTTGAGGCGCAGCATATTGGCCAGCGTGGTCTGCGTCTGTTCCGTGGTGGTCTTGGCGGGGTCCCCGGCCAGGTTGTCGGCGTACTTGTTGAAGGCCAGCGTGAAAGTGGTCCAGTCCGCCGGGAAAACTCCGAGCTCGCCGTCTATCACCCGGCGGTCCGAGATCACCGAGGGGCTGGCGAAGGAATAGAACTTCGGGTCGATGCGCGACAGGGCGCCCCGCGCGGTGAAAAGGTCGGCGCGGTACTTCACCTCCTGCTTCCAGGCCGAGCCGCTCACGCCGGGAGCCGCGGCGTTCATATCCGCTTTATAGCCGCTCAGCTGGAAATCGCTGTTCAGCGCGAAGCCGCCCGGTAATTTCCACTCCGCGTTCACGCCGTACACCAGCGTCTGCTGCGGCTTTATGGTCAGGGCGGTGGTGGTGATAGTGATGGAATGCTCGTCGTCGCGGCTCAGCACGACGTCGGCGGCCACCCTGAGGCTGGGCTTCAGCTGCCAGCCGGCCTTGAAGCCGCCGGTGTACCTGGCGTAGCGCCCGCCGCTGTTCGGGCCCGGCTCCTCGGGCGCGACTATCCGGCCTATCAGGGCGGTAATGGAGAGTTTTCCCCTGGTCCTGTCGAAAGAGACCCCGCGCATGCCCTGGCCGTCCAGCGAGAGCGGCGTAAGGGTGGGAGAGATGTCCCCGACGGCGAGGTTGCCCCAGGGGGCGTAGTAATTGAGCAGGACTATGGTGGGCGTGATCGGCCGGTGGTAGGTGCTCACTATGTAGGTGTTGAACAGGAAGGAGGATTTCCGTATCCTGCCCACGAAGTTGGCGGCCGTGATGCCCTGGTGGTTGTCCCAGCCGTCGCGGCTGGCGTTCTTGTAGGTGAAGGAAACGTCGCCGCCTATCTTGAAGTCCTGCGGCAGGGGTGGACGCAGCTCCTTTTCTATGACCTGGAAGCCCTTATAGTCGGTCTCCAGTATGCGCCGGCCTTCCTTGATGAGGAAAACGCGGAAGAGCAGGCGGCGGCCCTGGAGATTGTCCGGCACCGTGAAAGGCAGCTGCGTCCCCTGCGCCGCGCCCGGCGCCACGTCCTCGGCGGGCGACAGGGAGGCCGTCTGCGTCACGAACCGCTTTTCCTCCCCGTCCAGCGCGTAGATCTCCCCTATCCAGTAGTAGGTGCCCTGCAGCCAGGTCGTGGCGCCGGTATTGACCACCAGGGTCTGCAGCATCACTCCCTCCCCGGCCATCACGGGGTCCGGGGCCGCCACGCTGAACTGCAGGCTCGCGCTGTCCTGGCCCAGGGCGGGAACGGCCAGCCAGGCCGGGAGCAGCAGGGAAGCGAAAGCGCGGTTCATTTTCATGTTGAATTCGGGCAAAGCCAGTAAATTATATGTTTTTTATCACCGCAGCACGGCGAACTTCTTGACGACCTTTTCCGTCTCGCCGGTGGCGGTATCCCTGACGCGCAGGATGTAGAGATAGACCCCGGAGGCTATGCTTTCGCCGGACATGTCCCAGTAGATCTTCTTGCTGTTCACGCCGGGCGCCACGGTGTCGCTGGTGGCGCCGGTCAGCTTCTTTACCAGCCGCCCGGAAATATCGAACACCTCCACCTCGGCCTCCCCGGCCGCGGAAGTGAAGTGGAAATTGACCGCGGTATTGGCCGGGTTGGGATAGGCGTAAACGCCGGCTTTGGCGGGCAGGTCGTACTTGGGAGTGAAAACGAAGTTCTGGCCCGGGCGCAGCACCACGGTCTCCAGCCTGCTGTAATCGGAGCCGTTGTAGACGCGCAGGCCGTAGGTGCCCGGCAGCAGGTTGGACACGGCGAAAGCTCCGGCCAGGTCGGTGAAGGCGGCGCCTATCCGCCTGCCGCGGCTGTAGAGCTCGACGAAGGGCTCGGAACCGGAGGAGGGGCGGACCTCGCGCGTGGTATAGCGCGCCCCGGCGGGACGGGCGGCCTGCCGGCTCGGCAGGTAGCCGGAAGGGATAATGCCGGAGATAGCGGCCAGCTCGTAGGCTACGCTCAGCGTGAAATTGACCCCGGAGGAGCCGTTGGGGATATTGTCCTTCGACACCGAGCTCTCTATATCCTGCGCCGCCCAGACCGCCCTGATGGTGAGGTAGAGCGAGTTGAGGGCCGGTATGGAATAGTTGCCGAAGGTATCCGTGTAGTCGCTGCCCTCCACCGCTCCCGTCGGGGCCAGCGCCTCCACCAGCACGCCGGTTACCGGCTGGGTGGAGGCGACGGTAACCCTGCCTGTCAGCGAGCCGGTGTCAGGCGCCCCGGAGACCGCGGAGGCCTCGTTGGAGGCCGGCGACCAGTTCTGCGCGTCGTCGGCGGTCCAGAGCGTGAAATAGTAGACGGTAGAGGCGTTGAACCCGGAGAGCACTTTATACTGGGTGGCCCCCGCGGTAAGGGTGGCCGTGGTCAGGGAGACCTGCGCCGAGGCGGTGGAAAGCGCCGCCCCGGCATAGGTGGAATAGGCGATCTTATAGGCGCCCGACAGCAGGTAGCCCGAGGCCGCGTTGTCCCCGGCCGTGCGCCAGGTCAGGCCCACCGAGCCGCTGTAAGACCCGGCGGCGGCGGTCAGCGCCGAGGCCGGCGGCGGAGTAACGTCGTAATAGGTGAAAGTGGAGCCCTGCGCGTAGAAAGCGCCGGCATTGGCCGGGTTAGCGGCGTCGGCGGCCCTGACGGTGGCGTAATAGGAAGCGCCGTGCGCCAGCGAGTCGCGCAGGTAGTTCTGGAAATTCCAGGTCCAGTACGGCGTGGTCCCGCACAGCAGCGCCTCGGGGGTCCCCGTGCTTTCCCACAGGGACTGGCTGTTCTTCCACCACTTGCCGTCCGAGAGCCTGCCCAGCGCCGTCTCCACCGAGGTTATACCGGAAACCGGATCGTCGGCCGTGCCGCTGACGGAAGCGGCCGAAGCGGCGGAAGAGCCGTCGGCGGGGTAGACGATCCGCGCCGAAGGCGCCTCGGAGTCGAAGGTGAAGGTATGAGTGGCGAAAAGCTGGGAGTAATCCCCGGCGGAATCGGAGGACCGCGCCACCGCCTGGTACTGCCGGCCGCTGATCAGCGGCAGGTTGTTGAAAGTGATGGTGAAGGTGCTGGCCAGGTCCTCGGCGTCCCGCCAGTCGCGCGACCCGGAAAGGAAGCCGGTACCGTTATAATAGAGGCCGCTGTACAGGTCGCGCAGGGAGACCTCGGTGCCGCGCACGGCGTGGGCGTTGGTCTCGCTGGTATTACCCGAGACCCAGGTGAAGGTGGAAAGCCAGGCCAGCGACGGCGTGGAGATATTGACCGTCGGGCCGCTGACGTTCTTGGCTATGCCGAAAGCGTCCGCCCAGGTGCGCGTGGAGCCCGCCGCGTCCACCGCGCGGAAGCTGAAATAATTGGAAGTGGCGTTGGCCAGCTGGTTGAAGTTGTAGGCCACCGGGCCGGGCTGGTACCAGGTCGCGCCCGCCGTGAGCCCGCCTATCTCGGTCCAGGGGATCACGTTCCCGTCCGCGAAAAGCTTGCCGGTGCTCGCGCTGTACTGCAAACGCTGCAGGCCGGAAAGCCCGTCCTCGAAGCGCAGGCCCGTTATATCGCCGGGGTAATCCGTCAGCCAGGCGGCGGGGGCCGTATAATTCAGGCTTATGGCCGGGGGAGTGCTGTCCTTCAGCACGCTGAAAAGGTCGAACTGCTCGGAATAGTTGCCGGAATTGTCGTAGGCGCGCGCCGAAATATAGTTGGAGGCGCCCTCCAGCATGGCTTCCCAGGTGTTCTGCGGTATGGCCCAGTCGGCGGTGTAGGAATCCTGGTTTATGCCGGTCACGGCGTCCGCCCAGGCCGAGATAACGCTGGCCGGGTCGCCGAACGCCGTGGAGACCCGGAGCTGGAACCGGTTCAGGCCGGAAGCCCCGGCGTCCGCGAAATTCACGTCGCAGAGGAAGGTATTGGTGCCTTTCCAGCCGGCGAAATCCGCCTGGACGTCGGTAATGGTGGGGCTGGTGATGTCCAGGGCCGGGTCGAAAGTGGTGCGCACCGGCGGCAGTTCGGCGAAGCGCGAACCGCGGCCCGACGCGCTGTAGACCCTGACCCTGGCGTAGTAGGTGGTGCTCTGCTGAAGGCCGCTGAGATCGGCTGTGGTCGGTCCCCCCACTAGCGCTGTCGGCGAGGAATAATCCGGGGAAGAGGAGTAGACCAGCTCGTAGTTAAAACCCGGCGGGTTGCCGTTGGCGGACCAGTTGGCCGTAGCCGAGGAGACCCCGACGCCGCTCCAGGGGGCGGTGCCGGGTATGGCCGCGTAAGTTATCGTCGAGCCTATGGGCGAGTAGGCCGTCTCCACGCCCGTCCAGTTCCTGGCCTTGGCCTGGAAATAATAAGTGGTGCCGGGCTTAAGCCCGGCGAAGCCCGTCCCCGGCGAACTGGCCCAGCCGGAGGAGACCAGACCGGCGCTGAAGCTGCTGTCTTCCGCGGCCTGCACCAGGTATTCGGTGCCGCGCAGGGGCGCGGTATAGACCGAATCAGCGGCCCCGGAGCCGCCGGAACCGCCGAAAACGTTCAGCCTCGAACCTATCACCTCGGCCGTGACGAACTGCCTCGCCGCCGGCAGGGAAGAGGCCGCTTCCCAGACCCCCGCGCCGGAGGCCGGCACGCTGGTCATGAAAACCTGCTGCTGCGCGCTGGAGCCGTTATTGCCGCCCAGCACGTAAAGCCTGTTGGCGGCCGCGGCCGCTTTATGGCCGTAGCGCGGGGAGGGCAGGGAAGAGTAGGCGGAGCAGGCCCCGGGATAAGCGCCGGCTTCGAGAGCGCAGGCCCAGACCTCGCTCCGGGCCGAGGCCCCGTCCTTGCCGCCGGCTATCAGGAGCCTGCCGGGGAGCGGGGTCATGGAATGCGCGTAGAGCGGGGCGGGCAGGGTGCCGGCGCCGGCCCAGGCGCCCAGCGCGCCGTCGCCGTCTATGACGGAATAGTAGAAGCCGGCCAGCACGCCCGAGCCGCTCTTATAGCCGCCGGAGACATAGAGCCTGTTCCCCGCCAGGGCCGCCGCGTGGAAATACATCCGGTCCGGCAGCGGCTGCTCCGCCTCCCACTTCCCCGGCGCCCCCATGGAGGAGATGTCGGCCGACCAGACCTCGGCGCGGGAACCTGTGGCCGCGTAGCCGCCCAGCACGTAAAGCCTGCCGCGCGCCGCCGCGGCCTGGTGCCCGTAAAGCGCGGCGGGCATATAGCCCGCGGCCTCCCAGGCGCCGACGCCGCCATCGGCGGAAATGACGCCGCGCAGGACCGCGCTGGAGAAATAAACCCCGTCGAAGCCGCCGGTCACGAAGACATGGCTGCCGTAGACCACCGAGGCCTGGCCGTAGCGGGCGGCCGGCAGGGAAGGGGACTGGAGGCTCCAGTCCAGCGCCGGGCCCGGCGGCGGGTTTTCGAAGCCCGTGAAAGAAAGGGCCAGCGTATTGTGCCCGGCGTCGGCCAGGGTGAATGTCCCCGTGGCGGGGGCCACGGCCAGCGTCACCGCCGTGGTGGCCGCGAAGGCGGAATAATCGCCCTCCATGTAATTCGCCAGCACGAAATTGTAGAAGCTGGTATTCGGGGGAAGCCCCTCTATCGGGCGGCCGGTGGCGTCGGTGGAATAATACGCCATGTAGGGTTCGGCCAGGGCCCAGGTGGAGAGGAAAATATCGTAGGTGGTGCCGGCCGGGTTGCTTTGCACGAAAGAAAGAGTATAACTGCTTATGTTCGCATTGCCATAGCCCGGCGCGGCGGTGCTGACCATCCGGGAGTAAAAGCCCGACTCCAGGACGGACACCCCGCCGCCGGCGGAATCGCCGTAAGCCGCTCCCCCCAAAGCGCCGTCCAGGACAAAAAGCCCCCCCGCCTGGCCCAGCGCCCCGGAAGAGAATTCCGAAGCGTCGCCCAGGACGGTCGTGCTCCCCGCTGTTTTTTCGGCCGCCGCCGCCTGCGCGAGGAACAGGCATAAAACCGCGGCAACCGTACACCTCAACGTCTTCATTTCTTAAACCAGCTACCTAAAGTCATTCCCCGCAAAATTCAAGACCCCGTTACCCTTACCTGCGCTTGACTTACGCCTATGCCGCTGGTATACTTAAGGCATATGAACCGGCTAAAATATTACTCCTTTGAAGTGGTGATAGAGAAAGAGGAAAAAGGCAAAGGCTATTACGCCTATTCCCCGACTCTGCCGGGCTGTTTTTCCAACGGCCGCACCATCGAAGAAGCCAGGAAAAACATCCGCGAAGCCCTGCAGTTGCACCTGGAAGCATTATGACGATGAAAGAGAAAAAGCGGCTCGAAAACCTGCTGAAAGCGCGGCTAAAAGACAAAACTGCCATGAACAAAGCCTCAACGGGTATTGACGCCCTGCGCGCAAAATTCGGCTGCCCTTCCAAAGGGTTCGACTCATTACGGCTTCTCAGACAGCTTCGCGCATCACGATGATCCACATTCTCGACGCTTCCGTAGCTCTCAAATGGTTTACTGAGGAACAGGGCAGTGCGAAGGCCCTTGAGTACAAGGACGGTCTGCTGGCGGGAAAGCTCGTGCTGGCGGCCCCCGACCTGATGCTTTACGAAGTGGCTAATGTGCTGCATCTTAAAAAAGAGTTTACCGAGGCCGCCGTAAAGGAAGCCTTGCGGTTCCTCCTGGATATCGGAGTGGAGATCTTCACTCCGACGGAGGAAATTATGGATAAAGCCGTTCATTATACTTTCCATACCGATCATTCTTTTTACGACTGTCTGTATATCGCCCTTGCGGCCAATCTCGGCGCCCGCCTGCTTACCGCCGATGAAGCCTTGTACAAAAAAGCCCGCCTTTTCGTGCCCGCAATTCTGCTCTAAACCGAACTTTGCCAAAACGCCTTCCGGGTACGTTTACCCGTCACACGTCAGCAGAGTTCCTCCATCCTTTTAGTCCCTTGTCTTTTTGCCTCCAGAAACAGATGTCTGTCCCCATTTTCCGATATCCGGTAATCATTTAGTCATCAGCGTCCCAATACCCTTCATGTTTTTCTCATGCAACCGTCTTGCATCCCATCATTCCTTCGTAAAGGTCGAAGACCGGGACCTACCCCCATCACCCGCTGTTCCCGCCCTTCCCCTCTCCTGAAGCCTCTTCAGCTTTTCGGGATATGCCCGCCTGAGAACATTGCCCGCGTACAGCCAGCCCAGGCGCAGCTCTACCGGCTTTTCTTTATAGGCTGCAAGCATCCCGCCGGTCACGAAATAGGCAAATCCGCGGTTTTTACTTCCTTTCATTTTTTAACTCCGCGCAGGTATCTTATGTCCGCCGCATCCTGCTTCCTGCCGGTATTTCTCTTCATTTTTATCAAATCCTCGAGCGCTATCACGGGAACGGTTAAACTTTTAAGTTTAATGCGTTCGGCGTTCTTAGCGGCCTTCGCGTAATCCACCGGCGAATCGATTACTATGTCGATCTCTGAGATCGCCCAGGCGGGGTTTACAAGGCAAAACGCCTTCATATGCTTGTTTTTTATCCAGTCCTCCCTTTTTTCCTTCTGGGCCAGTTCCATGATCCCCACTGGAACCCGCGGTTTAAAACCCCAGGCCTGCGCCAGCTTTAAAAACTTCGCCAGATTTTTATCGCTCAGCTCCAGCAGCAGATCCACGTCATAGGTCATGCGCGGAATACCATGCAGGTTCACCGCTATGCCGCCCACCAGCACATAGGCGACTTTGCTTTTATTCAGCTCGCCGAAAATTCCAAGATAATCAAGCATATTCCCTTCGCATCCCGGCTACCGCCGATCCAGGACATTGCCTGGTGTAAACAGGTGTCTGTCCCCATTTACCCCCTCCGTAAAGGTCAAAAGTCAAGACCTGACCCCATATCTCTATCTGAGCAGCACCCTTCCCATGCTGCCGCCGCTGCAGGACCCCGCGGCCACCGTCTGCAGCCAGAGGCCTATCTTGTTGGTGTTCGTATCGCTGGCCGCTATGCCGGCCACGGTGGAGGCGGTGACATTGTTGCCCCTGGTAGACCCGCCGGACGAGGGACACTTCGCCAGTACAACGCCGTGTATGGCTACGCGCCCTATAGCGCCGGTGTTTATGGCCTCGTAAACTATCCCCAGCACCTTCGCGTCGTTCCCGACAGTAGTGGTCGTAAAGCCGTCGTCCGCGCTCGTATCCGCCACTACCAGCTCTCCGGGGACGCGGGGAGCGCCGCTGTTGTTCTGCAGCCAGACCGTCACCACCTGGTTCCCGGTAAGCGTCCCGTCGCCGAGCCCCAGGTCTCCGGCGATCTGCAGTTTTGACACCGGGGCCGTGACGCCGACGCCGACCTTCCCGGCGAAATAGTTGTCTCCTATCCCGCTGGAGATCAGCACGCCGCTCTGGCTGATGCTGCCCGCCACGGTCAGCATCTGGTCCGGGATCGTCGCCGCGGAGAGCCCGATCCCGACTCTGCCGCTTACCGGGACCAGCGCCAGGTTCCTCTTCCAGGTGGCCTGCATGAAGGTCTGCAGCGTGTTGGCGCTGGTGGCGTCCCCGGCCGCGAAGATCAGGTCAATGTTGTTGTGCCCGATAGCCCAGTTGGCGCCGGCATTGCTCGCCTTTCCGCCGATGGCGGTTATATTCAGACCTCCGTCGGTAATATAGCCGGCGATCACCGAGTTCGCGTAGGTATCCGGGTCTATCGCCGTATTGTTCGCGAGAATGGCCGGGCCGGCATTATGGAACTTCACGCTGGGAGACGTGCCGATGCCCACGCTCCCGGCAAAATAGTTGTTTCCCGCCCCGTTGGAGGTAAGCACACCGCTCTGAGCGATGTCCCCGGTGGCGGTCATGGAGGCGACTATCAGGCCGGTGGAGTCGCGCCAGATCTGGGCGTAGACGTTAGCCGCCGTGCCGGTGGAAACTATATCCAGCGCCGCCGCCGGCGTGCGCGTGGAAATGCCTATAACCTTGTTCTGGAGGTCGCCGTATATAAGGC
>JACQPH010000031.1 GCA_016207645.1 Elusimicrobiota bacterium
GCTCCTTTTCCGGGGCCCCTCCGCACCCGGCTATTGCGGTCTCCCCTCCACTTATAGCAATTTATTCGGCTTCTATTTCAATAGCGGGGTCTATGCGCTCACGCAGTTCTTTTTCAACTACATTTTTCAGCGTGGCGCTGGAGGAGGGGCAGCCGTGGCACATGCCGAGGAAGCGGAGTTTAATTTTCTGGCCCTGCACGTCCACGAGTTCCATCCAGCCGCCGTCGGCTTTGAGCTTGGGGTTTATTTCCTCGGCGAGCACTTTCTCTATCATTTTTATTTTTTCGACTACGGTCATTTTGTCGAATTTCTTGTGCTCGGCTTCGGCCCAGTAATCTTTGAGTATTTTTTCTATTTCGCCGTGGCACTGGCGGCAGCCGCCGCCGGCCTTGGTGTAGTTGGTGACTTCCTCGATGGTGTGGAGGTTGTTCAGCTTGATGGCCTTGAGGATAACGGACTCGGTGACGCTGAAGCATTTGCAGACTATTTTCTCGGCCTGGCCGACGATGATCTTTTCGGCTTTGCCGCCGCGGTAGTTCTTGATGGCGGCTTCCAGGGCCTCCATGCCCATCACGGAACAGTGCATTTTCTCGCCGGGCAGGCCGCCGAGGTAGTCGGCTATCTGCTGGTTGGTGACCTTGGAGGCTTCTTCCAGCGTCATGCCTTTGACCAGCTCGGTGAGGGCGGAGGAGGAGGCTATGGCGCTGGCGCAGCCGAAGGTCTTGAACTTGGCGTCGGTGATCTTGTCGGAGGCCTTGTCTATCCGGAGGGTGAGCTTGAGGGCGTCGCCGCAGACTATGCTGCCTATCTCGCCCACGCCGTCGGGGTTCTCTATCTCCCCCACGTTCTTGGGGTTCTTGAAATGTTCGAAGACTTTGTCGGTATAGTTCCACATATTAATATTACCTCGGTTGACGCGCTGGCGTCGGCCTGGGGGGAGCGGCGCGGGAAACTGGAGTGCCGATACTTATATCTTATTAAATCCCGCCCCCTTCTTCAACCGGCGGCCCCGGCCGCCGCGGCCCTGCCGGCCAGCAGGCCGCGGGCCAGCTTAAGCGCGTTCCCCACCACGCCCAGGGCCGCGGGAACGGCCGTATGATAGCCGCTGGTCTTAGTGGTGCGCTGGCGCACCACTATTATATCCACCTCGCCGGAGCGGCTCGGCTCGTATACGATGCCTGTCGGCGCCTTGCCCAGCAGCTCTCCGACCAGGCCCAGCAGCCCCTTGCTTTCCGGCTGGGCCGCGAATTTCTCCCAGCCCTCGAGCAGGCCGGAGCCGGCCTTGGCCAGGAGCACGCAGTAGAGGTAGGGGAAATCCTTCCCCTGCACGTTGTTCACCGAGAGCTGCACCTGCAGGCCGTAGAAATCCTTTGGCGCGCCGACGAGCTTCACCATCAGCCTGGCGTCCTCCGGCACCTTGCCGCCCGTCTGCGTGCCGGCCAGCGAGAGCATGGGCTGTACCTGCAGGTCGCTGGGATCCCTGAGCGCGGCCATCACCTTCTCCAGCATATCTATCTTTATTATCAGGCGGTCCTTCTTGAGATAATCGCGCGTCCCGATGAACCACATGGGCAGGATCAGCACGGCGGCGTCCAGCCCGAAATATACCCAGGTTCCGTCCGGGAATGAAAAGGTGCCGGCGGCCGCCGCGTAAGCGAGGAGGCAGATCAGCCCGGCGGCAAGGAAGCCCGCCAGCCCCATGAGGCTGGTCCCGTCGAAGAAGTCCTCGTCCCATTCCCTCAGCTGCCCGGCCTTGAGCTTCACCTTGGCGTATTCGTCGGGCGTGACCCTCTCCCAGGTCTCTTCCCGTGTTTTCTTCGGCTTGGCGTCGTAGCCGGAATTTATCCCGAGCAGCAGCCCGGCGAGCAGGGCGCAGAAACCGGGCCAGAAGTTCAACATGACCTGCAGGCCCAGGCCCAGGGCCAGCAGCAGCCCCACCAGGGTCATGCGTGTCCGGTAAGGCAGGCTTTTCGCGAACCAGAATTTAATCTCCCCGTCTTTTTGCGGCGGCGGCAGTATTTTCATCAGTCCCTCCCCGGAGCCGCTTCCGCGGCCAGCAGCTCGGCGTAACCGGTTTTCTCCCAATACAGCGGGCAGCCGCCGTTGCAGACGGCCAGGTAGCGGCAGGCCCGGCATTTTTCATGGGCGAAGCCCTTCTCCCGGAACCAGGCAAGCTCTTTCCCGTTCCACAACCGCTTGAAACTCCCTTTTTCCCCGAGCAGGTTCCCCAGCGGCTTCGGGTAGCTGGAGCAGGGCAGCACGTCGCCGTTGGGGGCCACGCTGAGCAGCCCGTCGCAGGCGGCGCAGCCTTTATTGCCCAGGCCGCGGGCGATGGGATTAAAAATACAGATGGGGGTGGGCGAGTACCACATGAATTCCAGGCCGCGCTTTTCCGCCATTTCTTTTACCCGCTCCACCAGCGGCCCGGCTTCGCTGTACGAGACGAAAGTCTCGTCGAAATTCTTCCCCGCCGAACCCACCGGCATCAGCAGGTTCATCGAGAATTTTTCCAGGCCCAGGCTTTTGACCAGGTCCAGCACGCCTTCCAGGGAATTTTTATTGAGCGCCGAGACCGTGGTATTGGTATGCACGCGGATGCCGGCTTTCATGATATTCTCTATGCCGCGCACGGTGCGCCTGAAAGCCCCGGGGCAGGCGGCTATGGCGTCGTGCCCGGCTTCGTCCCCGGCCTCCACGCTGACCTGCGCTGAATCCAGGCCGGCGGCCGAAAGTTTCTTCACCGTCTCCGCGGTGGCGAGGGTGCCGTTGGTTATCAGATTGACCCACATCCCCAGGGATTTCGCGTGGGCGGCCAGTTCGGGGACCTCGGGGCGCAGCAGCGGTTCCCCGCCGGTAAAGCTCACGGACGGGACCTCGGCCTCTTCCTTTATAATGGTCAGTATCCTTTTAAGGTCGGCGGCCGAAAGGTCGGGATGCTCTTCGTCCTTGCGGCAGCCGCAGCCGGCGTAGCAGAACCGGCAGGCCAGGTTGCAGCGGTAGGTGACGGCTATCTCGCTCAGCACCGGCAGGCTGTTATGGCCTAGCGCGAATTCCTTCACCTCCACGGCGCGGCGCTCCCCGCGCTCGCTGTAGCAGCCTTTCAGCAGCGCCATCAGGTCGCGGAAAAAATAGTACATATCCAGAGAGATCTGCTCCCGCTGCCCCTCCGGGTATTTCTCCACCACGGAGACCGCTTTCCCGCCGTCGAACAGGAACTTCAGCAGCTTCAGCCCCTGCGGGTTCAGCTTATGGGTCTGGTTGGGTATTTTTATCAGCAGGGAATCGGCCTCGCGCACGCGGACATACGGCTTGATGCGCGCGGCGTAGCCGTCTATCCAGTCCACCCTTTTCACCCAGTCCCGGTTATCCATTATATCCCCGTATCTCCTCAATGCCCGCTGCTCACGCAGGCCGAATGGCAGGCCCCGTGGCAGGCCGAATGACAGGCCGAGTGGCAGGCCGAATGACAAGCGTCGTGGCAGGCGGAATGGCAGGCGTCATGACAGGCCGAACTGGCGAAGGCGCCCTCGTAGCACATCTTCGAGTCGCGGAAGGAATCGAAACCGGCGCTCATTTCCTTAGGCAGCGCCGCCGCCAGGCCGTCCCCGGCTTTCACGGCGTTATCGTAGGCCTGGTTGTTATAGTTGTGATAATGGCGGTGGTAGCCGCCCCAGTAGTAGCCGCTGTCCGTGCCCATATCCTGCTGACCCCGGGCGTCCACCTGGCCGCGGTAATATTTTTTCGTGGCCTCCAGGTCGCAGTCCCAGAGTTTCTGCTCCAGCCCCGCCGTAAGCGTTTTAACGGCGGACTCGGCCACGGCCTGGTCCAGCGTGCCGTCGAGCTTCATCGCGGAGAGCAAAGCCGATTCGTAGGGATCGTTGCTGGAGCTTATCCCGGGAACCCGCTCGATGGCGAGCGGGGAATAACTCCTTACCTTTATCGCACCTTTGCGCTCCATATTGGCCACCATAAGGCCCAGCATCTCGGCCAGCGGCAGCCCCATCACCACCCCCGCCTCCAGCGGGCTCAGGTTCTTGGCTATCTTGCCGGGCACGCGGAAGCTGCTCACCTGCGTTTTAGGCGGCGTCCAGTCGTTCGCTTCCCAGTTGACGGCCGAAATGCCGGCCTGCGCCGTCAGCATGGCGTTGTGCTTTATGGTCATTATGAAGAACGGCAGGACCACGAAGAACGCCGCGAGCGCGAGCAGCAGCAGGATGGTCTCCCGTTTGTTCACCGGCAGGGCGGCCAGCATGCCGCCGGGGAAATAGCGGTTCAAATAATATTTTTCCCGCGCCGGCAGGTATTTAGTGCGGGCCGGCGCGGACTCCGTCAGGCCGCCGTAGGCCATGGTCTTCAGGTCGAAGGCGGCGGCGTCCAGGTAGACCTGCACCTGGAAATGATACCGGCTCTCCAGGCCCTTGCGGAAGAACCGGACGCTGAAAACGTCCTTCCCCGCCGCGTTCTTCACCGTCGGATAGTCTATCGAGTACTTCTCGTTCACGAACTTCTCGGTGAGGAAGCCCAGGCCGGCGAGGACCTTGTCGTCCACGGCCGGGGAGGGAAGTTCGGCCGGGAAGCGCACCACCAGCGCCTCGTGCCCCAGCCTGTCGTCCCACTGCACCGGGGCCCAGTTGAACACCGCCAGGCGCTTGTCCCCGGACATGGTCTGGGTGAGGTTGCCGGAAGCCTGCAGGTCGGCCGCGTAGCGGAAGAAATAGGTGAGCTCGCCGGTGGAAAAGGCCCGGCCGCCGGCCAGCACTATGTCGTACTTCTTGTCGTTGAGCTTTTTTATCTCCAGCTCGTAGCGGTTGCCTTCCCCGTCGAGAGCGTAGGCGCGCTTATGGTCGAAGACCGGAGCTTCCTGGAAGCCCTCGAAGTAAAAACCGTGCAGCTGCCCGCCCCGGCCGGTCCAGCGCACCGCGTACGAGACCTGCGCTTTGCCGTCCCTGTCCAGCAGCACTTCGGTCTCCACCCACTCCATTTTAAAGCCCGCGGCGCAAGCCGGGCCGGCGGCGCAGGCGAGCGCCAGCGCCAGGGCGGCGAATATCCGTATGCGTATTTTTTTCATCGTCCTTCTCCCGTAGGTCCCGGAAATTCCTTTTTAAGCTCTCCCCGGTCCAGCGCCAGCGCCCACCACAGGCAGAGGCCGCCGGCCAGCAGGCCGCCCAGCCTGGCCAGGAAAGCCGCCGCCCCGACCGCCTGGTTGAATTCGGGAGCCAGCTGGAGTTCGCCGTGAACCAGCGGCCGCGGTATCGCCACCCAGGGAAAGAAAAGCAGCAGCAGGGCCGCCGCGCCGAGCAGGTAAAGCATGGCGACGGCGCCGCGCCGCGCCCATTCCCTGCGCTTCCACACGCCGACGGACAGGGTGAAGCAGGAAAGCCAGAAGAAGACGGAGAAGAAGAAGACCAGGCGCATGTTCCTGGCCAGGACGACCCCCAGCGGCGGCAGCTCGACCGGCAGGGTGGACCGCGCCAGGGCCAGGTAGAAAGCGGGGGTGGAAAAGACCTCCATAAGCGTGAAAAGGTCGTACGAGGTCTTGAGCGTCATCCAGCCGCAGAGAGCGGCGGCGGCCAGCGCGAAGCCGGAAAGGGGTTTGGACCTGCCTTCGGGAAAAAAATTTACTGGTGACATAAGTGCCCCGGCTTCCGGAAAAGACAACCTCCCCGCTATTTTATCTATAATACAATACTTGGGCGCGCGGACTGAACCGCGCGCCTGACTGGAGACAAGAATATGCACAGGTCAGCCTGGCAGAGTTTATTCAAGAAACGGTTCATCTTGGAAGCCGACGCCGCCGGTTCCCCGTCCGGGGAGCCCACTTACTCGATCAGGGACAAACAGTTCATAGTCGTCATCAAGGCCCCCACGCAGACCGGCTCGCTCAGGGCCGAATCCGTGACCGACACCGAAGAGTGCCTCGTGGTCAACAGGGGGCAGGGCAGGTACGCCTTCGTGGACTGGGAGGCGATAGACGCGATAACGACCGTGGACACCTAGGCGGGGTTTACCAAAGGCCCAAAAAGTTATTTAATTAAGAGCAGCGGCCGCCGTACCGGGCCCGAATATCGGCACCGGAGCTATTATGCCAGCAAAACTCATCAGGCAATACACCGTGTTCCTGCCCAACGTGCCCGGCGCGCTCTCCAAGTTCGTGGAGCTGTTCGCCAACGAGGGCATCAACATCATAGGCCTGGCCTCGGAGATCCGCGACGATTCCGGCGTGGTCCGCATAGCGGTGGAAGCGGACCGCAAGGTCAGCCACATCCTCACCGGCGCCGGCTTCACCACCATCGAGACCTCCATGATCTCGCTCGAACTGCCGGATAAGCCCGGCCAGCTCCTGCGCCTGACGAAACTGCTCAGCGAGAACAATATCAACATCACCACCGTTTACGGCACCTCTTTCGGCGGCGCCAGCGGCCGCCTCCTGCTGAACGCCTCCGACACCGACAAGGCCCTGGAACTGCTGAAGACCGAACTCGGGATTTGATCAGAATTTGCCGTGCACGTGGGCCGGCGCGCGGCCCGGATAGGGCGCGCTGTTCCCCGATATAGAGCGGAGCCTGTCCATGTTCAGCACGGTGAGCTCCCCGCGCTTATAATCTATTACCCCGCTCCGCCTGAGGCTGCTGATGGCCCTGCAGACCGGCACCCTGGTTGTGCCCAGGTATTCGGCCAGGTCGCGCTGGCCGACCTGGATCTTTACCGGCCTGGCGCGCTTGTCTTTGGCCATCTCCAGCACGGCGTCGGCCAGCCGGCCCAGGATATTGTGGAACAGCATGGACTCTATCTCCTTGTCGCACTTGTTGAGGCGGTCGGCCAGGGTGTACAGAAGCTTGAGCGTGAAGTCCGGGGCCTGGAGTATGAGCGCCCTGAAGTTCTTTTTCGAGATCACTATGAGCTCGCTCTCCTCCACGGCCTGGGCGGAAGCCGAGCGGACCTTGCCGCCCAGCAGCGACATTTCGCCGAAAAAATCCCCTTTTTTAAGGAAAGCGAAGGTCTTCTTTTTCCCCCCGCCTACGGTAGTGTAGATCTTTATCCGGCCGCTCTTCACTATAAAGAAGTTGTCCCCGATGTCTTCCTTCATGAAGACGGGGTCGCCGCCCTGGTAGCGGGCAAGCCTGGAGATGGAGAGCAGCTGGTCGATCTCGCCCGGCGTCAGCGTTCTGAAAAAACAGACTTTGCGCAGTGTTCGTCTGATCATATCCAAGTTTTCCCCTGTATCCCGATAATAACAAAAAGCCGGCTATTCCGGAAATCCCCCGCCGCCGGGCCTACGGGCGGGTGAGCTTTTTGTACTTTATCCGGTGCGGGGTGTCCGCGGCGGCGCCCAGGCGGGCGTGCCGGTCGGCCTCGTATTCGGAGAAGTTTCCCTCGAACCAGGCTATCTTGCTGTCCCCTTCGAAGGCCATGATATGCGTGGCCACGCGGTCCAGGAACCAGCGGTCGTGGCTGATGATCACGGCGCAGCCGGCGAAATTCTCCAGCGCCTCCTCCAGCGCGCGCATGGTGTTGACGTCCAGGTCGTTGGTGGGCTCGTCGAGGAGCAGCACGTTGCCGCCTTCCTTGAGCATCACGGCCAGGTGCACGCGGTTGCGCTCGCCGCCGGAGAGGTTCTCCACTTTCTTCTGCTGGTCCTGCCCGCTGAAGTTGAACCGCGCCACGTAGGCGCGGGAATTCACTTCCAGCTTGCCGAGCTTCACCAGGTCCAACCCGCCGGAGATGACTTCCCAGACGTTCTTGCCGGGCGTCAGCGTGGAGCGGCTCTGGTCGGAGTAGGAAAGCTGCACGGTGTCGCCGACGCGGAACTCGCCCGAGTCGGGCTTTTCCTCGCCGGTGATCATCTTGAACAGCGTGGTCTTGCCGGCGCCGTTGGGGCCTATGATCCCCACTATGCCGCCGGGCGGCAGCGAGAAGCCGACATTGTCCAGCAGCACTTTATCGCCGAAGGCCTTGGTGACGTTCCTGGCCTCTATGACCAGATTGCCGAGGCGCTGGCCCGGCGGGATGTAAATTTCCAGCTCGCGGGACAGCTTCTCGTTCTCCTGGCTCAGCAGGTTCTCGTAAGCGCTGATGCGGGCTTTACCCTTCGCCTGCCGGGCCTTCGCGCCCATGCGGATCCACTCGAGCTCGCGCTTCAGCGTCTTCTGGCGGTCGCTCTCTGTTTTCTCCTCCTGCCGCAGGCGCTCGCCCTTCTGGTCCAGCCACGACGAGTAATTTCCCTTCCACGGTATGCCCTGGCCGCGGTCCAGCTCCAGGATCCAGCCGGCCACATTGTCCAGGAAGTAGCGGTCGTGGGTTACGGCTATGATGGTGCCTTTATATTCCTTAAGATGGTGCTCCAGCCAGGCCACGGCCTCGGCGTCCAGGTGATTGGTGGGCTCGTCCAGCAGCAAAATATCAGGCTCCTGCAGCAGCAGGCGGCACAGCGCGATGCGGCGCTTCTCTCCGCCGGAGACGTTCTTCACCAGTGTGTCGGGCGGCGGGCAGCCCAGCGCGTCCATGGCCAGCTCCAGCCGGGAATCCACGTCCCAGGCGTTCAGCGCGTCTATCTTCTCCTGCACCTTGGACTGGCGCTCTATCAGCGCGTTCATCTTCGCGTCGTCCATCGGCTCGGCCAGCTTGTCGCTGATCTCGTTGTATTCCTTCAGCGCGGCCATGGCTTCGGGCAGGCCTTCCTCGGCTATCTGGCGCATGGTCTTTTCGGGGTCCAGCCTGGGCTCCTGCTCGAGCATGCCCACGGTGTACCCGGGTGAAAGCACGGTCTCGCCGCGGAAATCGTCGTCCAAGCCCGCCATGATGCGCAGCAGCGAGCTCTTGCCGGAGCCGTTCAGCCCCAGCACGCCTATCTTGGCGCCGTAATAGTAAGAGAGGTAAATGTCCTTCAGCACGGCCTTCTTATCGTAGATCTTGCTGACATTGACCATCGAGAAAATAACTTTCTTGTCGTCTTTTGTTTTTTCAGCCATAATA
>JACQPH010000029.1 GCA_016207645.1 Elusimicrobiota bacterium
CATAAGTTTCTCGGTATTGTTCGGCGGGCACTGGTTCGGCGCGGCCGGGCCGGAGCTCCTGCCTTGGCTGTACGCCAGCGTCTTCACCGGCGCGGGTTTGATGGTGCTTGAAGCCTGGGGAGGGCTGGACTGGTTCGCGCAACTGGCTGGGGGATTCACGCTGCTGAAACTGGCCCTCCTGTGTCTTGTCCACTTCGTCCCGGCCCATGCCCGTACTATCCTGCTGCTGGCCGTCGCCGTCGGCTCCATCGGTTCCCACATGCCGGCCCGGTTCCGGCATTTCAACTATATAAAGTTCCAGGAAACACCAAGGTAGTCTGTTCTAACTCCCGCATATTGTAAGCCCCGGCATAAAAAACGGGGCCCTGTTGCCGTCGAACGATAGCGCTCCCGGGGGTACTCGCCCGCAGATCGGGCTACGGGTACCGATCCTACCGGCCGGGAGGCCCCTTCGGGCCGCCTACCGGCAATTTCCGGAATATGCTGTTGAAATGGCTTCTCACGGTATCGACGCCGCATTTGAGCGTCTCCGCTATTTCCCCGGCGGAGTCGCCCCGGCAAAGCAGCCCCATCACCAGCATCTCGTCGGTGGTCAGCGGCCCGGCCGCGGTCTCGCGGCCGGGCGCCACGAGCCGGCCCAGTTCCGGCATGAGTCTGTCCAGCACAGGCTGGGGGATAAGAAAGCCTTCTCCGCTGAGCGCCTTGATCGCGTAGATCAGTTCCGCGGGGGGGCGCTTCTTTGAAAGATAACCGTTCGCGCCGGCCAGCGCGGCGTCTTTTACGTACGCCTCGTCGTCAAAGCCCGAGATCATCAGCACATTGGTCCCGGGATATTCTTTTTTTATGAGCCGGGTCGCGGAAAAACCGTCCAGCCGCGGAAGCTTAACGTCCATCAGGACGACTTCCGGTTTAAGTTTCCTCGCCATTTCGACGGCGTCCTGGCCGTCCGCGGCCTCGCCGACCACCGCTATATTTTCCTCGTCCTCAAGCAGATCTTTTACGCTGTCCCTGAACTGGTTCGCGTCATCAGCTATCAGGACTCTGATGGTTTTCTGGGTGATGGCCATAATACGCTCCTTGTGGCTCGGCTTCGCCGCTGTCTTGAATCTCCGCCCGTCAATCCGGCACGGCCCGCTCCGTTCCGGAGCCCTGCGCCGCGGGGGGCGCGCTTTCCAGCACAAGCTGGTAAACCTGGTGATTATAAGCATGGCGCTTTGCCGCGTGATCAAAAGCGGCGGCGGCGAAGGGATGGGAGCGCCCGGGGACGAACGCGACATCGTATTTACTGCCGGTGTTAAGCTTTCTTCTGAGAAAAAGCGTCCATTTCCCGTTCCGGTATTGAGAGGAGCACTTAACATCGCCTCTATCCCCTTTCATCGGAGCTATCACCAGTCCGGGTATGCGCGTTCCCTCCGGGAGCCTGACGCCCGCTTCTTTGGTATACGGCGCCGCTTTTGACCGGAGTATGGCTCCCGGAACCTCGGCGCCTTTTCCGGCAGGCAGATAAAGAGGCGTTTTTCCGTCCGCCGAGAGGTTTACGATAAATCCGCCGCCTTCGTCCGGGTCGGGAAATCTGCCCACGTCCTTTCTGCCGAGATCCTGGCCGAGTATATACTGATCCTCGGCGTAGCCCGCCGGGTCGGTCCTGCTGGCCTTCCAGTGCCACAGATCGATCAGCTTGTCGGCGGCGGAGTAGCCGTATCTGTATTTGGGATCTGCGTGACACTTCACCGCGCAGCCGTACGTTTCGAACATCTTGTTCCGCTCTTTGGGAAAGAGCAGCGAGAATTTATCCTCGTAATATACCGTTTCGTCCTTTGGCTGGGCCGCAAGGCGCTCCCAGCCGTCCCCGGTTTTAACCCAGGGCCAGTAATCCCTCTCCTCGCGCGGGTCGGTCCAGGTGATCTTGAAATATATATCCGTGTCGTCGTAAAGAGCCGCCAGGGCGACTTCCGACGAGCCTTTATTGAACCCGCTGCCGTTGACCAGGGTGAATTCAAGAGCCTCTCCCCTGTCCCAGTCAAGATTTTTTACCGCCGCCCAGTTCTGGGGCACGTTCCGGATCTTTTTCGCGGAAAGCTCCCGCGAATCGTCTTTTCTAAGCGGCAGCTGGGTGACGACTAAAAAAGAAACGCCGAGAGCCCCCAGATAAACAGGCATGGTTTTCCACCGCGGCTGGCGGAACGGGGTGAAAGTGGGAATGAGAAGCGCCCTGTGTTTTGTCAGAGCCAGGTATAAATGCATTAAAAAGCCCAGGGGAGCGAATATCAGCCCCGCCGTGAAATGCGCTAATCTTGACGCCTGGTACAGCCAGGAAGGGACGCCGGTATAGACCAGGCCGAAGGCGCTTATACAGGACAGGAGACTGCCCGCCAGCAGCGCGATGCTCGCGAACCGCCTGCTGCTCCAGCCCGGGATATTGCGGATCCTGCTGAAAAACAGAACGCTTGCCACTACCGCCGCCGGTAAGAAAAACACGGCGGCGATCAAATGCCACAAAAAGATCCTCCCTTCCCCGAAGAATTCGGGATACCGCCCGGTCAAAGACCACTCGGGACGGGCGATGGAATGGATGCCCGCGCCCGAATAAACGAGGACCAGTATTCCCGCGGCCAATATCCAGTGAAGCAGCCTGAACAGCCAATGGTACGCGACGTGCAGGGCCCTTTCCCGCATGTACAAGCTCGCCATCCTGCGAATAAACTCGGCCAGGCCGCGCTGCGGCGCCGGCTCTATTTGTTCTTCGTCCATAGTAGGCCTCCCCTGAGCATTCGACCCATAATTATATCATACCCGGCCATGGCTCCCGGAGCCATTGAGTATTTCCGGGGGCCTTCCCATGAAGCAGGTCATCAAAACGTGGGGATAAATGCAATGATAATGGGGAGATACCTGTTAGATATAGTTGAATTGTGTCGCTTCGCTCCACCCGCGGTTCTGACCGCTTAGAAATAAGAAGCCCCGGTTTTTTGGCCGGGGCTTCGTCGTATTTGTCAGGGACTAGATAGTCACCGGGGAGCCCCTGCCTGTAGGGGTTTTGGGGACGCGGCCGGAGTGGACGGTTTCGGAGCGGAGGCGGCGGCCGAGGATGCGCTCCGTAGCCTGGCCGATCTCGAGGACGCGGTCTATATCGAGGCCGGTGTCTATGCCCATCTCGTCCATCATCACCGCCATGTCTTCGGAGGAGACCAGGCCCACTATGCCTGGGTCGGCGTAGTAATGCTTGCCGGTACCGGCCACGGGGCTGCCGTCCACGAAGTTCGCGGGCTGGCCGCCGATGCCTCCCATCGTGCCCTCGAAATGGGTGATACCCGCCTGCAGCGCGGCCAGCACGTTAGCCAGGCCCCAGCCGCGGGTCACGTGGAAATGCGCCACATGCTTTTTGGGGTCGGGAATATCCTTGAGCACCATGGAAAAATAGTCGAAAACTTTATCCGGGGAAGCCGAGCCGTCGTGGTCGGCGTGCTCGATGTCGTCCGCACCGATGTCCAGGAAGCGCTTGGTGAATTCCACGGCTTTCTTCAGCTCAGTCGGCCCGGCGATGGGGCAGCCCCAGATGGTGGAGACGGTCCCGCAGACCTTTATCCCGTTCTCATGGGCCTTCTTGATATAGATCTCGCACATCTTCCAGTATTCTTCCAGGGACAGCCCGGAATTCTTCTTGTGGTGGGCCTCGCTGGTGGAGACCATGAAGAGGATGCGGTCCGGGCCCCAGCCTTTCTGGCGGACTTCAAAAGCCCGCTCGGCGGCCTTTTCCCTGATGGTCACGGCCGTGAGCTCCACGTCCTTCAGCTTGTCCTTTATTAATTTGCTGTTATGGATGCCCTGCAGCAGTTGGTCGGCGTCGGCGAACTGCGGCATGCCCGCCGGGTTTCCCAGATTGGTCACTTCAAGGCGTTTATAGCCCGCCAGGATCAGCTGCTCAAGGCACCAGAGCTTGGCGCGCGTAGGTATGGTCCTGTCCTCGTGCTGGAAGCCGTCGCGCACGGTGATATCGCCCAGGACCACCTTTTTCGGATATTTCATAAAGTAAGCAGCTCCATCCATTTGTCCACCGGCATGTTCTCGAATTTAGCCGGGTCCGAGAAAGAAGCCATTATCGCCGCGCGCTTTTCGTCCGGGTAGCGGGTCTTGAGGTTGTTCACCAGTTTCTTCACCAGTTCGGGAATGCCTTCCTTCCGGCGGCGGCGGTGGCCGATAGGATATTCAACTTCGACTTTTTCCGTGCTTGTCCCGTCTTTGAAGAAGATCTGCACTGCGTTGGAGATAGAGCGCTTGGACGGGTCAAGATATTCTTTCGTATAGCGGGGCTCTTCCTTCATCGTGAATTTGTCGCGGAGCGCGTCTATCCTGGGGTCGCTGGCCACGGCGTCCTCGTAATGGTCGGCCTCCAGGTTCCCGAAGATCAGGCCGATGGCCGTCATGTACTGCAGGCAATGGTCGCGGTCCGCCGGGTTATGCAGCGGGCCTTTCTTGTCTATGATGCGCAGCGCCGATTCGTGGGTGTGCACGCGCACTTCTTTTATATCGTCCAGCCTGTCCTTCACCTGCGAATGCAGCTTCACCGCGCACTCCACCGCGGTCTGGGCGTGGAATTCCGCCGGGAAGGAGATCTTGAAGAGCACGTTCTCCATCACGTAGGAATCGAAAGGCTGCGGCAGGGAGAAAGGCTTCCCTTTGAAAAGCACGTCGTAAAAGCCCCAGGTTTTGGCCGTCAGCGCCGACGGATAGCCCATCTCGCCCTGCATCGTCATCAGCGCCAGCTTCACGGCCCGGCCGCAGGCGTCGCCGGCCGCCCAGGATTTTCTGGAGCCCGTATTGGGCGCGTGCCGGTAGGTGCGCAGGCTCTGGCCGTCTATCCAGGCCTGGGAGACCGCGTCGGCGATCTGCGCGCGGCTGCCGCCCAGCAGCTTGGCCGAAAGAGCGGCGGAGGCCACTTTCACCAGCACCACGTGGTCCAGCCCGACGCGGTTGAAGCTGTTCTCCAGCGCGAGCACGCCCTGTATCTCGTGGGTCTTTATCAGCGAGGTCAGCACGTCCTTCATCAGCAGCGGTTCCCCGCCCTGGGAACGGCGCTTCTGCGAGACGTGGTCCGCCACGGCCAGGATGGAACCGAGATTGTCCGACGGATGGCCCCACTCGGCGGCCAGCCAGGTGTCGTTATAGTCCAGCCAGCGTATCATCGTGCCGATATTGAAGGCGCCCTGTATGGGGTCGAGCACATAGTCCGTGCCGGGCACGCGGACGCCGCCGGGAACCGTGGTGCCGGGTATCACCGGGCCGAGGAGCTTGGCGCAGGCCGGGAAGCGCAGGGCGAGGATGCCGCAGCCCAGGCTGTCCATCAGGCAGTAGCGCGCGGTGTCGTAGGCCTCGGCGCTGTTTATCCTGTACTGGTCCGCATAGTCCGCTATCTTGGCTATCACGGCGTCCGTCTCGGGCCTGACATTGGATATATGGCTCATTTCGACTTCTCCTTGTTCAGATTGCCGCGGAAATCCCCGTAGGCTTTTTCGTCCAGCCTGGCGTAGCTGTCGTAATCCAGCAGCTCGTAAAGTTCTTTCCTGGTCTGCATCTTGCCCAGCAGGGCGGCCTGGGTGCCGGCCTTCTGCAGCGAGGTATAAAAGCCCTCGCAGGCTTTCATCGTCGTGCGGAAAGCGCCCATCGGGTAAATGACCACCTTGTAGCCCATTTTGAAAAGTTCTTTGGAGCTGAGCAGGGGGGAGACGCCGAACTCGGTCATATTGGCCAGCAGCGGGGTCTTTACCTTGCGGGCGAAGTCCGCGAATTCGGCTTTATTGACGAGCGCTTCGGGGAAGATCAGGTCGGCCCCGGCCGCGGCGTAGGCTTTAGCGCGCGCCACGGCGCAGTCGAAACTTTCCACGGACCGGGCGTCGGTGCGGGCGATGATGAGGAAATTCCCGTCCTCGCGGCTGAGCGCGGCGGTCCTTATCTTCCGGACCATCTGCTCTACGGGGATAAGCTGCTTGCCGGAGAGGTGGCCGCAGCGCTTGGGGAAGACCTGGTCCTCGATGTGGATGCCGGCCAGGCCGGCCCTTTCCATTTCCTTCACGCACCTGGAAACGTTCACCGCCTCGCCGAAGCCCGTGTCCGCGTCGCAGACGCAGGGCAGGTCGGTGGCCCGGGCTATGTACGCGGCCATCGTCGCGAATTCGGAGAGGGTGAGCAGGCCGATGTCGGGGAAGCCCGCGCCGTTGTTCAGGCCGGCGCCGGAGATATAGACGCCTTTGAAGCCCGCCCGCTGTATCAGTTTGGCGGTCAGGGCGTTGAAAGCGCCGGGCAGCATTACGCCGCCCTTCTTGACCAGGGCTTTGAATTTCTTTCTCTTCAGGTTCGCTTCCATTTATTTTGTCCCCTTAGGGTTCGTTAAAAAATAACTGGCACGATTTTGCGACCCGCTGTTGGCCGATTTCTTCGTTGCTCGTCGCTTACAGGCCATACTGGCCTGCTCGCTCCTCGCGCCTCGAACTCGGCTCAACATCAGGCCTCCAAATCGCGTCATTTATTTCCTAACGAACCCTTGAAATCCACTATGGACCCGTTCTTCATGATGACGCCGGGCAGCTCCCGGCCGAAGAAAGCGGCGGCGTCGCGCGCCACTCCTATGATGGCTTCCAGCTTCACGTCCTTGCGTATGCCCATCCTCTGGAAAGTGTGGACCAGGTCCTCGGTGCAGACGTTCCCGGAAGGCCGCTCTATAAAAGGACAGCCGCCCAGCCCGCCGATAGAGGTTTCGAAGTAGGTGACCCCGGCGGCGAGGGCGAAGCAGCAGTTCGTCAGCGCCATGGCGTAGGCATTGTGAAAATGGCAGGAAAGCTCGGCCTCCGGGGCCATTTTCGAAATGGCGGTGAACATACGGCCTACCTGGACGGGATTGGCGTGGCCGGCCGTGTCGGAAAGCCCCACATTGCGCGCGCCCGCGTCCAGATATTTCTTCACAATGGCCAGGACTTTCTCTTCGGAGATCGGGCCCTCGTAGCCGCAGCCGAAGGAGGACTGCACGGAGGCCCGCACTTTTTTGCCGGCCTTCAGGGTTTCTTTTATCATGACGGCGACGCGGTCGGCGGCTTCGTCGGCGCCCATGCCGGTGTTCTCGCGGCTGTGGGTGTCGCTGGCCGAGGAGCCCATGCAGAAGACCTCCACGCCGCAGTCCAGGCCGCGCTCCAGGCCTTTTTCGTTCAGCACCAGGGCCGAGAGTTCGGCGGCGCCGGGCTTCCCGCCCTGCCCCTGGAAATGCCGGAACAGCTCTTCCGTATCCGCCATCTGCGGCACTTTATCGGCGCGGACGAAAGCGCCCAGTTGGATCTGGTCGATGCCGGAGCCGAGCAGTTCCGTTATCCATTTGATCTTCCGCTCGGTGGGGACGAGGGCGGCTTCCACCTGTATGCCGTCGCGGAGGCCGACTTCCTGGAAATATATTCTTTTAGCCATGCTCAGCAGCCTATATGGCGCGCTATCACCATTCTCTGTATCTCCGAGGTGCCTTCGCCTATCCTGAGCAGCCTCTGGTCGCGGTAGAACCTCTCTATGTCGAACTCTTTCATCAGGCCGTAGCCGCCGTGGATCTGCACGGCCTCGTCGGCAACCTGGGCGGCGACTTCGGAGCAATAGAGTTTGGACATGGCCGATTCCTTGCCGAAAGGCTTGCCGTTGTCCTTCAGCCAGCAGGCTTTGTAAAGCAGGTTGCGGGCCAGCTCCACCTTCAGCGCCATGTCGGCTAGTTTGAAAGCATTGGCCTGGAACTTGCAGATAGGCTTGCCGAACTGCTGCCTCTCCTGCGAATACTTCAGGGCCATCTCGAAGGCCCCCTGGGCCAGGCCCAGGCCCATCGCGGCTATGGAGAGCTTGCCGTTGTCCAGCGTGCTCAGCATTATCTTGGAGCCGTCGCCGCGCTTGCCCAGCAGATTTCCCTCGGGCACCGTGCAATTGTCGAAATAGAGCTCCGCCGTGTCGGAAGCGCGCCACATAAGTTTGTCGTGCATCGGCTTCTGCGTATAGCCCGTGGTGCCCTTCTCCACGATGATAACCGAAAGTTCTTTCTCTTCGCCTTTCTTGTCCGTGATGACCTGGGCAGTGACGCCTTTGGCCATCGCGGAGGAGGCATTGGTGATGAAGATCTTGGAGCCGTTTATCGTCCAGCTCCCGTCGGCCGGCTTCGCCGTGGTCCTGGTGCCCCTGGAATCGGAACCCGCCTCCGGCTCGGTCAGGCCGAAGGCCCAGAGGCCTTCGCCGCCGCAGAGGCCCGGCAGATATTTCTTCTTCTGCTCTTCGGTGCCGAAATAATAGAGCGGGCCGACGCCCAGGGAATTATGCGCGGCTACGGTGGCGGCCTGCGAGCCGTCCACCCTGGCCAGTTCCTCCACGGCTATGATATAGGAGAGATAGTCGTAGCCCTGCCCGCCGTATTTCTCCGGCACCGTCATGCCCAGCAGGCCGAGCTTGCCCATCTTCTTCGTGAGCTCTACCGAGAACTCGGCCTTTTCGTCGAGTTCCCTGGCGACGGGCTTTATCTCGTTCCGGGCGAAATCCCTGATTGTGGACCTGATCAGCGCGTGTTCTTCGGTTAAATACATTATTTGCTCCCCTGTTCCAGTTCTACCAGCACTTCGCCTTCGCCGAAAACTCCGCCCTCGCCGTACTTCACGGCTGAGACCTTGCCGTCGCGCGGGGCGGAGATCTCGGTCTCCATCTTCATGGACTCGATGATCAGCAGCTTGGCTCCGCGCTTCACCTCGTCGCCGGGCTTCACCAGCACCTTTACCACCTTCCCCGGCATGGGCGCGGTGAGCGCCTTATCCCCGGCGTCGTGGCGGGCGGAAGCTTCCTGCGCCGAATCCTGGTCCACGCCGCAGATGCGGTAGGTCTCGCCGGCCACCCAGCAGAAAAAAACGTCCCCCTCGCGGTGGACGAAAGCCGGGAGCACGGAGCTGCCGGTTTTTACGAGCAGGCTTTTTTCGGCCAATTGTTCCAGCGCCACGCCGCGAACGGCCTCCCGCCCGTTGACGGTGACGGCGCCGTTCTTGAATTCGACCTCGAATTTCTCGTCGCCGAGGGTATAGAGGTTCATAGGCCCGCCCCTATTTCGAAAGGGCCGAGTTCCGCCCAGGGGTTGTAGCTCCGCTCTTTAGCGGCGCCCCCGCGCGCGTTCCCGGCGGGACCGTGCGCGCGGCTGAATTCGGCGCAGGCCAGGGCCAGGTCCAGCTTCTCCCGGCCGGGTTTCCAGTCCGGGAAATATTTGGGGATGAAATCCGTGTAGGTCTTCCCCGCCGTGAACTCCGGGTGAGAGACTAGAGCTATCAGGAAAGGGATGTTCGTGCTCACGCCCAGCACCACGTATTCTTTGAGCGCCGCCAGCATCCTGAGCCTGGCTTCCTCGCGGCTGGCGCCGTAAGTCACCAGCTTCGAGATGAGCGGGTCGTAATAGGTGCTGATCTCGTCCCCGGAACCGAAGCCGCTGTCGTTCCGGATATTCGGCCCCGAGGGCTCCCTGAAGAGATGTATCTTCCCGGCGGAGGGGAGGAAATTGTTCTCCGGATTCTCGGCGTAGACCCGGCATTCGATGGCATGTCCCCGCCTTACCAGGTCCTCCTGGCCGAAGCCGAGTTTTTCGCCGCCGGCTATCAGCAGCTGCTCCCTGACCACGTCTATACCGGTGGTCATTTCAGTCACCGGATGCTCCACCTGCAGCCTGGTGTTCATCTCCAGGAAATAAAACCTGTCGGGCTCCTCGAAAATGAATTCCACCGTGCCGGCGTTCACGTAGTTAGCGGCTTTCGCCGCCTTCACCGCGGCCGCGGCCATCGCGTTCCTTACTTTGGGGGCCAGCGCGGCGGAGGGGGCCTCTTCCACCACTTTCTGGTGCCGGCGCTGTATGGAGCATTCTCTTTCGAAAAGATGGACCACGTTCCCGTGGGAGTCGGCCAGCACCTGGAATTCTATGTGGCGGGGCTTGACTATGCATTTCTCGACGAAGACCCTGTCGTCGCCGAAAGCCTTCTGCGCCTCGCGGGCCGCGGCTTCCATGGCGGGCTTGAGCTGTTCCGGCCCGGTTACCATGCGCATGCCCTTGCCGCCGCCTCCTGCCACCGCTTTTATCATCAGCGGGTAGCCAAGCTTCTCCGCCTCTTTGGCTGTGACCGCGCCCTCCACGAAAGGGACTATCGGCACGCCGGCCTTGTGCATGGCTTCTTTGCTTGCCAGCTTGTCGCCCATCAGGGTTATGGTCTCGGCCTTAGGCCCGACGAAGATAAGCCCGGCCTCGGCCACCATAGCGGCGAACTTGGGATTTTCGGAAAGAAAGCCGTAGCCGGGGTGGACGGCGTCGCAGCCGGCGGCTTTGGCCGCGGCTATGATCTTGCCCATGTCCAGATAGCTTTTGAGCGGTGAAGCCTCGCCTATTTCGCGCGCTTCGCCGGCGGCCAGCACATGCCGCGCCCTGCGGTCTATGTCGCTGTGGACGGCGACGCACTTTATCCCGAGCTCCCTGGCGCTCTTGATGACCCTGACGGCTATTTCGCCGCGGTTGGCGACTAGGAGTTTCTTTATTCCCAATCTATTTTCCTTTTTTCGAAGAAGGCGTCTATGCCCCTGCGCGCTTCGTCGCCGGTCCGGATATTAGCCAGCACCTTCGCGGTGTAGCGCTCCGCCTCGTCGAGATGCATCAGGGGGACTTCCCTGAAAAGCTGCTTGCACACGCCCTGGGCCCTGGGCGCGGCGCGGCCGAAGGACCTGGCTTTTTCCAGCGCGGCCTCCGGCAGCTCGTAGGTCTCGCGGATATAATCCACCAGCCCGGCCTCTTTCGCGTCCTGGGCGGTGAACCTTTCGCCGCTCATGAAATATTCCTTGAGTTTCGCCCGGTTGGCGCAGCGCATGAACAGGTAGGGGGAAATGCAGGCCGGGACCACGCCTATTTTGACCTCGCTCAGGCCTAAGGCGGCGTCCTTCGAC
>JACQPH010000034.1 GCA_016207645.1 Elusimicrobiota bacterium
CGTGGCCATGGACCGCGTGGAGTTCCTGGTGCCCGTGCGGGTTGGAGACCTTCTGATAGTGGAGGCGCGCCTCGAGCGCGTGGGCCGCACCTCCATGGGGATCGAGGTCGACGTTTTCACCGAAGATCTGCGCCTGGGTAAGCGCCGGCGCACCAACACCTGCCACGTGACCATGGTGGCGGTGGATAAGAACGGCCGGCCCGCGCCGGTGCCGCCGCTGGCCGCCTGACCGCAAAACTTGACTGGCGGGAAGACGAATTTCTATCATATCTTTGGCACGTCCGTGTTTCGATACCTATAAAATATGACCGATCTTGAAACCAAAGCAGCAGCGGGTAACCGCTTATGAGCGGCAAGCTCGAGGCCGCCCTCGCGCGCTGCCGGGAACTTACGGAAGATATGAGCTTCGCCAGCGTGCGCAGCCATAAAGAGAAGACCGGCGACGGGGCGATCGGCTACTTCCCCGTCTACAGCCCCCTGGAGCTCTACCATGCCGCGGGCTACCTCCCCGTGGCCATACACGGCGGCGGCAACCAGATAGAGATCACCGCCGCCGACTCCCGCTTCGGCTCCTTCATCTGCTCCGTAGTGAAAAGCACCATGGAGCTCGGCATGAAGGGCCACCTCGACGTCCTCGACGGCATGGTCTTCCACGATATCTGCGATTCGGCGCGCAACCTGGCCTGGCTCTTCGAGCGCAATTTCAAGAACAAGCTGTTCATGGAGTATTTCCATCTGCCCCAGAAGCCGGACGACGCCGCGGCCGCGGCCTTCCTCGCCGGCGAATACGAAAGGATCTACACCAAGCTGGCCGCCCTGCGCGGGCGCAGGCCGGACCTGGACGCCCTCCGGAAGTCCATAGGCCTCTACAATATCAACCGCGACCTGCACCGGCGCCTCTACAAATTGCGCTCGGAGCGGCCACAGGACGTGCCCACCGCGGAGCTCAGCCTGCTTACGCGCGCCGGCGGCGTCCTTCCCGTAGAGGAACATAACGTGATGCTGGCGGACTGCCTGGCGGGCTTCGAGGCCCGCGGCAACAAGCACCGCGACGGCATCAGGGTGGTGGTGGAGGGCTCTTTCTGCGAACAGCCGCCCATCGAACTGCTGGAGCTGCTTGACGCGGTCGGCTGCTTCGCCGTGGACGACGACCTCCTGATCGGCCGCCGCTGGTTCGACGAGGACCTCCCCGTTACGGGAAACCCTTTTGCGGCCCTCGCCGAAGCCTATATGAAGAGCCCGGTCCCTTCCTCGGTCAGGCATAATCCCGGCGTTCCCCGGACGGAAGCCCTGGTGGAAAGGGTGCGCAGGCACAAGGCGCAGGCGGTGCTCTTCATCTACGCCAAATTCTGCGAGCCGGGCCTGTTCGACTATGTCCTGTTCAAGGACGTGCTGGAGCGCGAGGGCATCCCGCACCTGCTGATCGAGTTCGAGGAAAAGATGTGGACCTTCGACAAAGCCCGCATGGAACTCGAGACCTTCGTCGAATCGCAGCTATTCGCATATGACTGATACCCCTTCGGAAAAACCCAAGGCCGCCGGACACGCGCACTACCAGGGCCGCATGCACGCCCTGCAGAAGGAGCTCATCACCCGCTGGTACAAGGACCTGCACGGCGTGTGGCTGAGACAGCAGGCTTCGGACGCCGTCCCCCTGCCCGGGCCCGGCGCCGCCGGGGCCGTGCCCCTCATGATCTCCGGCAACTGCGTGGAGCTCCTGCAGGCTTTCGACCTGCTGCCGGTCTATCCCGAGATCAACGCCCTGCAGCTCGCCATCCGCAAGAAAGCGCTGGAATACCTGCTGAAAGCCGAGGATATGGGCTATTCTACGGACAATTGCGGCTACGTGAAAGCCGATATGGCTTTTTACCTCGAAGGCGCCGAGACCGCCCAGGGAACGCGCATACCGAAGCCCTCCCTCATCCTCAACAATTTCGTCGGCTGCAATACCTATATAAAATGGTTCGAGCACCTGGCCCATTTCACCAAGGCCCCCCTCTTCACGCTGGACATCCCCTTCCTGCAGGGCGAGGAGCCCGATGCCGGGCAGGTCAAGTACGTGGCGGACCAGCTTAAGGACCTGATCACGAAGCTGGAGAAAGTTTCCGGCCGCAAATTCGATATAGACCGCCTGCGGGAGATCCTCAAGCTGAGCGCGCGCTCCGAGGAGCTCTGGTCCGCCATCAAGGCTACGGCGAAGAACAGCCCCTCGCCCTACGAAGCTTTCTTCGACGCCACCACGATGATGGGCCCCCTCTACGTAAGCCGCGGCACGCCGGAAGGCGTGCGCTTCTTCGAAGAGGCCCTGCACGAGATGGAGGAGAAGGTGCGGCTCGGCGTGGGCGCCGTGGCGAAAGAGCGTTTCCGGGTGGTGGTGGAAGCGCCGCCGCCTTATCCCTATTTCAAGGCTTTCCGCGACCTCTTCAACACCTGGGGCGCCTGCAGCGTGGCCTCCACCTATTCCTGCGTCGGCGGCACCTTCGAGTTCGGCTTCCGGCACGATCCGCGCGACCCCCTTAACTCCATCGCCCGGCATATGCTGGTCCACAATGTCTGCAACCGCAATTACATACAGCGCTACGACCAGATCCTGCGCTATATCAAAGAGTGGAACGCCGACGCGCTCATCATCCATTCGGTCAAGAGCTGCCGGCTTTTCTCGGCGGGGCACGGCGACATGAGGGAGTTCTTCACGTCCAAAGGCATTCCCACGCTCTACGTGGAGTCCGACCTGGAGGACCCGCGCTATTATTCCCCCGCCCAGATGAGGAACCGCTTCGACGCTTTCTTCGAAGCCCTGGAGCACAAGAAATACAGCGGAAAGGAAATGAAAGTATGATCTACGGCGCCGGCGTAGACGTGGGCTCCACCCAGACCAAGGCCGTCGTCATGGACGAGAACCGCAAGGTGCTTGGGCAGGCGATAATCCCCACCGGCGCGAACGTGATCAAGGCGGCGGAGAAGGCCTTCCCTATCGCGGTCAAGGCCGCGGGGCTGCATCCGCAGGACATAGCATATGTGGTGGGGACCGGGTACGGGCGCTACAAGGTCACCTTCGGGCAGTCCCAGATCACGGAGATCTCCTGCCACGCGCGCGGCGCGCACTTTTTGTTCCCCGGCACGCGCACCGTGCTGGACATGGGCGGCCAGGACACCAAGGCCATCCGCATCGGGCCCGCCGGGGACGTGATAGATTTTTCAATGAACGATAAATGCGCGGCGGGCACTGGGCGGTTCCTCGCCGCGGCGGCCGAAGCGGCCGGGCTGGGCCTGGACGAGATAGGGCCCATCTCGCTGAAGGGCACGCGGCCGGTGAAGCTCACCACCGTCTGCACCGTTTTCGTGGAATCCGACATCCTCTCCTACCTCGTGCAGGGCAAGAAGATAGAGGATATCCTCTCCGGCGTCCATAAAGCCATCGCCACGCGCACGCTGTCTCTGGCCGCCCGGGTGGGCGTGGATCCCGAAATTACGTTCACCGGCGGGGTCTCGCGCAATGTGGGCATGGTGCAGGCTTTGGAAGAGAGACTGGGCCTCAAGATCAACATAAGCCCCGACGCGCATCTGGCCGGCGCCATCGGCGCCGCGCTCTTCGCGGTGGAGAAGGCCGCGGCGCTAACACTATGAATGAAAAAATAGTCGCCGGCATAGACCTGGGCGCGGGCAGCACCAAAGTGGTGCTGCTGGCGGCCGACAGGAGTGTACTCGGGCGGGCGCGGTCCAAGACCCGGGCCGATTTCGTGGGCCTGACCGACGGGCTGCTTGACGAGGCGCTTAAGCCGCTGGGGTTCGCCCGCAAGGATATTTCCTATATTGCCACCACCGGCCTCGGCCGCTACGCCGTGCCCGCGCGCAATATCCAGATCACCGAGATCACCTGCGGGGCGCGCGGCGCCTGGTTCCTGTTCCCGGAAACCACCTGTATCCTGGACATCGGCTCGCAGAGCACGCGCGCCATCCGCGTCGGGGAAAAGGGCAGGGTCAAAGAATTCAAGACCAACGAGAAGTGCGCTTCCGGCTCCGGCGGCTTCCTTGAGAAGGCCGCTAAATACCTCGAGATCAGCGTGGACGAAATGGGGACGCTTTCCCTTACCTCCTCGGACCCCCGGGAGATCTCCAGCGTCTGCGCCGTGCTCGCCGAGTCGGAGATCATCAGCCACGTTTCGGACGGCTACAAGATAGAGGACATCGTGCGCGGCATTCACGACTCCCTCGCCGACCGGGCGCTGACCCTTATAAGGCGCGTCGGGATAGGGACTTCCCTTACCTTTATAGGCGGGGTGGCCCGCCAGGAAGGCATGATCTCCACCGTCCAGGAGAAGCTGGGCATTCAGGTCAACGTTCCCGACGAGCCCGAATATGTGTGCGCGCTCGGCGCGGGCCTCTTCGCCCTGGAAAGACTGAAAGCGGCCGAAGCCGCGGCCGTAAAAGCGGCGTAACTGTCCAGGTCGCTATATGGGGTTCGGGTCGTCCGGGTTTTTGCCCCGCGAACCCCGGAAGAGGGAAACCCTTGCGTCGGTTTCCCCTCGCCAGGCGGGGCCCCCCCTTCCGCAAGGGGTTAGCGAAACAAAACCCCGGCCAACCCTCCATTACCTGAGCAGTTACTATCCTATGCATATAAAAGAACTGGATTATCTTTCCCCCGCCACCCTGGCCGAGGCCTGCGGCCTGCTTCACTCCGGCGGCCCCGGCGCGAAAGTTTTCGCCGGCGGCACCGACATCCTGCCCGACCTGAAGCGCGGCCGCGTGAACGCCGCCAGCCTGATCTCCCTGGCGGGCCTGGACGGACTTAAGAAGATAGAAAAAAGGAACTCCACCCAGCCTCATCCCTCTACCCTCTACCCTCTACCCTCTACCCTTTTCCTGGGCCCGCTCGTCACGCCCGACGCGCTCGACCGTTCCGCCCTGGTGCGGGAAATTTTCCCCGGCCTTTCCGAGGCGGCGGCCTCCATGGCCGCCAACCAGGTTAGGGGCCTGGCCACCCTCGGCGGCAACCTGTGCAGCGCGGTGCCCTCCGCCGACCTCCCCCCTTCGCTGCTGACCGCTGAAGCCGAGCTCGTCCTGACCGCCCGCGACGGTGAGCGGCGGCTGGCCCTCAAGGATTTTTTCCTCGGCCCGCGCAAGACCGCGCTCCGTCTGGAGGAGATCCTGACCGGCATTCTGATACCGGAACTTCCCCGCGGAACGGGCACCGCTTACGATAAATTCCAGGCCCGCGACGCCTCCGCTTTGGCTATAGTCGGAGCGGCGGCCAGGCTGACCGTGAAAGATAACAAGATCGTGAAGGCGCTGGTAGCCATCGGGGCCTGCGCGCCCACGCCGCTGCTGATAGCGGCCGCCGGGGAATTCCTCGCCGGGAAAGAGCCTTCGGGCCAGAATTTCGCCAGGGCCGGCGAGCTGGCCGCGCAGGCTATAAAACCTATTTCCGACCTCCGCGGCTCGGCGCAATACCGCCGCGAGATCTGCCGGGTCCTCACCATCCGCGTGCTCAAAAGGGCGTTTGAAAGAGCGTAAATAATCGGCGTAGGGACAATGGACGTAGAGACGAAACCATGGACTTATCACAATTTGTGATAAGTTCCAAATAAGATGAAAAACCTGATTCCGCATGAACAAATTGAAAGCAAGATCTTCTTGATCAGAGGATACCGGGTGATGCTTGACAGGGATTTAGCAAGGCTTTATGCGGTATCCACAGGGAGATTAAATGAGCAGGTTAAAAGGAATAAAAAAAGATTTCCCTCCGATTTTATGTTTCAACTGACAAAAGAAGAGACGGAAAATTGGAAATCGCAATTTGCGATATCCAATTCCATAAAGATGGGATTAAGACATAGCCCCTATGTTTTTACCCAGGAAGGCGTGGCTATGCTTTCAGGAGTGCTGAGCAGCAACCGGGCTATTCAAGTGAACATTCAAATTATGAGAGTGTTCATTAAATTGAGAGAGATAATTTCCCTGCATAAGGAGCTGGCTTATAAACTGGCACAGCTTGAAGGCAAATACGAAAAACACGACAGACAGATACATGCTATTTTTGAACAAATCAGGCAATTTCTGACATTCAAAGAAAAACCAAAAAAGCGCATAGGTTTCTGTGGAGGATAAGCGGAGCTGAGTTGTCATTATGCTCAAAAATATAACCCTTAACGTGAACGGCGACAATCATACGCTGGCGGTCAGGCCGAACGAGACCCTGCAGGACCTGCTCCGCACGGGGCTGGGGCTGACCGGCACGAAGAAAGGCTGCGAATCCGGCGTCTGCGGGGCCTGCACCGTGCTCATTGACGGCGAGCCCAGGAACTCCTGCATCGTGCTGGCCGTCTCCGTGGACGGCAAAAAGATAACCACCATTGAAGGCCTCGCCAAGGACGGGAACCTCCATCCCCTTCAGGCTTCCTTCATCCACAACGGCGCGGTCCAGTGCGGGTATTGCACCCCGGGCATGCTCATGAGCGCGAAGGCGCTGATAGACAAAAATCCCAACCCCTCCGAGGAAGAGATCAAGCGGGCTTTCGGCGGCAACCTCTGCCGCTGCACCGGCTATGTGAAGATCATAGAGGCCATAAAAGGCTGGAAAGATTTTTCCGGCGACAAGCAGAACGTTATCCCCGGGGACGCTACCGGAAGCGTGGGCCGGAGCCTGCACCGCAAGGACGCGCCCGACAAAGTGACGGGCCGCGCCAGGTATACGGGGGATATGAACCTGCCGGGGATGCTGCACGGCAAGATCCTGACCAGCCCCATGGCGCACGCGAAGATCAAATCCATAGATACGAGCGCGGCCGAGAAGCTGCCCGGCGTGAAAGCCGTGATAACCTGGAAAGACGTATCGGAAACGCTTTACGGGGTGAGCCCGGCCCGCTACGACGAGCACGTGCTGGCCAAAGACAGGGTCCGCTATGTGGGCGACGAGATAGCCGCCGTGGCCGCCGTGGACGAGGCTACCGCCGCCGAAGCCCTGGACCTGATCAAAGTGGAATTCGAGGCCCTCCCGGAAGTTTTCACCATAGAGGACGCCATGAAGGAAGGGGCGCCCGTCCTGCACGAGAAGTACCCCTCCAACGTGAACGTGGACGTGAATTACACCTTCGGGGATATGGAAAAGGGATTCGCCGAGGCGGACCTGGTGCTGGAGCAGCGCTACCAGGGCAACCGGACCTACCAGTCCCCGATGGAGCCGCACGCCACGCTGGCCCGGTGGGAAACCGGCGGCCGGCTGACCCTCTGGACCTCCACGCAGGTACCGCATTATGTGCAGCATATGCTGGCCCGGGTGCTCGAGATCCCCATGGGCCGCATCCGGGTCATCCGGCCCGCCGTCGGGGGAGGCTTCGGGGTGAAGGCCGAGACCACGCCGCTGGATTTCTGCTCCGCCTACCTGGCTAAAAAGACCGGCCGCCCGGTGATGATGAAGTACGACCGCAAAGAGATGCTCCGCCACGGCCGCGGCCGCCACATGCAGTACATAGACCTCAAGATAGGCGTGAAGAAAGACGGCGCCATAACGGCGGTGGATATGACCGCGTACCTGGACGGCGGGGCGTATACCAGCTTCGGCATAGTAGCCACGTATTATTCGGGCGCCATGGTGCCCACCCTTTACAAGCTGCCGAACTACAAATTCAAGGGCCACAGGGTCTATACCAACCTGCCGGCCTGCGGGGCCTTCAGGGGGCACGGCTGCCCCCACCCCAGGTTCGCCTTCGAAAGCATGCTCTCCGTCATCGCGGAAAAGCTCGGGCTGGACGAGATCGAAGTCAGGCTGAAGAACGCGATGACCCCCAACACGCTGACCGCCAACGAGCTGGAAGTGATCTCGTGCGAGTTCAAGGCCACCCTGGAGCAGGCCCGCGACGCCTCCGGCTGGCGGGAGAAAAAAGGGAAGCTGCCGCGCGGCAAAGGCATAGGCGTGGGCTGCGGCGGCTTCGTCTCCGGCGCCGGCTATCCCATCTACCGCAGCGATTTCCCCCATTCCAACGCCATGATCCGCGTGCTGGAGGACGGGACGGCCTCGACGCTGTTCATCGCCGCTTCCGATATCGGGCAGGGCTCGGATACGGTGCTCTGCCAAGTGGCAGCGGAAGAGCTGGGCGTCCCCTACGACAGCATTTTAATGAGCGACTGCGACAGCGACATAGCGCCCCTGGACCTGGGCAGCTATTCGAGCCGGGTCACCCTGATGGCGGGCAACGCCGTTAAGATGGCGGCCGCCAACGTCAAAAGCAAGCTTTTCGTTTTCGCCGGCCGCAAGCTGGGCGTGAGCCCCGACGAGCTCGAAGCGAAAGCCGGGCGGATCTACGCGAAGAGCGATACCGCCATAGGTCTGCCGTGGGACGAGGCCGCGAGGCTGGCTTTTTCGCAGGGCGGGCCGCTGGTGGGCACGGGCTGCTACCAGCCGCCGAAGAAGCTCGGCGGCAAGCACAAAGGCGCGGCGGTGGGCACCTCCCCGGCCTACAGCTTCGGCACTACGGTGGTGGAGGTGGAAGTGGACCTGGAGACCGGCAAGACCAAGGTCACGAACTGCACGGATTTCCACGATTCGGGGAAGGTGCTGAACCCCTCCGCCGCCCACGGCCAGGTGCACGGCGCCGTGGTGATGAGCATCGGCGAGACCCTGACGGAGAACGTCCAGTTCACCGGCAGCGGCGACGTCGCCAACCCTACCCTCAACGATTACCTGATCCCCACCTCCATGGAGACCCCGCGCATCCACTCGGGGTTCGTGGAGAGCCACGAGCCCCGCGGCCCCTTCGGGGCCAAGGAGATAGGCGAAGGCGCGGCCCTGCCCGTCATCGGCGCGCTCGCCAACGCCATCTACGACGCCACGGGCGTAAGGATCACCGAACTGCCCATAACCCCGGAAAAGATCCTCAACGGCTTAAAAGCGCTGAAGGACGGTTCCAGGCCGTAACAGGATAACGGGCAGCTCGTCCGGGTGGCGCCGCTCGTAGCCCACCTTATCGTCCTCATCCAGGACTACCAGTACGCTGTTGCCCTTGATTTCAAGCGGAAATGTGGTATACTATACCTATCACGATGAGAGGCAAGCCGAAGGGTTCCGTCCCAAGGCAATGCCTCTCTTTCATTTGTGTTCCAGCTTCCCGCGCAGATCGTTCATGAACGCAATATACGGCATCAGTTTCCGCAACAGGAGTACTTGTTCCGACAAGGGCTTGTCGCGTTGGCGCCGGCATTTGATAGCGCACGGTGCGGGCATTTTCTTTAATATACATCAAGTTTGATGTGTTGTCAGGGGGCCGGGCCGCGATTATAATTACAGCCCGAAGACCCGCTGGGATGCTTCGGGGCCGGCGCCGGCCAGGTGAGCGAATTTGTGGAGACCTTCTATTCCCTTTTGCTATCATATCTCTGGGGACAGCTATCGTTGCGATTTATTTATTTTAGGAGTCAGACATGGGAATCCAGAAGAACATGTTTCCGCGGGCCAGGATCCCTTACGGGACCTGGGGGAGCAGCTATTTCCCCGCCTGGCAGGCTTCGCCGCTGGCCGAGGTCAATATCGGCCAGTTCGCCGGCGAGGCGATGAACAAGGTGCTGGGGCTCAGAAAGGTCCCGAAGAGCGAGCTGGACCACCTGGTCACCGGCTCCACCATTCCCTGGCACTGGAAGTTCTGGAACTCGCCCATGCTCGCGAGCTGCCTGGGCCGCCGGGTGGCCGGCTGCCACGTCGAGCAGGCCTGCGCCACCGGCCTGAAAGCCGTGCTGGTGGCCGCCGCCGAAGTGGACGGCGGGTCCAGCGACGCGGCCGGCGTGCTGACCTTCGACCGGACCAGCGATTCCCCCGCCGGGATCTTCCCGGAGCGGCGGGCTCACCGCCGGACCGAGGCGCTGAGCGACGTGTGGGATAATTTCGGCTTCGACCCGTCCACCGGCAGGTCCATGATCTGCTGCGCCGGCAACGCGGCCCGCAAATACAAGCTGGACCGGAAAGAAGTGGACGAGCTGTCCCTCTGCCGCCACGAGCAGTACTTCAAGGCCCAGGCGTCGGGCTTCCTGGCGAAGGTCCTGGTGCCGTTCGAGGTGCTGGACGTGCAGGGCCGCGTAAGGGGCGTGGTGGACGCGGACACCGGGGTGGCCCGGCACACTCTGCGCGGGCTCAGGGCGATGCGGGAGCTGGATACCTGCATAACCAGCGGCACCCAGACCCACCCGTCGGACGGGATGGCCTGCCTGCTGGTCACTACCAAAGAGAAAGCCCAGGAGCTCAGCCGCAAGCCCGAAGTGGATATCCAATTCGTGGGCAAGACCGAAGTGCGGACCAGCCCCAGCCTGATGCCCGAGGCCCCGGCTTTGGCCGTGAAAGACCTGCTGCGCAGGACGGGGCTGGCGCTGAAGGATATTTCCGTGGTCAAATCCCACAACCCTTTCGCCATTAACGACGCCGTCTTCGCCAAAGAGTTCAAATACGACTGGCGCGAGATGAACAGGACCGGCAGCTCGCTGGTGTGGGGGCACCCGCAGGGACCGACGCTGACCCGCCTGCTGATAGAAGGCCTGGAAGAGTCCGCGGACCTGGGCGGCGGCTACGTATTGCTGATGGGCTGCGCGGCCGGCGACGTCGGCATAGCCGCGCTGTTCAGGGTAGGATAAAGAGGAATGTTATGGCTAAAAATTCACCAGCAACGACTGCCGCGGCAAAGGGCGCTTCCGGCGCTCCCGGGAGAAAGAATACGACCATCTCGGCGATGAGACAGTCCACCCTGGAAACGCTGGGCCTGGGCACGGTACTTGAAATTTTCAAGAACGGGCGGCTGCCCGCCGCCGCCGGCGAGCTGGTGGACCAGGTTTTCGGGCCAGCCGGGGACCGGGGGGCGCTGGTGATCTCCGGCGCCAACGGCATCGTGGGCTCAGGCAAAGCTATGCAGCTGGCCTCCAGGCTGCAGCCGTTCGGCGTGCCCCTCGTGGCGCTGGACTTTCCCGGCGCGCCCGACGGGCTGGGCAGGCATTACCCGGGGCTGGCCAGAACCTTCGGGCGGGAAGGGGCCGGCAGAATAATGGAGAGCATTATCCGCATGAGCTATAACGGCCGCAGCCTCCCGCCGCAGCTCAAGGGGCTTAAGCCCAGGTTCCTCCTGGAAGCCATCCCGGAGCTCCTGGACGTGAAAAAAGCGCATTATAAAATTTTCCGGTGCGAGTTCCCCGGCATGGACATCCGCTCCGTCACTTCCGGCTTCCCGGGTTCCGAGCTGGGGGTAGGGATAGCGCACCCGGCTTTCCCGCACGAAATAAGCAAGATCTGGGAAATAGTGGAGCCCAAGCCCACCCCCGGCACACAACTGCTCTGGGCGCTGGGCATGGTCCCGGTGCCCGTAAGCGACAACTGGTCCTTCGTGCTGGACGTGCTGTTCTGCGGCGCCACCCTGGCGGCGCTCAGGTACCACCAGGCTTCCAACATGCCTTACTGGAAGATAGACAAATATTTCCGCAAGCTCCTGGGAGCGAACCCGTTCCGGGCGCACGACGCGATAGGCGCCAAAGGGGCGAATTTCCTGACCTGGTCCTGCCTGCACCACCTCGGCGAGCAGTACGGCGAGCTGTTCAAGCCGAACGCCGACCTGGACGACCGCAAGGAGACCGGCGCGGAGTATTACCCGCTGAACCACTTCCGGCCGCTGGTGAACTGGTCAATGGGACCGGAAGAGGAAGAAGATTTTAAAGTCCGCACCCTGGGCCCGCTGTTCCAGATGACCAGCCTGCTGCTGCATGAAAAGCGCTCGCACCTTACGCATATCAACGCCATCGGCGAGCTGTGCGCCCAGTTCAGGCGCGGCATTCTCTCGGTGATCCGCACCGAGGGCCGCGACGCCGCCGTGAAGCTGGTGAACAAGTATCAGAAGCTGCATCCCGGGGCGAAGAGCTGCTGGTATCCCGAGACGTTCGAAAATATCGGGTCGCCGGAGTGGCAGCAGTTGTACGTGAACGCCGAGCATGACGGCAGCGCTGGCGTGATAACCCTCAGCCGGGAAAGCTATAACAGCGACGTGGACGCGGAGCTGAACCGGGCCATCGACTGGCTGAAGAAAGAAAAGATAGAAAAAGTGATAATTTCCGGAGATTTCCACCTCTCTACGCAACTGGTAGGGGCCGATACGGCTGATTTCTATCCCGCGCTGAAGGACGTTAAAGAGGGCCTCCGGATCTCCCGGGACTGGTCCAAAACCGCCCGCCGGCTGAACGACGAATTCAAGGTTTCCGTCGGGTACATAGGCGGGAAGCGCTGCTTCGGCGGCTGCCTGGAACTGCTCCTGCACTGCCACTACCTGGTAAGCGCGGAAGACGCCAGCCTGGGCATGCCCGAGGTGACTCTGCCCGTGGTTCCGGGCATGGAAGGCTGCCACTGGCCGCTGCGCAAGGCCGCCCCGGAAAAGTGGCCGGAGCTGTTCAGGCTCCTGCTGACCGGCCGCCCGGTCCGCGCGAAAGAAGCGGTAGGCTGGCTTGTGGACTACGCGGGCCCGGTGGACGGCTGCCTGAAGACGGCCTGGAAGCTGGTTACGGGCGCGGGCCCCGGGCTGCCCCGGCGTAAAGTGCAGGAGGGCCCGCTTAAAAAACTGCCTAAAGACGCGCCGCAGGGCGCGGAAGATAATGCCGTGGAAGCCGGGAAAAAAGCTATTTTGGAGTGCATCCTGGCCTCCTGCGCCGTGACTTCCTCCGAGGCGCTGCTGGTCCAGGCGAAGCATTCCGCCGGCTTCATGTTAAGCCCCGCTTTCCATACCGGCAAAATAGGCGTGGAACTGAAGAAGATGCTGGAGGTATAGCAAAGCCCTTCCCTCGCGGCTAGTTAAACGAGAAAGTTCCCCGGCCGCTAGAGGCCGCCGCCCGGTGTTTGGCGCCTATCCGCGCCACCCGCCCCTCCCTTAATAGTAAAATTTCAGCGCATGCTCGGATGTATTGCGTATATTACGGTAAATATGGCATTACAGGTGCGCAGATTACAGGCCCGGAGGGTCGTAAATGTATATTCCACGGCCCGGCCTTACAATAAAATAACTTTGCTATAATAATTGTAAATGACCGACAAGCGCGAAGTGGTGATCCTGGACGCGGTCCGAAGCCCGATCGGCAGACTGGGCGGCGTTTTATCGGGAGTCCGGCCGGATGACCTGGCCGCGCGCCTGATAGAGGCGCTGTGCAAGAGAAACTCCCTTGACCCGGACGGGATCTGCGACGTCTACCTGGGCTGCGCGAACCAGGCCGGGGAAGACTGCCGGAACATAGCGCGCATGGCGGTGCTGGCCGCCGGGCTCCCCTTTGAGATCCCCGCCTGCACCGTGAACCGCCTTTGCGGCTCCGGCCTGGAAGCCGTGAATCTGGCCGCTAAATCCATCCTGGCCGGCGAAGGGGACCTGTATCTGGCGGGCGGGGTGGAGAGCATGAGCCGCGCGCCCTGGGTGCTGGGCAAGCCGGGCGCGCCCTACCAGCACGGCAATCTGACGGCCTACGACACCTCTTTGGGCTGGAGATTTCCAAACCCGGCGATAGAAAAAAGAATCCCCCTGCTGAGCATGGGCGAAACCGCCGAGAATCTGGCGGAGAAATACAATATCGGCCGCGAAGAGCAGGACGGCTTCGCCTTTGAATCCCATAAAAAAGCGGTGCGGGCGCGCGACACCGTTTTCAGCGGCGAGATAATCCCGCTTTCCCTGCCCGCGAAGAAAGGCCCGCCGGTGGTAGTGGATAAAGACGAGCCCCCCCGGGCCGATACTTCCCTGGAAAAATTGGCGGCTTTATCTCCGGCGTTCAAAAAGGGCGGCACGGTTACCGGCGGGAACAGCTCCGGCCTGAACGACGGGGCGGCCTTCCTGGTCCTGGCCAGCAGGGAGAAGGCGCAGGCCCTCGGAAAAAAGCCGCTGGCCAGGTGGCTGGGCAGCGCCACGGCGGGGCTGGACCCTTCCTGCATGGGACTGGGCCCGGTGTTCTCCACGCGCAAATTGCTTCAGCGCCTGGGGCTTACTATGGCAGAACTGGACCTTGTCGAGCTCAACGAGGCCTTCGCCGCGCAGGTCCTTTCGTGTGTGAAGGAACTCGGTATTCCGCTGGTGAAACTTAACCCGAACGGGGGAGCGATAGCGCTCGGCCACCCGCTGGGCTCGAGCGGCGCCCGTATTTTAACCACTCTTCTGCACGAGATGAAGCGCCGGCAGGCCCGGCTGGGGCTGGCCACGCTTTGTATAGGCGTCGGCCAGGGAATTTCGACCATCGTCGGCGGCGAAATATAAAGGATTCACAAGGAGACTTTATGACAACACTTGCAAAAACCGAAAAAAAGATCTCGGCTGGGGATTTTTACCGGCTGGACGAGCTCTTCCTCTCCGACGACGACAGGCTGGTGCGCGACGCGGTGCGCGAATTCGTAAAAAAAGAAGTGTTCCCCCATATTTCCGGCTGGGACAGCGGCAAATCGGCCCCCTACGCCAACCACGAAGAGCTGGTCCGCGCCACGGCCAGGAAGTACGGCCAGCAGCTTTCCCTTTTCGGCGCTTCCATAGAGGGGATAGAGCCCTACCTGTCCCACCTGAACTTCACCCCTTTATCCCACACCTCGTACGGGGTGGCGATGCGAGAGATCGAGTACTGCGACACCAGCCTGCGGTCGCTGGCCTCGGTACAAAGCTCGCTGTGCATGTTCGCTATTTTCCAGTTCGGGTCCGAGGAGCAGAAGAAAAAATGGCTGCCCGCGCTTTTTACCGGGGAGGCCCTGGCCTGCTTCGGCCTGACGGAGCCGCAGGGCGGCTCCGACCCCGGGAACATGCTGACCAAAGCGAAGAAAGTTTCCGGCGGCTGGGTGCTGGACGGGAACAAGGCCTGGATCACGAACGGCTTCGCCGACGTGGCCGTGGTCTGGGCCCGCACGGAAGAGGGGATCCGCGGGTTCCTGGTGGAGAAAGGGACGGCGGGATTCACCTACCGCAACGAGGAGAAATGGGCCCTGCGGGCCGGGGTGGCCTCCTCGCTTTCCTTCAGCGGCTGCGAGGTCCCCGACAGCGCCCTTATGCCCGGCACGGTGCAGAAGAAACCGCATGACCTGAAATGCCCGCTGCGCTGCCTCAGCGAGGCCCGCTACAGCATTATCTGGGGCGTGGTGGGCGCGGCCCGCGCCTGCGTGGACGAAACCCTCCGCTACTCCGGCGAAAGGAAGCTTTTCGGCAAGGCCCTGGCGTGCAAGCAGGAGACCCAGCGGCGGCTGGTGCTGATGCTGAACGATACGGAGAACGCGCAGCTGGTGGCGCTCCAGCTCGCGCGGCTGAAAGAGCGGAAGGCCCTCAGCCACGTCCATATCTCCCTGGGCAAATACAACAACGTCAATAAAGCGCTTAACGTCGCGCAGACCGCCTGCGAGCTCCTTTCGGCGGACGTTTTCACTTTCGACGCTTTCCATTCCGGCCGGCACATGAGGAACCTCAACGTGGTCAAGAAGTACGAGGGGACGCATGAGATACACCAGCTTATCGTCGGAAGGGAGATCACCGGCGAACAGGCGTTTTAAAGGCTCGTTAAGAAATATCGGCGTCTATATGGGCATGGATAGTTTGATATAGGTCCTTTGCCTCAGCAGACAGCTTCCCTTTTGGCGCTTGTTTTTAACGAATTATAGTGATAGGCTCTATATTTAGAGTAGAAGTGCCCTTGTAATCTGGGGGATCGGCCCCGGAGTATCCACGGCCGGACCTTAATCCGGTGTATCAGGGGAGAGCGAGAATTCCGCTTTCCTTTTTTTGCTGGAGTGAGGGGAAGTAATGATTTCAGATTTTATTAAATTCAAACCTGCTAACCTTGTTTTTGTAAGCACATATAAATGTACGGCTGCCTGTAAGAATTGTTGTTTTACCTGTAGTCAAGACGCCACGCTCCCTTCCCTGCCTATCAACAGGATTTTGCATTATCTTGAAGAGGGGACAACCGGCTTCCCATCCATTAAACTTGCCGTGTTCACCGGAGGAGAATGTTTTTTACTCGGCAAAGACCTTGTTAAGGCAATAGCCGCGGCAAAAACACACGGGCTCCAGACAAGATGCGTCACTAATGGATATTGGGCAACCAGCAAGGAAACAGCCGTCAAAACCCTTTCAAAATTGCGGAGCGCCGGCCTTGATGAATTAAATTTCAGTACCGGGGATGAGCATCAGCGATACGTTCCATTTAACAGAATAATTTCCGGCGTAACCACAGCCTGTGAAATCGGGATAAGAACGGTTCTTGTTATCGAAGGCGGGGCGGACTCAGGTTTTACGGTGCAGACATTTATCTCCACCCCGGAAATTGCTGAATTATTGAAGTCCCCGTTCTCCAAGAATTTAATAATAATGACAAATGTATGGATTGATTTTTCCAACAAAAGTATTAATGGGGAGCAGCAAAATGTGGCGTTGAACTTAAGCGAAGACACTGGCTGCAGTAATATCCTTGAGTCGGTGATAATTAGTCCCGATGAGCGCCTATTATCCTGCTGCGGACTTACTTTAAAAGATATTCCAGAAATGGACATGGGGAAAATACAGGGAAAGGGGCTCAAAAAACTCTACGAAGAGCAAGCAAACGACTTTTTAAAACTCTGGCTTCGTGTCGAAGGGCCGCAGGGGATAATCGATAACATCTCAGACGATCCTTTGAACCATAAATTTAAACACCCCTGTGAGGCCTGCCTCGCCCTTTTCTCCTCGGATAAAATCCGGGAGAAGTTAATAGAGAATTATACCTCCAGAGTCCCGGATATTATGTTTAAATATAAGTTCAAGGGCCTTTTACAAAAAGCCCATGATCCGGCTTTCTTATGCAACACCAATGGCGGCAGCCATATTTGCTACGGCATATAAACAGGGTGGGACAGGAAAATGACTAAATTACTGCTAACGGCGAAAAGAATGACCCTAAGTCTCTTCGCGTTCCTGCTCGGAAGCGAAAGTTTTGCGGGAGTAATAGAACTTCCATCTATCGATAATGAGCCGATAAACAAGCCTATCTTCCCAGGCAAGGTATTCCCGCAAAATCCCGAAGCTAAAAGGCAACTGATAAAACTACATCTGCCATACACCAGCATACCAAAGGAAACATGGGATTATGTCGCTGTCTTATGCAACCTTGCCGAAGATGTTTTTGTAAACCCGGAAATATCAAAGCACTTCGCGGAGAACCCGAAAAAATATCTACAAAGCATAGGACTTAAAGGTAACGAACTTAACCCTGAAATGGTGGAGGTAAAGGTAATCCTTGCCATGGGAAATCAACGTGTTAGAGCCGCTGTTGTGGCACACCGCCCCGACTTATTCATTAAAGAACTTGAGGCTCTTGGCATGCTGGATAAGCTAACAACTATGCGATCCGCGATAGCTGAGAAATGCGTGAATGAGATGATGGTCAAAGAAATACGGGAACTTATCGGCAGAGATATCCCTATAACAATGATGGAAGATAAGCTTTTCCTCGTAACCGTGTCCGTTGTCGCCGCTTTAGTCGCAGTTATAGTTGGCGCAGTAGTATGGTCACAGGTAGGAGGAGCCTTTAATGTCGGCGTAGCGGTAAATGCCGCCGTAGAAGTAAATCTCGCAGTAGAACAGAATGTTACGCTAGAAACCAGAACGTACGTTTATGGAGAAGATGAGAAAGGACGAAGTGCCTCCAATCTCTCCCCGTTCATGCTGGCGCGCTTTCTCGGTGGTGAAAAATTCAGCGAAGAGTCCACCCGCGCATACACAGATAAATTCGTTGAAGATATGGCTTCCACCATCGAGAATTTAAAAATATTAAAAGAACACAAAACTGTAATAGATGGAACACTATTAAGATCAATACTGCGGAAACAGATCCAGACGCATATATTGAAAGTTTAATTTTTCAAGGAGAACCCATGAGCACGTTTTTCCAGGCGACACTTGATAGACAAATAAAGATCAAGACCTGTGTCCTGGTTTTTGCCTGCATATTCCCGCTCCTTATTGTTTTAGGGGCAGCCTACTTTGTGATTGATGCCATGCGAGCGGGGCACTCCGTTCCCGCTTGGGCAATTCTTATATTCCTTGGTATTGTCATTAGCGTGGTCTTGCTGATAGCCGCGGCGATATACTTCACATATTTACTGTCTCCTGTCGGTTATGAAATACAGGCCAATGAACTTATTATCAAAAGAAAACTAAATTCGATAAATATACCTATCAATTCAATTAAGTCCGTGTCGGCATTAAACACAGAAGAAATAGCAGGCTCTTTCCGTGTATTCGGGGTGGATGGCTTTTTCGGTAATTATGGAACTTTCCATAACAGTAAACTCGGCAAATATCGAATGTATTCCACAAAGGACTCCGGCCTTGTATTGATATCCGCCGAAGAACAGTATATTTTAAGCCCTGATCAAAAAGATGATTTCATAAGTGCTATCACAGCTATCCGGTTAAGCTTGAAACAATAGCGGTTCCCCTTGACAGCGCAACCTGCCTAACCCAGCTTGCGGAGCCGGTGTCAAGATGTGAATGGGTCGGCGGCTACGGGTCGGCACATCCTCCGCCCAGGTTATCGAAGGCTGATGCAGACTTTTAGCCGGTGGCATCGCCTTACCAGAGTGGTTTCAGGCTTATGTTCGGACAGGATCCCAGGAGGCCCAGATGAAATATCAGATCTTGAAGACCGCGGAAGCCGACGGCATACTGACCGTCACCCTCAGCAGGCCGAAAGCCCTGAACGCCCTCAACTCCCTTTTCTTCAGGGAAATGGACGACCTGCTCGCCTCCGCGGCCCGCAGGCCGGAGCTGAAGGCGCTGGTCGTCACCGGCGAAGGAAAAGCTTTCGTCGCCGGGGCCGACATAGCCGAGATGGCGGGCATGAACTCCGCCGAAGGCGAAGCCTTCTCCAAAGCCGGCCAGGCCACTTTCCGCGCTTTTGAAAATCTTGAGATACCGGTGATCGCCGCCGTGAACGGCTTCGCACTGGGCGGCGGCTGCGAACTCGCCATGGCCTGCGACATCAGGATAGCCAGCTCGGCCGCGAAATTCGGCCAGCCCGAGGTCAGCCTCGGCCTGGTCCCCGGCTACGCCGGCACGCAGCGGCTCCCCCGCCTGGCAGGGCTCGGCAACGCCCTCTATATGCTGCTCAGCGGCGATATGATCACCGCCGAGGAGGCCCTGCGCATGGGCCTGGTGCAGAAAGTGGTCGAGCCCGACCAGCTCCTGCCCGAAACCCTGAAACTCGCGCAGAAAATAGCTTCCAAAGGCCCGAAAGCCGTCCGCAAAGCCAAGAAATTGGCCCGCGCCGGTTTAAACGAGGGCTTTGAAAAAGGCTCCGCCCTGGAAGCCGGAGAGTTCGGCGCCCTTTTCGGCAACGAGGGTACCGAAGGCATGAAGGCCTTCCTCGAAAAACGCAAGCCGGACTGGAAAATGGAGAAAGCGATATGAACTACGCAGAAAGACTAGAGAACGTCACCGTGCTCGGAGCCTCCGGGAAAATGGGCAGCGGCATTCTGCTGCTGACCGCGATGGAGATGGCCGACCTCAGCCTGAAGCCGGAGAACAAGGACAGGCATTTCGTGCTCAACGCCCTGGACGTCTCCCACCAGGCGCTGGGCGGCCTGATGAAGTACCTGAAGGTCCAGGTGCAGAAAGCCGCGGAGAAGAAAATAGTGCAGTTGCGCAAGGTCTACGAGAGCCACGCCGACCTGATCGACAACAAAGACATAGTCGACCGCTACGTCTCCGACGTCTGCGCTTTGGTCCGGCCCACCACCACGCTTGAATCAGCCTACGGCTCCTCCCTCGTCTTCGAGGCCGTGATAGAGAACCCGGCGCTGAAGATAAAGCTGTTCTCCCAGATCAACAAGAACAGCACGAAGGAACCCTGGTTCTTCACCAACACCTCCTCCATCCCGGTGCACGAGCTGGACGAGAAGGCCGGCCTGGGCGGCCGCCTGCTGGGCGTGCATTTCTACAATCCCCCCGCCATCCAGAAATTGGTGGAGCTGATCCGCGCCGCCTCCACGAAGGACGAGTTGGTGGAGTTCGCCCTAGCCTACGCCAAGAACCTGCGGAAGATCGTGGTCCCCTCCAACGACTTCGCCGGCTTCATCGGCAATGGCCATTTCATGCGCGACGCGCTGTACGGCATCTCCGAGGCGGAGCGCCTTTCCAAAGAGATGCCTTTCACGGAAGCCGTGTATACCGTGAACCGGGCCACGCAGGATTTCCTGCTCCGCCCGATGGGCATTTTCCAACTGATCGACTATGTCGGCCTCGACGTCTGCCAGTACATCATGAGCGTTATGGCGGAGCGCTTGGGGACACCTAGCGGCAAGGTGTCCCCGGAAGTCCTGCACAGCCCGCTGCTGGACAGGCTGATAGCCGCCGGCGTCAAAGGCGGGCAGTTCTCCGACGGTTCGCAGAAGGACGGCTTCTTCAAGTACGAGAAGAACCGCCCCGCCGCCCTCTACGACCCGGAGACCAAGCAGTATGTCCCGGTCGCTTCTTTCCAGGCCGCCTGCGACGCGAAGATGGGGCCGCTCCCCGAGCCGGCGCTGAGCTGGAAGTCGATAATGAAGCATCCGAAGAAGGAAGCCGCCCTGGAGGAATTCTTCTCCAAGCTGGCTTCGATGGAAACCCCCGGCGCCGTGCTGGCCCGCCGCTACGGCGAGCGCTCCCTCGAGATCGGCCTGAAACTGGTCTCCGACAAAGTGGCCAACAGCGAGGAGGACGTGAACACGGTCCTGCTTTCCGGTTTCTACCACGCCTACGGGCCTATCAACAAATACTTTAAGAAAGCAGCAAGGATCAAAGCATAAGGATTAAGTAAAGGGAGGCAGGGAATTAAAAACTTAATCCTTACTACTTAATCCTTAATCCTGGAGAAGGTAAAATGAAAAAACTCAGAAAACGCATCTTCATGGCGGCCGGCTATAACACTATCGCCCTGGGCAGCGGGCGCAAGGAATTCAACCCCAAGAAACCCAGGCCCGGTCTCGAGGAATATATAAAGGAAGCGGGCCAGGGCACGCTTAAGCAGGTCGGCGGCGCGGCCAATATCGACGAGGGCGTCATCGGGAATTTCATGGCCTCCAAGTTCAACAACCAGGGCAACCTGGCCGGCCTGATCCCGTTCATCGACGAAGGCCTCAGATGGAAGCCCAGCTGCCGCGTGGAAGGCGCCTGCTGCTCCGGAGGGCTGGCCCTGGTCACCGCGATAAAATCGGTCCTGGCCGAAACCGCCGACGCGGTCCTGGCTATGGGCGTGGAAGTGCAGAACACCGTGAAAGCGGTCTACGGCGCGGATATCCTGGCCGGCGCGGGCTGGAGCAAGGAGCGCAAGGCGGGGCACGCCTATTTCTTCCCCGGGAAGTTCAGCGATAGGGCCGGCGAGTATTTCAAGCAGTGCGGCCTGGAGCGCAGCCGCAAGGCGATGGCGCGCTGGTACAGGAACGCCGTCGAGAACGCCAGGCTGGTCCCCACCGCGCAGGAACACCACAATAAGCAGGAAGACCTGGAAGCGGCCGCGCTGTGCAAGCCCAACCCGAAGTCTTTCGTGGATAATCTCACCGTTTACGACTGTTCCAAGGTCTCCGACGGCGCGGCGTCCATCGCCGTCCTGTCCGAAGAAGGCCTGAAAAAGGCCGGCATAGATAAAAAAGACGCCATAGAGGTAGTCGGTTTCGGCCAGGTAGAGGCGGACCTGACCAAGCCCCCCGCCGACCTGACCAGGCTCGACACCACCGAGGAGGCCGTAAAACAGGCGCTGGCTTCCGCCGGTATAACCGCGGCCGACCTCGGCACCGTGGAATGCCACGACTGCTTCACCATCACCGGCATCCTGTCGGTGGAAGCCATCGGCCTGGCGAAGCATTGCGAAGGCGCGGATTTCGTCAGCGCCGGGCACACGGCCAGGGGCGGCAGAATACCTTTCAATACCACGGGCGGGCTGGTAGGCTGGGGCCACCCGACGGGGGCCAGCGGCGTGCGCCAGGCCGTCACGATCTGGGAACAGCTCACAGGTAAGGCCGGGAAATGGCAGATAGAGCTCCCCAAAGACCGCCCCTACGCTTTATCGATAAGCATGGGCGGCAATGACAGGACGGTAGTGGCGATAGTCTACCGCCGCGCGGCGTAGATTCTGCCGCCGGGGTTTGCATTGGTACGGGCCGGGAGCCGCACCCATAATCGTTCCTCATTTTTGACGGGAGTAAAACTTATGGCGGAGATTCAGAAAGGCAAGAGTCCATTCTATCCCGGGCAGCCGGTTCCCGGTGAACTATTCGTGGGCAGGGCGTCCCAGATCGAGAGAATTATGACCAGGGGCGTCGGGCAAGTGGCCGCCGGTAAACCGGTGGCGATCTTTATTCAGGGTGAGTATGGCATTGGAAAAAGTTCGATAGCGGGGTTCGTTCAGTGGATGGCGGAGCGGGAGCATGGTTTGCTGGGTCTCTACGCTCCCCTGGGCGGAGCCGCGACCCTCGATGATGTCGCGGCCGCCATTCTCAAGGCGACTGTCCAGGCCGGAGCCTATAACCCTAATATTTCCGAAAAGATCCGGGGGTTTCTCGGGAAGTATATCGGAGAGCAATCGTTTTTTGGCGTCAGGATCCACGCGGAGGCGTTGAAGAAGGACGCCCCGACGCTGGCCTCTCCGGCGGACCTTCTGCCCTTCTTCAGAGAAACCCTTGGCCGGACAAAGGATGCCGGCATAAAGGGGATTTTCCTGGTACTGGATGAAATCAACGGGATCACCGCCAACGCTCAATTCGCGCATTTTATCAAGGGACTTGTGGACACCAATGCCATGTCGAAAGAGCCTGTGCCCCTGTTGCTCATGTTGTGCGGTGTCGAGGATCGCCGCTATGAGATGATACAAAAGCATCAGCCGATCGACCGCATATTTGACGTCCTGCAGATCGAAGCAATGAGCCAGGCGGAGATGGAGGAGTTCTTCAGCAAGGCCTTTGAGTCCGTTCAAATGAAAATTGATAACGAGGCGATGAAATTCCTGACTCATTATTCGGCGGGCTTCCCTAAAATCATGCACCTGCTGGGCGACGCGGCCTATTGGATCGATAAGAACGGAACTGTAGATACGGACGACGCGCAGTCCGCAATACTTATCAGCGCGGAAGAAGTCGGAAAGAAGTATGTGGATCAGCAGGTCTTTAACGCTCTCCGGAGCGCCGAATACCGGTCAATTCTGGCGAAAATCGCCAAGATGGGGCCCGTGAACATGAACTTCATCAAAAACGATGTTGCCAAGGGACTCACGGAGCCTGAAAAGAAAAAGTTCAACAACTTTCTTCAGAAGATGAAGAGACTCAACGTTATCCGCTCCGGAGATATCCAGGGCGAATATATCTTTAATATTAGAATGGTCCGCTTCTACATCTGGTTACAGGCGTCCAAACTAGAGAGCGGGAAATCCGGGATGGAGACCGCATGATCTTACACCAATCCGGGGGCTGCTATGAACTGGCATTTAGCTGACGGTTTGATCATGGGGGCCGCGATACCGGCGGCCTTGTTCTTGTTCTCCCGGGCGGTGCTGCAGCGGTACCGCCTGCTGCGGGCCTGCGCCCCGGCACCGGACCCGATAACCGAGTACGGCACGCACCTGAAGGAAGTGCTGACTATCTACCTGGAGCAGAAAAAACTTTTCCAGGACTTCAAGCCCGGCGTGATGCACGCTTTCATCTTCTGGGGCTTCCTCGTCCTCTCGCTGCGCACCGTCACGCTGTTCGGCATGGCTTTCTACGGCTTCGATTTTTACCTGCCCGGCTTCGGCCCCGAAACCCTCGCCGGCCAAGGTCTTTCCCTGCTCAAGGACGGCGCGGTGGCGATAGTGACCCTGATGATCCTTTACGCCATGGCGCGGAGATATCTCATCAGGGTCCCCCGCCTGCTCAATACCCCGGACGCCCTGTTCGTGCTGCTGATGATACTCGGTCTGATGGTGACCGATTTCATCTTCGAAGCCGGCCTGCGCGGCTCGGCGCCCGCCTCCGTAGGCCACGCGGCCTTCCTGCTGCACTGCCTCGGCATTCTGGTCTTCCTGGTCTATATACCGGCCGGGAAGCATATGCATATCCTCACTTCCGTCTTCAACGTCTATCTCCGGCCCCTGCACCGCAGCGGCCGGCTGACCAAGCTGCCGCTGGAGGACGAAACGGTGGAAGTCTTCGGCACCCCGAATATAGAGCACCTTTCCTGGAAGGAAGCGCTGGACCTCTATACCTGCACCGAATGCGGCAGATGCACCGAGCAGTGCCCTGCCAGCCAGACCGATAAAAAACTTTCCCCCCGGGACGTGATAAAGAAGCAGAAGCTCTTCCTCGTGGACGATGAGGCCCCCCGCCTGCTCTCCGGCGACAAGACTAAGGCGCCGTCCAAAGAGCTGGTGCCGGACGTCGTAGCCGCCCAGGAGGCCTGGGACTGCACCACCTGCCAGGCCTGCGAGCAGGCCTGCCCGCTGAATATCGCCCACGTGCAGCGGCTGAATTCGATGCGGCGGAGCGAAGTGCTGATGAAAGGAAAATTCCCGCCCGAGCTGAAACGCGTTTTCAAGGGCATGCAGACCAACGGCAACCCCTGGGGGATGGGCGCGGAAAAGAGGATGGACTGGGCGAAAGGGCTTGAGGTCCCGCTGCTGGAGAATAATCCCGGCGCGGAATACCTGCTGTACCTGGGCTGCAACGCGGCCTTCGACGACCGCGCGCAGAAGGTGAGCCGCGCCCTGGTAACGCTCCTTAAGGAACAGGGCGTCTCCTTCGCGGTGCTGGGCGAGAGCGAAACCTGCTGCGGCGAAACCGCCCGGCGGCTGGGCGAGGAGGCCCTGGGCCAAGAGCTGATCGGGGCCAATGTGGAGCTTTTCAAGGAGCTGAAGATCAAAAAGATCATCACGGTCTGCCCGCACTGCTACAATACTTTCAAGAACGAATATCCCGATTTCGGCGGCAACTACGAGGTCAAGCATCACACCCAGCTTATCTCTGAACTGATGGAAAGCGGCAAGCTGAAGCCCGGAGCCGATCCCGGCGGCCGCGCCGTCATCCACGACTCCTGCTATCTCGGCCGCGTCAACTCGGTGTACCGCCCCAGCCGCGACATCCTTAAAGGCATTCCGGGTCTGGAAGTCGTGGAGCACGAAAAGTCCGAAGAGTGCGGGCTCTGCTGCGGCGCCGGCGGCGGCCGGTTCTGGCTCGAGGAAGCCGAGCCGAGGATCAACCACCGCAGGGTGAAGCAATTGCTCGAGACAAAGCCTTCCGTGATAGCCGTTTCCTGCCCGTACTGCCTGAAGATGCTGGGCGACGCCGTCAAGGACCTCGGGGCCGCCGGAGTGGAAGTGCGCGACCTCGCCGAGATCGTAGGCGGGGCGCTTCCGGCCCCGAAGCAGGTCCCGCTGTGAACAGGGTGACCAAGCTTTTCGGCATCGACTATCCCATAATCCAGGCGGGCATGATCTGGTGCAGCGGCTGGGAGCTGGCCGCCGCCGTCAGCAATGCCGGCGGGCTGGGCCTTATCGGCGCCGGGTCCATGTCGCCGGTCCTGCTGCGCGCGCATATCCTGAAATGCAAAGAGACCACCGACAGACCTTTCGGGGTAAATATCCCGCTCCTGTATCCCTGCGTGGAACAGACCATGCAGGTGATCGCGGACGAGGGCGTTAAAATAGTTTTCACTTCCGGCGGCAAGCCGGACCTGTGGACGTCTTTTCTCAAGGATAAAGGCATAAAGGTGGCGCACGTGGTGCCGGGGGCGAAATACGCGGCGAAGTGCGAAGCCGCCGGCGTGGACGCGGTGGTGGCCGAAGGCTTCGAGGCCGGCGGACACAACGGGCGCGAAGAGACCACTACCCTCTGCCTTATCCCCAGGGTGCGCGAAACGGTGAAGATACCGCTGATAGCCGCCGGCGGCATCACCGGCGGCAGGGCCATGCTGGCGGCCATGGTGCTGGGCGCCGAGGGCGTCCAGCTCGGCACGCGGTTCGTGGCCAGCCTGGAATCCACGGCCCACATCGATTTCAAGCAGAAAGTGCTGGAATGCGCGGAGGGCGGCACCGTCCTCGCCCTGAAAAAGCTGGCGCCGGTCAGGCTGCTGAAGAATAAATTCTGCGCCGAAGTAATGGAGCTCGAAAGCCGCGGCGCGACCCCGGAGGAACTGTCCGCGCTGCTCGGCAAAGGCAGGGCCGGGAAAGGGATGTTCGAGGGCGATATGGAGAACGGCGAGCTGGAGATAGGCCAGGCCGCTTCCCTGGTGAAAGAGATCCTGCCCGCCGGAGACATAGTGCGGAAAGTCTGGAACGAGTACCTCCGGGCGGTGGAAGAGATAAAACGGAACTGTTGATAAGCGGCGGTGCGCCGGTTTTCCGGCCCGCCGCCATAAACGCAATGAATACAGATAAAGTCTATAAACCCGGGAACCACATCAGGATAGCCACCGCCACCTCCCTGTTCGACGGCCACGACGCCTCGATAAACGTGATGCGGCGGATCTTCCAGGCCAGCGGCGCCGAGGTCATACACCTCGGGCATAACAGGTCGGTGGCCGAGATCGTGGCCTGCGCCATACAGGAAGACGTGCAGGCCGTGGCCATCACTTCCTACCAGGGCGGCCACCTGGAATCCTTCAAATATATGTACGACCTGCTCAAAAAGCAGGGCTGCGGGCATATCAAGATCATCGGCGGCGGCGGCGGGGTAATTTTGCCCGAGGAGATAAAGGAACTGCAGGCCTACGGCATAGCCCGGATCTACTCCCCCGACGACGGCCGCAGGCTGGGCCTGCAGGGGATGATCAACGAGACCCTGGCGCTCGCGGATTTTCCCACCGGCGGCGGGGCCGTCGCGGAGAAGGTCAGCAGCGAAGATTTCAGGTCGGTGGCTGTCGCTATTTCCGCAGTCGAGAACTACCCCGCGCGCTCGGCCGCACTGCTGAAAAAGCTAGCTAAAAAAGCCGCCACTAAAAAGGTCCCCGTCATCGGTTTTACCGGCACCGGCGGCGCGGGGAAGTCCTCGCTGGTGGACGAGGTCATCCGGCGCTATCTAGCCGAATTCCCGGGCAAGAACATAGCGGTGCTCTCCGTGGACCCCTCCAAGCGCAGGTCGGGCGGCGCGCTGCTGGGCGACAGGATCAGGATGAACTCGGTCAGCAGCCCGCGGGTCTATATGCGCTCCATGGCCACCCGCCAGTCCAATATGGCCCTGTCGAAGTACGTAAAGGACGCGATCTGCGTAGTGAAAGCGGCCGGTTTCGACGCCGTGCTCCTGGAAAGCTCCGGCATCGGCCAGTCCGACACCGAGATCGTGGACCACAGCGACGTCTCCGTCTACGTCATGACCCCGGAATACGGGGCCGCCACCCAGCTGGAGAAGATAGACATGCTGGATTACGCCGACCTGGTGGCCATCAATAAATTCGAGAAGAAAGGCGCGCAGGACGCGCTGCGCGACGTCAGGAAGCAGTACGCCCGCAGCCGCCGCGACGAGCACGCGAAACCGGAGGACCTGCCGGTTTACGGCACCATAGCCTCCCAGTTCAACGACCAGGGCGTGGACCGGTTCTACTGCGCGCTGCTGCGGAAAGTGGCGAAAAAGACGGGCGCGGCTTTCAAAGGCAAAGCGGCCGGGACCTGCGGCCGGCAGGAGAAGATCCTGATCATCCCCCCCAACAGGGTCCGCTACCTCTCCGAGATAGCCGAAACCGTCCGGGATTACAATAGGCGGGCCGAGGAACAGGCCGCCGTCGCCCAGCGGCTTTACTCCGTCCGGGAAACCATCAGGGCCCTGGAAAGCAAGTCCGCCGGCGCCGTTTTGCTGAAGCGCCTTGAGGCCGAATACAAGGAAACCGAACAGAAGCTCGAAGAGCACAGCAGGAAAGTGCTCGAGCACTGGGAGAAAAGGCTGGAAGCCTATAAAAAAGATTTTTTTGTTTTCCATGTGCGCGATAAAGAGATAAAGATAAAGACCCACGTCGAGTCGCTGTCTCATCTCCAGGTCCCGAAAATCTCCCTGCCCGCCTATAAGGCCTGGGGCGATATCCTGAAATGGAATCTGAAAGAGAACGTCCCCGGCGAATTTCCCTATGCCGCCGGCGTTTTCCCCTTCAAGCGCGAAGGCGAGGATCCCACCAGGATGTTCGCAGGCGAAGGCGGGCCCGAGAGGACCAACAAGAGATTCCATTATGTCTCCAAGGCCCAGCCGGCCAGGCGCCTGTCCACGGCTTTCGACTCGGTCACCCTCTACGGCGCCGACCCCGACAGCCGCCCGGACATCTACGGGAAGATAGGTAATTCCGGGGTTTCCGTGGCCTGCCTCGACGACGCGAAGAAACTTTACTCCGGTTTCGATCTGGCCGACCCGCTGACCTCGGTCTCGATGACGATAAACGGCCCGGCCCCTATCATGACGGCCTATTTCATGAACGCGGCCATAGACCAGCAATGCGAGCTCTATATCCGCGCCCACGGCCTGGAGAAAAGGACGCTTCGGACCATAGAAAAACTTTACAAGGAAAAAGGCACGGTCCGACCCTCCTACCACGGCAGGCTGCCCGACGGGAACGATGGGCTGGGCCTGATGCTGCTCGGCGTCACCGGCGACCAGATGCTGCCGCGCGACGTCTACGAGAAGATAAAAGCGGAGACGATGGCCAAGGTGCGCGGCACGGTGCAGTCCGACATCCTGAAGGAAGACCAGGCGCAGAACACCTGCATCTACTCCATAGATTTCTCGCTGAAGCTGATGGGCGACGTGCAGGCTTATTTCATAGACCACGGCATCCGGAATTTCTATTCCGTATCGATCTCCGGCTACCATATAGCCGAAGCGGGCGCCAATGCCATCAGCCAGCTGGCCTTCACCCTCGCCAACGGCTTCACCTACGTCGAATATTACGCTTCCCGCGGCATGGACATAGACAAGTTCGCCCCCAACCTCTCCTTCTTCTTCTCGAACGGGATGGACCCGGAATTCTCGGTGATAGGCCGGGTGGCCAGGCTGATCTGGGCGAAAGCGATGAAGCACAAGTACAAGGCCAATTCCCTGTCCCAGAAACTGAAATACCATATCCAGACCTCGGGCCGCTCGCTGCATTCGCAGGAGATAGACTTCAACGACATCAGGACCACCCTGCAGGCCCTGTACGCTATCTACGACAACTGCAATTCGCTGCACACCAACGCCTACGACGAGGCCATCACCACGCCCACCGAGGAATCGGTGCGCCGCGCCATGGCCATCCAGCTGATCATCAACCGCGAGCTGGGCCTGGCCTTCAATCAGAACCCGCTGCAGGGTTCCTTCATCATCGAGGAGCTCACCGACCTGGTGGAAGAGGCCGTCCTCTCCGAATTCGTCAGGCTGAACGAGCGCGGCGGCGTGCTCGGCGCTATGGAGACCATGTACCAGCGCAGCAAGATCCAGGAAGAATCGCTTTACTACGAGACCCTGAAGCATGACGGCGCTCTCCCGATAGTCGGCGTGAACACCTTCCTTTCCTCCAAGGGCTCCCCCACCGTGACCCCCGGCGAGGTCATCCGCTCCACCGAGCAGGAAAAGCAGAACCAGATAGCCTCGCTGAAGGCCCTGCATAAGACTTATGACAAGCAGGCTGCCGCCGCTCTCGGCGAGCTCAAGAAGAAGGCGCTGGGCGGGGACAATCTGTTCGAAAGCCTGATGGAAGCGTCGAAATACTGCTCGCTGGGACAGATCACCGGCGCTTTATTCGAAATAGGCGGGCAATACAGGCGGAGCATGTGAAAAAGAACGACGATATCCTTTACCGCCCTTGGCCGGAACTAAAGCGGCTGCGGGACGAGAAGCTGCATCATTTCGTCACCAGGCGCCTTTATCCCTTCAGCCCTTATTACCGCAAGCTCTTCGACGAGAACAAGATAAACCCCGCCGACATCAGGACCGCGGAGGACCTCCGCCGCCTCCCTTTCACCTCCAAGCAGGATTTCCGCGACGCCATCCAGCGGGACCCGGCGAAAGGGACCCTGGCCTTCTGCCTCCAGCCCGACAAGGACACGATAAAGAAATTCCTCCCGAAAGCGGAGCTGGCTAAGTTTCTGCTGCTGAGGACGCTCAGGGGGGAAGCCGGCTTCAAGGCCGCCCTGGAGAAAGAGTACAAGCCCGTTTTCCTGACCTCCACCGCCGGCACCACCAGCACCCCCATGCCTTTCCTCTATTCGGACTACGACATGGAGAATCTGAAAGTGTACGGCGCCAGGATGATAGCCACGATGGGGATAAAGAACGAGAGAATGGTGAACATGTTCCCCTACGCTCCCCACCTGGCCTTCTGGCTGGCCGTGATGGGCGGCCTGGCCTCCAATGTCTTCGTGCTCAGTACCGGCGGCGGGAAGACCCTGGGGACGGAAGGCAATATCCGCTCCATCCTGAAGATGAAGCCGCAGTTCCTGCTCGGCGTGCCGAGCTATGTCTACCACGTGCTCAAGACGGCCCGGGCCGAGAACCAGGACTTCAGCTTCCTGAACAGGATCATTCTGGGCGCGAGCCCGGTCCCCAAAGGCTTCAAGCTCAAGATAGCCTCCCTCCTGAACGAGATGGGCGCTTCCGACGTGAAGGTCTTCGGCACCTACGGCTTCACCGAGGCGCGCGGCGCCTGGGCGGAATGCCCGACGGAGATCTCCGTCTCCAGCGGCTATCACACCTCCCCGGACATGGAAGTTTTCGAAGTGATTGACCCCGTTACCGGCGAGGCGAAGGGCGAAGGCGAGGACGGAGAGTTGGTCTACACCGGCATCGACGCCCGCGGCACCTGCGTGCTCCGCTACCGCACCGGCGACCTGGTAAAGGGCGGGATAACCTATGCCCCGTGCCCGCATTGCGGCAAGACCGTGCCCAGGATCTCCAGCGACCTCACCCGCGCCTCCAATATAAAGAACGTGCAGCTTTCCAAGATCAAAGGCTCCCTCGTGAACCTCAACGACCTGGAGCGCTTCCTCGACGACAGGCCCGAGATCAGCGAGTGGCAGATCGAGATCCGCAAGAAGAACGACGACCCTTTCGACGTGGACGAGCTCCGGCTGAACGTCTGCCTCGCCAAAGACGTGAACAAGGACAACTTCACCCACCTCCTGAACGAAGAGGTCCTCGGCAACTACGAGGTCTCCTTCAACGCCGTCCACTATGTCACCCACCAGGAGATCTCCGGGCTGATAGAGGTGGAATCCGCGGTAAAAGCGAAAAAGATAGTGGATAAGCGGCCGCAGTAGGGTAGAGGGGTTAGGGTAGAGGGTAGGAGGAAAGTGAAATGAAACAGATACGGAAAGTCGGCGTATTGGGCGCCGGGACCATGGGCTCGCAGATAGCCGCGCACCTGGCCAATGCCGGGTACGATGTCCTGCTGCTGGACGTGGTGCCGGACTGGCTGTTCGACGCCGAACAACTGAAGGATAAAAAGAACCGGAACCATTTCGCCCTTAAAGGCCTTGAAGCCGCGAAAAAGCTGAAGCCCGCCCCTTTCGCCCTCCCCGAATTCGCCGAAGCTATAGAGCTCGGGAATTTCACCGACGACCTGGGCAAGCTGAAGGACGCCGACTGGATCATAGAAGTGGTGAAAGAAGACCTGAAGATAAAGGCGGACCTGATGCAGAAGGTGGCCGCCGTCAGGCAGCCGGGGACCATAGTCAGCTCCAATACCTCCGGCATCTCCCTGAATACGATGGTGAAAGACCTGCCGGAGGAATTCAGGCAGCATTTCCTCGGCACCCATTTCTTCAATCCCCCCCGCTATCTCCCTCTGCTGGAACTGACCCGTATCGCCGAGACACTGCCGGAAGTGGCGGCTTATATGAAGGAGTTCTGCGACAGGAAACTGGGCAAGACCGTGGTCCCCGCCAAAGACACCCCCGATTTCATCGCCAACCGCATCGCCGTGCCCGGCGTGATGAAGATCATCCATGTCATGCTGGCCGACGGCTACACCATAGAGGAAGTGGACAAGATCACCGGCAGGGCCATAGGCTGGCCCAAGAGCGCCACCTTCCGCACCCTGGACATAGTGGGCCTCGACGTGATAAACAACGTGGTCAAATATCTTTACGAGCATATCCCGGCCGATCCCCGCAGGGACATCCTCCAGATCCCGCCTTTCCTGGAGAAAATGATAGATAAAGGCCTGCTGGGCCAGAAAGTAAAGAAGGGCTTCTACCAGAACGTCAAAAAGCCCGACGGGAAAAGGGATATACAGGTCATAGACACGGCCACCCTGGAATACCTCCCCGGCAGGAAGGCCGCCTTCCCGAGCATAGACGCCGGAAAGAGTATGGAGAACACCGGCGAAAGGATAAAGTTCCTGTTCAACGGCAAAGACAGGGTAGGCGAATTCCTGCAGAAAACACTGCTTTCCACCCTGGTCTACGCCGCCGAGCGCCTGCCCGAGATCTCCGACGATATCATGGCGGTGGACGCCGCCCTCAAGAACGGTTTCATGTGGGAGCTCGGGCCTTTCGAGACCTGGGACGCCATCGGCGTGGAAGCTATCGTGGAAAAGCTGAAGGCCGCCAGGGAACCTGTCCCCCCCGCCGTAGAGACATTGCTGAAGTCCGGGAACAAGTCTTTCTACCGGAGAAAGGACGGCAGGACGCTGTTCTTCGACTTCAAGACCAATGCCTATAAAGAAGCCGTAGTGCCGGAAGGGGTCATCCTCCTCAGGGACCTGAAAGAACAGGGCAAAGTGCTTGAGGAAAGCAAAGAGGCTTCCCTGATAGATCTGGGCGACGGAGTGGCCTGCCTGGAATTCCATACCAAGATGAACGCCATCGGGCCGGGCATGATCTCGATGATGAAGAAAGCCGCCAAAAAGATCGGCGAGGACAGGAACTTCAAAGGGCTGGTGATCGGCAGCCAGGGAGACAATTTCTCCGCCGGGGCCAATCTCGACCTGGTGAAGGAATCCATCCTGAACGACGAGTTCGAGGACATCGAGGAGATGGCTAAGAACTTCCAGGACGCCCTGATGGGCTTCAAGTACCTCTCCAAGCCCGTAGTGGCCGCGCCCTACGGCTACACTTTCGGCGGCGCCTGCGAGGTCTGCCTGCACGCGGCCAGGATCTGCGCGGCGCACGAGACCTATATCGGTCTGATGGAATTCGCCGTCGGGGTCATCCCGGCCGGCGGGGGCACTAAAGAAGTGCTTCTGAGGAACCTGGACCTGATACCGAAAGACCTGCCTCCGGGCAGCGAAGTGGATCCCCTGCCTTATCTCGGCAGGGCTTTGATGACCATACTCCGGCCCGACCTCAAGGTCAGCGCCTCCGGCTTCGCCGCGAAACAGATAGGCCATCTGCGCGAGTCCGACATCATCGTGATGAACAAGAACCGGCTGATCGCCGAGGCCAAGGCCCAGGTGCTGGCGCTGGCCCGCAACTACCAGCCGCCCCGCCCCAGGAAGCTCACGCTGCACGGCGCGCGCGCTTATTCGGCGCTTAAAGCCCAGCTCTACCTGTTCCGGCAGGGCGGCTTTATGAGCGAGTACGACGTCCTGATCGCGACCAAGGTGGCCGAGATCCTGACCGGCGGGAACCTGTCCCAGCCCGTCGAGGTTTCAGAGCAGCACGTGCTGGACCAGGAGCGGAAGGTCTTCATGTTCCTCTGCCGCCAGAAAAAGACGCAGGAGCGGATAGCCCATATGCTCAAGACCGGCAAGCCTTTGAGGAATTAATGCAGGGTAGAGGGGTTAGGGTAGAGGGGTTAGGGTAGAGGGTAGAGTCAAAGAAAGGGATGCCATATGAATAACACCCAGAGAGAACTTTTGAAGAACGTAGTCCTTGTAGACGCCGGCGGCAGCGCGGGCGTCCGGACCGCCATCTCCAGGGCGAAAAAGGGCGGCTTCAAGACCGTCAGGTCGGACGATCTGGCCGCGCACGTGATAAAAGGCATACTGGAGAGGAGCAAGTTGGATCCCCTTAAGCTGAGCGAAGTCAGGCTGGGCTGCGCTTTCCCCGAAGCCGAGCAGGGCATGCAGCCGGCCAGGATGGCGGTTTTCGCCGCCGGCCTGCCGGTAGGCGTCACGGCGCTGACCATCAACCGCTACTGTTCCTCGGGGCTGCAGTCGATCGTGGATGAAATAGCCTACATCGCCTCCGGGATGAAGACGCTCTCCATCGCCGGCGGCATGGAGAGCATGACGATGATACCGATGGGCGGGGTGAAGTTCGCCCCCAACCCGCGCCTGGTGGAAGAGTGGCCGGAAAGCTACATGTCGATGGGCCTTACCGCCGAGCTGCTGGCCGCGCAGGACGGAAATACCAGGGAAGAGCAGGACGCCTTCGCCCTCGACTCCCACAAGAAAGCGGTAAAAGCTCTGGACACGGGGAAATGGAAGAACGAGATCCTGCCTTATACCGTCAGGGAAGCAGGCCTGGGCGGTAAAGTTAAGGAATTCATCGTGGACACCGACGAATGCCCGCGCCGGGAGACCACCCTGGAGGAGCTGGCCAAGCTGAAGCCGGTCTTCCAGGAAAAAGGCACCGTGACCGCCGGGAATTCCTCGCAGATGAGCGACGGCGCGGCCGTCGTGATGCTAACTACTATGGATGAGGCGGAGAAGAACGGCCTGAAGCCGGCCGCCAGGCTGGTAAGCTACGAAGTGGCCGGGGTCCCCCCTGAGATCATGGGCATCGGTCCCGTAGAAGCTATCCCCCGGGCCCTGGCCTCCGCGGGCCTGAAGATAGAGGACATGGATATTATAGAGCTGAACGAGGCCTTCGCTTCGCAGTCCATCTCGGTCATCAAGAGGCTGAAGAAGGATAAAGGGATAGAGATCCCCGCTGATAAGCTCAACGTGGACGGCGGGGCGCTGGCCCTCGGCCACCCGCTGGGCTGCACCGGCGCCTATCTCACCATCAAAGGCATAAACGAATGCCGCCGCCGGAACGGCAAATACGTAATGGTTACCATGTGCATCGGCGGAGGCATGGGCGCCGCCGGGATATTTGAAGTGTTGTACTAGCTGTTCAGAATAGCCGCGAATGTCCCGCCGACCGGCGGGACGGGGGTAAAATGAGCGACCGTAAAGAGAAACTGAGCTGTCAGCTGAGGCTGATGGCGGCCTTCAAGGAATTCACCGGTCCGGTGCCGGAAGGACTGTTCACGCAGAAAGAGTTCTTCATCGTCAGGCTGCACGGCATAGGGACGCTGCTGAACGAGTTCAAGCGCGAGAAGCTGAAGGAACTTTCGGACTGGCTTTCGGCCAGGCTGGCGCGCGGCGCGCTCAGCGAGGCGGACGCGGCCCATTTCAAGCAGTCCCTCTCCGCGCTGGTGAACGGCCAGGACTACAACTCAGTCTGCGGCGCCCTGGCCGGCAGCAGGGAGCTGCTCCTGCAGCGCCTGTCGCGCGTCCAGCCGGTCTCGGTGGCCGAGGAGGAGAAGAAGCGCCCCGGCCAGTCCCGCGAGCCGGCGGCGGACCGCCTCACCACCGCCGCCTACGCCAGGCTGGCCTTCGAGAAGCTGGAGAAGGAGCTGGAAGCCGGACAAGCGGCGGAAAAGGTCCTGGAGGAGGCGCGCAAGCGCGCCGGGGCACTCTGCTCCTCCGACAAGATGCCGCTGGGCCTGGAGAACACGATGCCGCTCCAGATGCAGAACTGCATCGAGTCGGCGGCCGGCGCCTGTTTCCGCCTGCTGGCGCGGCTGAAACACTAGATTTACTATCTTAGGCCGGGAGCGGACTTCATTTGGAGATCCTGATCACCAGTTGCAGGTTATGCGTTCAGTGTCCCCTGCCCTCCGGAATACCGGCCGTCGGCCGGCGCCGCCACTGATCATTCACCGTCGGGAAGGGTGAAGCTTATGGTGGTTCCCTTTCCAGGCTCGCTCTCCGCCCAGATGGTCCCGCCGTGCGACTCCACGGCCAGCTTGCAGAAGGTCAGACCCATTCCCTTGCCGAAGCTGTGCGTCGGGACGGCGGCGGAGCCCTCCACCTTGAAGAATTTCTCAAAGATCCGCCCCAGGTATTCCGGGGGTATGCCGCGGCCGGTGTCCGCCACCGAGAAGACGCTGCGGCGGTCCTTCCGGGAATGTTTCGCCGTCACGGAGACGGCGCCGCCCCGCGGGGTGAACTTCAGGCTGTTGCCCATCAGGTTCAGTATCACCCTGCGGATGAGCTGCCCGTCCGCGTTCAGCGGCCGGATCCCGGCCCCGATCCTCTTTCTGGCGCTGACCTCCTGGTGGAGGAAATAGATCTCCATGTGCTTGAGGCAGCCGTCCACCAGCTCCCCGGCATCCACCGGCGCTTTCCTGAGCTGGAGCCGGCTGTCTTCCATCATCATGACGTCCATGAGGTCGTTGACCATATCCAGCCCCAGGTCGTAGGACCGCATCACCCTCTCCACGAACTCCTTCTGCTTTTCGTTGAGCTCGCCGGCTTTGCCCTTGTACATCAGCTCCAGCCAGCCCTTGGCCGAGAAAAGGGGGTTCTTGAGGTCGTGCACTATGAGCTGGGTGAGGTTGTCCTTGAGGGCCGACAGCTTTTTCAGCTCCTCGTGGCTGGCCTTCAGCTCCTCGTGCAGCTCCTTTACCCGAAGATGGGCCCGCAGCCTGGCCAGCACCTCCAGGTCCCGGCAGGGCTTGGTCAGGAAGTCGTCGGCGCCGCAGTCCAGGCCGCGCACCTTGTCCTCCACCTCCTTGAGGGCGCTGAGCATGATCACCGGGATCTCCCGCGTGGCGGGGTCGTCCTTGAGCAGCCGGCAGACGTCGAAACCGTTCAGCCCGGGCATCATCACGTCGAGCATTACGACGTCCGGCCTGTCTTCGGCTATCCTTGCCAGGACCTCCTTGCCGCTGTAGCAGATCGAGGCGTCGTAGCCGCTCTGCTGGAGCGTGAACTTCAGCGTCGCGGCTATCTCCACCGTGTCGTCAACGATAAGTATTTTCGGCATGACCCGCCCCCTGATCCCGGAAACCGCGTCTTCAAACTTGCGGGGAAGGCCTGTACTCGCCGCTTCCCCTGGAAGTTTTCCCTCTTCCTTGCCAGCGAATTTTCACAAGTCAGCCTATTCAGCTATAATAACAAAAAGCGGGCTCTTTTCGCGCTTTTTTCGCGCGGTTTCCGAAACACCTGCTGCACAGAGGGCCGCGCCCCGCTTTTTGCTATTATAGTGGCAGGTACTTCCCGCAGCTCCGCGTCAGCGGATGCGGGGAGCTGACGGCGCGGGTTGCGCCAGCAGCCATATCTTCCGCGAACCTGAACGCGGCCCGGAGGTTTTATGCCAGATAACAAGATAACCGAGAAGTTCCATCCTTCTTTTACAAAGCTCGGACTCTCTTCCATCGTCGCGATAAGCGAACAGGTGCGGGATCTCGAGGCGGCCACCGGGAGAAAGATAATCCCCTTCCAGAGAGGAGACCTGAATCTCGAGGCCCCGGAGTACGTGAAGGACGCGGCAAAAAAAGCTATCGATGCGAACAGGACCAGATACCCGCGGTCCGGGGGCGAGCCCGGGTTCAAGGAAGCGGTGGTTAAATACCATAAAGAGTCCGGGGTGGAGCTTGTCCCGGAGAATATAGTCTGCCTCCACGGCGGCCAGGAAGGCCTGCAGCTCTCCTTCTCGCTTTTCAGGGGGAAGCGGGTGCTGGGGTTCTCTCCTTATTGGCCGTGTCTGACCGGGAATATCTTCCCGTATTCGGAGAACGCTTTTGAGACCGTCCCGCTGGAGGAGAAAAACGGCAAACTGAGCTTCGACCCGGCGGAATTGAAGAGGAAGTTGAAGGACGCGGACCTGCTGTACGTCAACACCCCTCATAACCCGACCGGGAAGGTGTTCGACAGGGCGGAACTGCGGCTGATAGACGAAGCGGCCCGGAAGGCGGGGGTGGTGATAGTCTCCGACGAGCCGTACGACAAGATCGTCTATGACGGCCGGGAGCATATCAGCATGCTGGAGTTCGGGAACGAGAATACTATAGTGGTGTTCTCGGCCTCGAAAAGCTACGCGGTCACCGGCTTCAGGGCCGGGTACGCGGTTTCAAGGAATACGGAGATAGCCGCCTTGCTGACCCGGGCTAATTACAGCCAGACGGCGGGAGTCGCGACCCCTATACAGGACGCCTGCGCCGCCGCTTTGAACGACAGGGCCCGCCGCGAGGAGTGGGTGGCTTTTTTGAAGGACACCATGCAAAGGAGGCGGGACGCGCTCTATACGGGGCTGGCAGAAGTTTTCCCCGGGCTGGTAAAGCCCCAGGGCGCGTTCTATTATTTCCTGGATATGAGGGGGATCATCCCGCCCGCTGTGAAAAACCGGGATGAATATCTGCTGAATTTATTCCTGGACAGCGATGTCGCGATCGTTCCCGGGGCAAGTTTCGGGAAGGAAGGCTTCATCAGGGTTTCCTTCTCCGGGACCGGCCTTGAGGAAACGGCGGAGGGCGCCAGAAGGATAGTGCGCGCAGTTAAAAAAGCGAAAGCCGACGGCGCCGCCCGCACGGCGCTCGCCGGGCGCGTCTCCCTGTAGGCGCCCTATCAGGTAAAGGGGTCAGGTCTCTACTTTTCCTTTTTTTGAAATGATCCGGTCGAGGTCAAGATCCAGGACCTGACCCCGTCTTTAAAGGAAATACTTTTTCTTCTCTATCAGCTTATCCCCTATCTTCCTCTGCAGGGAGACGGGGTCCAGCAGGTTATTGGCCAGGGTGCGGCCGAGCCTTTTCAGGCGGCCGAGGTAGGATTTCAGCATGTCGCCTTCTTCCAGGTAGGCGAGGACTTCTTTGGCCAGCTTTTCGGCTTCCAGGGCGGCGTTCTGGACGTAGAGCTTCACGATGGCTTCCTGGATTTCGCCGCCATGCTCTTTGGCGCGCAGCAGGCCGCTTTCGGACAGGTAGATGAGGATGAGCATATTGCTCAGCCTGCCGAGTATCTCCTGCTCGCCGACTATCTTGTCCCGGGTCGGGAATTTTTCAAGGACCCTGCCGCCGGCCACGAAGAACATTTTTTTTATATTATTCACCAGCTCCGATTGCAAAGCGAACTTCTCGTCGGATAGCTCCTCGCCGGAGCTTTCTTCCAGCTGGGCGGCCAGCGCCGCGCCGGCCTTGGCCAGGGGCAGTTTGCCTTTCCCCGCCCTTTCCAGCATGTTCAGGATGGCGGTCAGCCTGTTTATCTCGTTGGTGCCCTCGAAGATCCGGTTGATGCGGGCGTCGCGCAGATAGCGCTCGGCCAGGTAATCCTTGATATAGCCGTAGCCGCCGTGCACCTGCACGTTCTCGTCGGCGATGTACCAGAACATCTCGCTGCCGGCCACCTTCAGGATGGCGCATTCTATCTCGTATTCCCGCAAAGCTTCCAGTACCGCGGGCAGGTTCTTGAAGTCGGTGGCCTTGAACCTTTCTTCCACCATACCGGCCGTCCGGTAAACGGCGCTTTCCGTCATCCAGGCCCCGACCACCATGTTCGCGAGCTTTTCCTTGATAAAACCGAAACTGGAAAGCGGCAGGCCGAACTGCTTTCTTTCCGCGGCGTATTTGACCGCGTCGTTTATCACGTACTTGCCGGAGCCGGTCGTCATAGCGCCGAGCTTGAGCCTGCCGAGGTTCAGGGTATTGAAGATGATGTGAATGCCTTTGCCTATCTCGCCCAGCAGGTTCTCCGCCGGGACTTTCACGTCCACGAGGTTAAGCGGGCAGGTGGAGGAACCGCAGATGCCCATCTTGTTCTCTTCTTTGCCGATGGTAAAGCCGGGCGTGCCCCTTTCCACCAGGAAACAGGCGGATTTCTTGGGATCCCCGTCAACCTTGGCCAATATGGTGAATAGATCGGCGAAACCGCTGTTCGAGATAAAGGTCTTGTTCCCGTTCAGGATATAGAATTTCCCGTCGGGGCTCAGGACCGCTTTTGTTTTAGCGCCGTAAAGGTCGGTCCCGGCTTCCGGCTCGGTGGCGCCGAAGGCCCCGGTCCATTCGCCGCCGACCAGCTTCGTCAGATATTTCTTTTTCTGCGCTTCCGTCCCGAAGAACAGTAAAGGGTGGGTGCCTATACCGCTGTGCGCCGCCCAGGAGACCGCCCAGGAACCGCCGGCGCCGAAGACCTCGGAAACGCACATGGCGGTTTTAAAATCGCTGCCGGCCCCGCCGTATTCCTCGGCCACATCGATAGCCAGGAACCCCAGCTCCGCCGCTTTTTTCAGCAGCTTGACGGTCAGGGCATAATCGCCCTTCTGCTCGTCTATTTCGTTTATTCTGGGCGCGACCTCTTTTTCTATGAACTTCTTCGCCGTCTCCGCCGCCATCTTCTGTTCCTCCGTGAATTTTTCGGGAGTAAAGATCTTCTCCGTCACCGGGAAGCCGAGCCCGGAGGGAATGGAAAAATAACCGCCGGCGGAAGTATCAGTAGTTTTCTCCGAGCTCATAGTTTTCTCCTCGTCCCCTGCCGGCAAGCACTGCTGGAACTGAATAATTCAAGTCTACCTAAGTAAGCGGAAAAGGTCAAACGTGCGTTCGGCCGTTTGATGGCCAGTGGCCTTGATACGGCACAGGCATAGCCTTGTGCCGCCACAAACACTGTGTGCTCAAAGCGGCCAGACCCGGTCCTGCGGGGACCCGGGGCGGCTTCTCTTCAGTTTTTTCCCGCAACCTTAACTCCGGCCGCCGGCAATCCGGCCTTTATCTCTTTATTGGCCATGAACCACTTCCAGACCGAGCCGCCGCGCAGGTTCTCCGCGCTGAGCAGGGTGATCCCGGCGTCGATGCCGAGCACGTCGGTATCGACCCAGCCCGTAGCGGGGTTAAAGGCGTCGGCGAAACCGTATTTCCCGTAAGCCTTTCCCCCGCCGTAAGCCTTCATAGCTTTCAGCGCCGGGAGGGCCAGGTCCGGGGCGAACATCAGCGAACCGCCCGGTCCGCAGGGGACCACGGTGCCGTCTATGTCCGGGGTGGCTGGAGGGCCGCCCCAGGCGACGTAGCCCGACGGGCCGTCGGAAGCGGTGATCCCCCACAGCTCCGGTCCGTAGCCGGGGAAGCGCTGGGCCAGGTCCAGGCACATCGCGCGGTTGGCCCGGGTGGCCAGCCGCGAATTCTCGAACCAGTCGATCCCCCCGTCGTCGGTGCCCCTGAAATCCACCCAGGCCTGGGAATACTGGTGGATAAAGAGCGGCGGCGCGCCGCTGATGTAAGTAAAGCCGCCATAGCTGACCACCGGGCGCTTCCACGCCAGCCACGAGGCGCGGGTCAGCGGCGAAGTTGGCGAGCCCAGCCCGAGCAGGTAGAGCAGCATCGACTCCGCGTGGGTGTCCCAGCGGAACTTCAGGAAGCCGCTCTCCGGCTTCCAGCCGTGGGACAGGAGCGCGGGGTCGCCGTTCAGCATCCAGCGGAAATCCAGCCGCGAGTAGATCTTGTCGCTCAGCGCGCCTATCTCCGGGTAGCCGGCGAAGCACTGTTTGGCGGTAAGGACCCCGCCCAGCAGCAGCGCTGTGTCGATGGAGGAGATCTCGCTGTTCCAGACCCTTTCCCCGGTCCGGGAGTCCAGCCAGTGATAGAACCAGCCGCGCTCGTGGGCCGCTTTCCCGGCGAAGAACTCCAGCGCCCGGCGGGCGCGGACCGCGGCTTCCTCCCTCGGCAGCCAGCCGCGCCCGGCGGCGATGCAGAAAGCGGTCAGCCCGAAGCCTGTGGCGGCCGAGCTGGCTACGTAGCGGTGGGCTTCATCCATCTGGGACCCGTCGGCCCGCGCCCGGTCCAGCACCAGGCCGGTGCCCGGGTCGGACTGTTCCGCGAAATAGAGGAAGGAACGGCGCGACAAGTCTTCCAGGAAGGCCTCGTCTTCGGCCCGCAGGGACACCGGGGCCGGCTGCCTGACGGGGGCCGAGCAGGCAGGCAGCCCGAAGAGCGCCGCCGCGAACAGCAGCCTGCGTCCGCTCACGGCTCCACCTTGAAAGAAGCCTCCAGCCCGCCCACGGAGGAACTGCCGGCGTAAACCTTGAAGCCGCCGGGCTCGACGGCGAAGCCGCCGGTGTAATGCCAGCCCAGCTCTTCCGGCCCCAGCTCGAAGGTCAGCCGGCGCGACTCGCCGGGAGCCAGCGCCAGGCGCTGAAAGCCTTTCAGCTCGCGCACCGGCCGGGTCTCCGAGCCGGCCTCGTCCTTTATATAGACCTGCGCCACCTCGTCGCCCGCCCGCCGGGAGACGTTCTTCACCTCGAAGCTGACCCGCACCTTTCCGCCCGGCTTTATCGCCGGGGGCGAGACTTCCAGCCCGGAGTAAGCGAAAGAGCTGTAGCTGAGCCCGTAGCCGAAAGGGTAGAGGGGCTCGAAAGAGGAATCTATATACTTGGAGGAATATTTTTCCTTCGGGTTAGGCGGGCGGCCGGTATTGCGGTGGGCGTAATAGATCGGCACCTGGCCCACCGAGCGCGGGAATGTCACCGGGAGTTTGCCGCCGGGGTTCGCCTTCCCGAAGAGGGTCTGCGCCACGGCCAGGCCGCCTTGGAGGCCGGGCTGCCAGGCTTCCAGCACGGCGGGAAGGTTCTCCTGGAGCCAGCCGAGCTCCAGCGGCCTGCCGTTGAAAACCACGGCCGCCACCGGATGCCCGGTCTTCTTCAGGCGCTCCAGCAGTTCGAGCTGGCGGCCGGGCAGGGACAGAGAGACCCTGGAGGCCGCTTCCCCCGACATGTCGAAAGTTTCCCCCACCGCGGCGATTATGACGTCCGCCCCGGCGGCGGCGGCCACGGCCTTGGCGAGGTCCTCGTCGGCAGCGCCGGCGAAAGCGCCGCTGGAGAATACCACCTCGGTGGCTGGCGAGACGGACGCCTTTACGCCTTCGAGCAGCGTGACCGCGTCCGCCGGCTTGCCGTCGGCCGACCAGGAGCCCAGCATGTCGGCCCGGCTGTCGGCCAGCGCGCCGATGACCGCCACTTTCCCGATCTTAGGGTCCAGAGGCAGGAGGGCGTTCTCGTTCTTCAGCAGCACCAGGGACTTAAGGGCGGCGGCCAGCGCCAGCCGCAGTTTTTCAGGGGTCTTCAGGGTCGCGGCCTCCAGCGCCGGGTCGATATAGGGATGCTCGAAGATCCCCGCGCGGAACTTCGCCTCCAGCACCCGCAGCACGCTCGCGTCGAGGTCGGCCGCGGAGAGCCTGCCGGCGGCCAGCGCGGCCGGGCCGGTCTCCCGGTACAGCGCGCTCACCATTTCCATGTCCACGCCGGCGGAGAGGGCCTTGACCGCCGCGTCCCCGTCGTCGGCCGCGAGGCCGTGCGCGATGAGCTCCTTTACCGAAGTATAATCGCTGACGACAAAGCCCTTGAAACCCCATTCACCGCGCAGGACCCCGGCGAGATTGCGCTTATTGGCGGTGGAAGGCAGGCCGTTGAGGTCGTTGAAAGCCGTCATGAAAGTGGCCGCGCCGGCGTCCGCCGCCGCCTTGAACGGCGGGAAATAGATATTGCGCAGGGAGGACTCGGAAATATCGGTGTTATTATAATCCCGGCCGGCCTCGGCGGCGCCGTAGCCGGCCCAATGCTTCGCGCAGGCCAGCACTTTCCCCGGGGCGCCGAAATCCGCGCCCTGGAAGCCGCGCACCCTGGCGGCGGCGAGTTTAGAGCCGAGGTAGGGATCCTCGCCGGACCCCTCCACTATGCGCCCCCAGCGCGGATCGCGCGCTATATCCACCATAGGGGCGAAAGTCCATTTCAGGCCGACCGAATACGCCTCCTCGGCGGCGACGGAGGCGGCCTGCTCGGCCAGCGCGGGGTCCCACTGCGCGCTCTCGCCCAGCGGGACCGGGAAAATGGTCCTGTAGCCGTGAATGACGTCGAACGCGAACAGCACGGGGATGCCCAGGCGGGAGCCCTCCACAGCTTCTTTCTGCAGCTTGTTGGCGAAAGGGGCAGTGCGGACGTTCAGCGTGGAGCCCAGCTTCCCTTCGCGCGCCAGTTTGAGGTGTTCCTCGCGGTAGTTCCCCTCCCACAGCCCGTCGAGCTGCTGCAGCTGGCCGAATTTCTCCTCGACGGTCATCCGGCCCAGCAGATCGGCCGCGCGCGCTGCCGGGGCGGCTTTGGGGTCCTTATAGAGCGGGAGCCCCGCCCCCCGGCCCGGGCCGGCCGCCAGGAAGATTATCAGGACCGCGAGGATGCTTTTATGGTCTTTCATTCCGCCTCCGTTGTTCGCCTCAGATCGCGTTGGCCAGCGCCGCTTCGCGGAACCACAGGGCGCTTTTCTTTTTATGCCGGGCCAGCGTCGCCCTGTCCACGTAAAGGAAGCCGTAGCGCTTCTTGTAGCCGTTTATCCAGGAAAAATTATCCAGCAGGGACCACATATAGTAGCCGCGCACGTCTGCTCCGGCGGCTATGGCCCGGTGGACGGCGCGAAGATGCTCCCTCACGAAATCTATCCTCTCCTGGTCGTCCACGGTGCCGCCAGCCAGTTCCTCCACCCGGCCCAGGCCGTTCTCCGTGACATAGACCGGCAGCCCCGGGCTGGCCTGGTGCACGCGCAGCAGCAGGTCGTAAAGCCCCTCGGGGTCTATCTCCCAGCCCCAGGCTGTAAAGCGCCCGCGGGGATTTTTCACGAAGCGGAAAAGCCCCTTTATGGAGAACTCGCAGTCTTCCTCCGGCCGGCCCGAAGTGTTAAGGTGAAAGCCGGTGGCCGGCGCGTCGGCGCTGGCGTAATGCGGGTAATAGTAATTCACGCCGAGGAAGCCCGGCGGGGCGGCACGCAGCAGGGCCTCGGTCTCCTCCAGCCCTTCCGGCAGCAGGCCCCTGTCGGCGTAAAAATCGCGCATATCGGCGGGGAACCGGCCTTTGAGCACAGCGTCGCTAAACCACCGGTTGATCAGGCCGTCGGCCAGGGCCGCGGCTTTGGCGTCCGCCTCCGAAGGCGTGGCCGGGTGGACGCGGGACATATTCAGCACTATGCCCGCCGAAGAGCCGGGCCGCTCCTCTTTGCAGGCCCCCAGGGCCAGGGCGTGGCCGCGCAGCAGGCCCTGCGCCGCGCGCAGCGCGCCGGCGTAGTCCCGCGGCCTGCACGGCGGGTGCAGCCCGGTGACATAGCCGTTGAGCACGGTCCAGCCGGGCTCGTTGATCGTGGACCAGAGCCGCACACGGTCCCCGTAGCGCCTGAAGCAGGCCCCGGCGTAATCCGCGAAACGCAGGGCTGTGTCCGGGTTCTCCCAGCCGCCTTTCTCCCCCAGCTCCAGCGGCAGATCCCAGTGATAAAGCGTGACATTGGGCTCCACGCCGGCTTCCAGCAGGGCGTCGAAGAGCCGGTCGTAAAAAGCCGCGCCGGCTTCGTTGAGGCGCGGGGCCCCGCCGGGGAAAAGGCGGGGCCAGGAGATGGAAAGCCTGTAGCCGTTATGCCCCAGCTCGCGGATAAGGCCTACGTCCTCCCGCCAGCGGCGGTAGTGGCCGCAGGCCGGCTCCGGCGAAGCGCCGCCGAAGATTTTCTCAGGGTGCCGGCGGCAGAACTCGTCCCAGACCGAAGGCCCCCGGCCGTCTTCGGCCGTGGCGCCTTCTATCTGCAGGGCCGAAGTAGCCGAGCCCCAGATGAAGCCTTTGGGAAATTTCAGTTCAGGCATCGCCCAGCTTGCCGATCCTGGCCGCGTAATCCCCGGCGGCGGGGCCGACCAGTACGTGTATGATATCCCCGCCGGGGCGCATCACGCCGTAAGCGCCTGCGGCGGCCAGCGCGGCTTCGTCGAGAAGCTTCGGATCGAGCAGTTCTACCCGCAGGCGGGTATGGGCGCAGGCTTCCAGGCTCCGCAGGTTCCCGCGACCGCCCAGGGCGGCCAGCAGCCCGGCCGCGCTCTTCTCCACTTCAGCGCCGGAGGGGCCCGCGGCTTCGGCCTGGCGCGCAGCGGGCGCCTCGGCGGCTGCGGAGGCGGGAGCGGGGCCGTCGGCTTCGGTCCCGGCCGTCCTGAGGTAGATCTCCATATCGGTCTTCAGGTTCTCCGACCGGGTGCCGAACACCGCCTGCACGCCGTTGCCGGACATTACCACGCCGGCGGCGCCCAAGGCTTTCAGAGCGGCCCGGTCCACCCGGTCCGGCGCGGCTACGGCCACGCGCAGCCTGGTGATGCAGGCGTCCAGGCTCCTTATATTGGCGCGGCCGCCGAAAGCCAGCACCAGTTTGCGCGGAAAGCTCTCGGCCCCGGCGGAGACGCCGGCGGTTTCAGCCGCGGCCTCCGCTTCTTCCCGGCCGGGGGTCTTAAGATCGAAGCGGGTGATAGCCCAGCGGAACAAGCCGTAATAGAACCCGGCGTAGACCGGGCCGAGCACCAGCACCAGCCCGGGCCGCGTGTCCTTGGCGTAGTACAGGACGTAGTCGATGAAGCCATGCGAGAAGGTGAAGCCCAGTTTCGCGCCGAGCAGCGCGAAAGTGACCTGCGAGCAGGCGGCCAGCACCGCGTGGATGCCGTAAAGCACCGGAGCTACGAACATGAACGAGAACTCTATGGGCTCCGTGATGCCGGTCAGGAACGAGGTGAGCGCCGCCGAGACCATGATGCCGCCGATGCGCAAGCGGTTCTCCGGCCTGGCGCAATGCCACATGGCCAGCGCCGCGGCGGGCAGCCCCCACATCTTGAACAGGTAGGCGCCGCCCAGGATGCCCGCCTCGGGGTCCCCGGCGAAGAAACGCGTTATGTCACCGTGCACCACCGCGCCGGCGGCGGTGGTGAAGCTGCCTATCTCGAAGAAGAAAGGCACGTTCCAGATATGGTGCAGGCCGAACGGGATCAGCAGGCGCTCGACGAAGCCGTAGACGCCCACGGAGAGCAGGGGATTGCCGTAAGCCGCGTATTCCGAGAGTGCCCGGATGGCTTTCCCCACAGGCGGCCAGCACCAACTGAGCGCGGCCCCGATGAAGACGGCGGCGAAAGCCGTGACGATCGGCACGAAGCGCTTGCCCGAGAAAAAGCCCAGGTAGGGGGGCAGCTGTATCCTGTAATAGCGGTTGAACAGGTAAGCGGCCGCGGAACCGATGAGGATGCCGCCGAAGACGCCGGTGTCGATGGAGCTGATGCCCATGATGGCTTTGACTTCCGCGCCGTGGCGCCCGGCGAGCAGACCCATCGTCGCGAGCATGACCACGTAGCCGACCACCGCCGACATGGAGGCCACCCCGTCGTTCTCCGTCATGCCCAGCGCCACGCCTATCGCGAAGAAGAGCGGCAGGTTGCCGAAGATCACGCCGCCGGCGGCTTTCATTATCGACGAGAGCAGCTCGGGCATCCAGGTGAAGCCCGCGCTGCCGACGCCGAGCAGGATGCCCGCCACGGGCAGGATAGCCACGGGCAGCATCAGGGACTTGCCTATCTTCTGCAGCAGGCCGAAAGCGTTCTTCGAAAGTTCCTTGAGTTCGTTCATATCATTTCGCCTTCCGGGCGAGCAGCGCCCTGACTTCCTCGGCCGAACCCAGAGCCAGCGCTTCGGCGGCCAGGGCCCGGCAGGCGCCGAGGTCCAGTTCCCTGACAGCCGCCTTTATCAGCGGCACGGCCGGCGGCGGTGCGCTCAGCTCGTCCACCCCCAGCCCCAACAGGAGCGGCGCCAGCACGGGGTCGCCGGCGGCGCCGCCGCAGACCCCCACGGGCCGTCCGTGGACGCCGGCGCCTTTCACCGTCAGGTCTATCATCCGCAGCACCGCGGGGTCGCCGGCCCAGGCCCGGCCGGCCAGCTTGGGATTGCCGCGGTCCATGGCCAGCGTATACTGCGAAAGGTCGTTGGTGCCGATGGAGAAGAAATCGGCCTCCTTCGCCAGGTGGGCGCTCTGCAGCGCCGCCGAGGGGACCTCTATCATCACCCCGCATTTCACCAGGGGCAGGCCCAGCGCCCGCGCCTCGCGCAGCAGCGCCGCCTTTGCCGCGCGGAATTCGTCCAGCTCAGAGACCATGGGGAACATCAGCTTCAGGCCGGCGTGACCGCGGGAGGCCAGCAGCAGCGCCCGCAGTTGCGCGCGCAGCAGCTCCGGCCTGGCGAGCAGCAGGCGCAAGCCCCGCTCGCCCAGGAACGGGTTCTCCTCTTTGGCCAGGTGCAGATAGGGCAGGTGCTTGTCGCCGCCCACATCCAGCACGCGGATCACGACCTCCCGCCCGGGAAAAGCCCCGGCTACGCCCTCGTAAGCGGCCAGCTGCTCTTCTTCGGAAGGCGCGGCGGCGCGGTCGAGGAAAAGGAACTCGCTGCGGCAGAGCCCGACGCCCTCGGCGCCGAGCCGCGCGGCTTCCAGCGCTTCGACGGCGCTGCCGACATTGGCCAGCACCGGCACGCGCTTGCCGTCCTTCGTCCTCGCCTCCAGCCCGGCGGCGGAAACGGCGGCTTCCCGGCGGCGGCTTACTTCCGCCTGCCGGCCGGCGGCCTCTTTCAGTTCGGCGGGCTCCGGCTTCGTCCGCAGCTCGCCGCTGTCGGCGTCGAGCACGAGGGTTTCCCCGTCCTTGATCTCGAGTATGGCCGCGGGGGCGGCGGCTATGGCCGGGAGCCCGGCCGCGCGGCAGAAGATCGCCACGTGCGAGGAAGCCCCGCCGCCTACCGTGCAGATGCCGGCCACCCCGGCCTTGTCCAGCCCGGCGACGTCGGAAGGCGTCAATTCGTCGGCGAGGAGTATGCAGCCGGCGGGCAGCTCCCGCCGCTTCAGGGGCGCCCCGGAGACCAGCCGCAGCACCCTGGCCCCGACGTCGCGGATATCCACGGCGCGGCCGGCCAGCAATTTATTCTCCAGGCGGCTGAGATTCCCCGCGTATTGCTGGTACGCGCCGCGCCAGGCGGCCACCGCGCCGGCGCCTTTGGCGATCCCGCCTTCAGCCAGTTCGAGCAATTCGGGGTCCTCCAGCAGTTCGCGGTGCGCGCCGAAAACGGCCGCCTGCTCCGCGGCCCCCTCCGAGGAAAGCCTGGAAAGCAGGACTTCCAGTTCGGCCTTGGCGGCTTCCACGGCCGCCGCGAGGCGCAGCCTGGCCGGGGCCGGCTCTTCCTTCTCTTCTACCGCTTCCACCTGGTCCTGCCTGGACTGGAAAGCCGCGCCGACGGCGATACCGGGGGAGGCGCAGACGCCGGCCAGCGCGCGCGGGTCGCGCCGCACGCGCGGCGCCTCCGGAGCGGGAAGGGGCGCCGTCGCCGCCGCGGCTGCGGGCGCGTCGAGCACGCTGGTGACCAGGGCGGAGAGCGCCGCCACGGCCGCGGCGGCGCCCGGGCCCTCGGCCTCGAGCGCCAGCTTGTCCCCGCAGCCGATGTTGAGGCTCATGATCGAGACCAGGCTCTTGGCGTTGGCGGCCCCGCCGCCGCAGCGCAGGCGCACCGTGCCCGCGAAACGCTTGGCTTCCTGCGCCAGCAAAGCCGCGGGCCGCGCGTGAAAACCGGTGGGGTTGGCCACGGTCAGTTCCCCGGATGAGGCGAGCTTGCCGCCGGACCCGGCCGGGGCCGCGCCGCCGGGGGCTTTCAGCCGGAGCTCGAGCAGCAGGTCGCGGCCCGCCCGCACCTTGCCGGCGGGATGCTTCAGGGAGGAAACGAGGTCCATGTTCACCACCAGCAGCTGCGTCAGCAGGCTGCGGGCTTTTGTGGCCACCAGGTCGGCGTCAAAAGCCAGCAGCTCCTGCCCGACAGCTACGCGGTCGCCCGCGCGGACCTTCAGCCTGAAGCCCTCGCCTTTGAGCCGCACGGTATCCACGCCCACGTGGATCATTACCTCCGCTCCCCCTTCGCCGCGCAGCGTGAAAGCGTGGCCGGCCGGGTGGGCGTAGATTATCTCCCCGGCGCAGGGCGCGAGCACCGCCGAACTGGTGGGGTCCACTGAGACCCCGTCCCCGGCGATGCGCCGGGCGAAGACCGGGTCGGGCACATTATCGAGAGAGATTATTTCCCCGTCCAAAGGCGACAGCAGGCGCAGCGTCAGCTGATGTTCCATATGTTATTATCCCCGGTTAATCATATTTAAGAGCGACTTTAAGAATAATAGCAAATCGTCCGCGCGGGTAAAGCGGCGGACATATCGCTACTTTCTTTGAATTGCAGGAGTTATGTTCAGGGGTGGGACGCTGAAATTACCGGCCCGGACAGGGGGAAAGGGGACGCTACACGATATCTTGATTATTCTTCTCTTATCGAGTTATCGTGCAGCGTCCCCTCTCTGCCTCTCTCTGCCTCCAGAGGCCCAAAGGCATGTCGGCGGCTAAATAGCGCAGGAACTCAAGATGGAAGATCTCCCGCAGCTGCAGCTGGCTGTACATGACATGTATTATAATTTAGTCGGAACTAAATTTCAAGACATATCACTTCTATACTTTGGAATTGGAGATCGCTGGAAAAGGTATAGGGCCGGGGCTTGAGCACGGCCCCTCCGCCCAATCCGCCGAGGCTGAAAGCACCGTCGCGGAAATACCTCATGTATTCTGTTTTTAAACCATGATTTGTATAATTGGTATTGCATTGATATTAGTATTGGGCCGTTGACTACAGGCATAAATGACCGGTCTGAAAATTCTCCATTTTGACAGCCTTCCTTCCACTCAGGACCACGCCGTGGAACTCGCCGGGAACGCGGAAGAACGGGAGTGGACGGCGGTAGTCGCCGGGGCACAGACTAATGGCAGGGGAACAGGGGGCAATGAGTGGTACTCCCCCCCCGGACAGAATCTCTATTTTTCTCTTATAGCGTGGCCGCCGGAAAATATGGCGGACCCGGCGGTGCTGAACCATGCGGCGGCGCTGGCGGTAGCCGAAGTACTTTCCGGTTACGGGGTCGCCTGCAAAATAAAGTGGCCTAACGACGTGCTGGCCGGCGGGAAGAAGATCTGCGGCATACTTTCCACTTCGGGGAAGAACGAGCGGGGAGACAGTTTTGTGGTCTGCGGGGTAGGACTGAACGTAGACACCGAGGATTTTCCCCCCGGGCTAGCGGGACTCGCCACTTCGGTGAAGCTGGCGACCGCGCGAAGCTCGGATAAAGAAGAGTTGCTGGAAAAATTGACGGCGGAACTTCAGCGGCGGTTCGACCTGCTTTTCAAGAACGGCTTTAGCGCCCAGGTACCCGAATACGTCTCGCGGATGGCGCAAATAGGCGACGCCTATCCGCCCGGCCCGGGCAAACCCGGAGGCACGATAGCGGGAATTAGTGAAAAGGGCTGGCTTTTAGTAAAATACTCCGGCGGGGTAGAGGCGGTTAAACCCTATGGATAAAATAATTTCCAACGTGCTGACGGACAGCCCTGAATTCAGGGAGAACGAGAAGTACAATAAAGGCGTAGTCGCCGAGTTCAGGAAGCGCCTCGAAGCCGCCAAGGCCGGCGGCCCCCAAAAAGCCAGGGAACTTCATATTTCAAGGAAGAAACTCCTGCCGAGAGACAGGATAATGGCCCTGCTGGACAAAGACACCCCTTTCCTGGAACTCTGCGCGCTGGCCGCCAACGGCATGTACGACGACGAGGCTCCCTGCGCCGGGATCATAACCGGCATCGGCCTGGTTCATGGCCGCGAAGTCCTGATCGTAGCCAATGACGCCACCGTAAAGGGCGGCACTTATTACCCCCTTACAGTGAAAAAACACGTAAGAGCGCAGGAAGTGGCGCTGGAGAACAATCTTCCGTGCATCTACCTGGTGGACTCCGGCGGGGTTTTCCTGCCGCTGCAGGACGAGGTCTTCCCGGATAAATACCATTTCGGGCGCATTTTCTACAACCAGGCCGTAATGTCGGCGAGGGGCATAGCGCAGATCTCCGTAGTATTCGGGTCCTGCACGGCCGGCGGCGCGTACATTCCCGCTATGAGCGAGGAAACCGTGATGGTCAGGAACCAGGGCACGATCTTCCTGGGCGGCCCCCCCCTGGTCAAAGCCGCCACCGGCGAGGACGTCACCGACGAGGAGCTGGGCGGCGCCGATGTCCACTGCCGCATTTCCGGGGTCTCCGACCATCTGGCGGCTAACGAGAAGGACGCTATAAGGATAGCGCGCAATATAGTCGAGAACCTGAAGCACCCGGTTAAGACCGATATCGGCGTCACCGCTCCAGAGGAGCCAGCCTATGACCCGCGCGAGCTCTACGGGCTCTTCCCGACCAGCCTCAAGAAGTCCTTCGACATGAGAGAGATAATCGCGCGGGTCGTCGACGGTTCGAGGTTCCAGGAGTTTAAAAAGAACTACGGCGTCACGCTGGTCACCGGCTTCGCCAGGATCATGGGGCAGCCGGTGGGCATTCTCGCCAACAACGGCATACTCTTTTCGGAAAGCTCGCTTAAGGGCGCGCATTTTATCGAGCTGTGCTGCTCCCGGCGCGTGCCGCTGGTCTTCCTGCAGAACGTCACCGGCTTCATGATAGGCAAGAAGTACGAGCACGGCGGCATCGCCAAGGACGGGGCGAAGCTTGTCTCCGCCGTGGCCGGCGCCAACGTGCCGAAGTTCACCGTCATCATAGGCGGCTCCTACGGGGCGGGCAATTACGGCATGTGCGGCAGGGCCTTCGGCGGCAGGTTCCTCTGGCTGTGGCCTACGGCGAGGACGTCGGTCATGGGCGGCGAGCAGGCCTCCAACGTCCTGTGCACCGTAAAGATGAACCAGCTCGCTAAAAGGGGCGTAAGCATGAGCCCCGAAGAGCAGGCCGGGTTCAAGGAACCCATTACCCGCAAATACGAGACCGAATCGAGCCCGTACTACAGCTCCGCCAGGCTCTGGGACGACGGGGTGATAGACCCCGTGGATACGCGCAAGGTGCTGGGCCTGGCCATAGCGGCTTCGCTGAACATGCCCATCGAGGAATACAAAGCCCCTGTATACAGAATGTGAAAACGATAAAAATAGAGATCTTGGACAGGATAGCCCGGGTCTGGCTGGCCAGGCCGGAAGTGCACAACGCTTTCGACGCGGCCATGATCGAGGAGCTTACCGAAGCTTTCCCGGCTTTCGCCTCCCGGCCTTCGGTGCGCGCCGTGATAATCTCCGGCGAGGGCAGGTCCTTCTGCGCCGGGGCCGACCTGAACTGGCTGGGCGCCAGCCGCACCGAGCCGTATGAGGCCCATCTGGCGGACACGCTGAAGCTTTCCTCCATGTTCAGGGCCATCTACAACCTGGACAAACCGGTAATAGCGGCGGTGAACGGCGCCGCGCTCGGCGGCGGCGTCGGGCTCCTGGCGGTGGCCGACATAGTTATAGCGTCGAAGGACGCCGCCTTAGGCCTGAGCGAGGTCAAAATAGGCGTGGTCCCGGCCTGCATTTCCCCCTACCTGTTCATGCGCTGCGCCAACCGGGCGAAGCTGAAGGAATATTTCATGAGCGGCGAAAGGTTCACCGCCCAGGACGCGAAAGAGGCCGGGCTGGTGGATTATATCTGCGCCCCGGAAGAACTTACCGAGGCCGCGCTCAAAAAAGCCAGGTCCTTCGGCCGCGCCGCGCCCAGGGCACAGGGCGTGTGCAAGCAGCTTTTCAGGGAAGTCCCCCTGATGCATCTCGACGAGGCGGAGCGCTACAC
>JACQPH010000035.1 GCA_016207645.1 Elusimicrobiota bacterium
CCCTGAGCACCCGTTGCGGAAAGGGGGCCCCTAAAAAGGTGCCAGCCTCCTTTTTGCTGTGCACACATAATAAGGGCAGCAGGCAAAAAGGGCAAAAAGGAGGCTGGCACCTTTTTAGGGGGGAAACCGACGCAAGGGTTTCCTCTTCCGGGTGCTCAGGGCATGCCGTGGCCGCCCCCTCCGGCAGCTGGGTAGTTATTATTTTTGTATAATTTATCAATGGACTTCGCGGGGGAAACAGCATGAGTCTCAACACTTTCAGCGCTTTCGTGGATTTTGCCATCAGGTCGGAGAGTTCCGGCCTGGATTTTTTTATCCTCTCCGAGGCGAAACTCAGCGGCCCTGGGCGCGACGCTCTGTCCCGGTTCAGGGCCGAGGCTGAAAAGAACGTGAGGCTGCTCCGTACCGTATTAAGGGAGAACGTCACCGAGTTGGTGATGGAGCCCTGCGCGGCCGTGGATGAGAGCGCTTACGCGGCGCCGGAGGCTTTGGAGGCCGGGGACCTGGCTTCCGCCCTGGGCGTCCTGGCCAGACAGCGGGATTTCCTCCGCGACGCCGCGAAGTGCGTGAATTTGAGGGAAGTGCGAAGGACCTTCGAGAAGCTTGCGGATACCAAAGACCGGTTGATCCTTGAATCCAAACAATAAAGGGAGACAATATGGCAAGAAAAGTGAAATGCGGCTTAATTCAGTGCGCCCTTCCGCTGCAGGAAGGCGAAGGAAGCGTCCGGGAGATCAAGGACGCGATGGTGAAGAAGCACCTTCCCTGGATAGACAAGGCGGGGAAAGCCGGAGTCAAAGTGCTTTGTCTGCAGGAGATCTTCTCCACCCCCTATTTCTGCCCCTCGCAGGACTCCAAGTGGTACGCCACCGCCGAGGCGGTGCCCGGCCCGACTACGGACCTGCTGTCCAAGTACGCGAAAAAATACGATATGGTCATAGTGGTCCCGATCTACGAGCGGGCCGCGGCCGGCGTCTATTACAACACGGCGGCGGTTATCGACGCGGACGGTAAATATCTCGGGAAATACCGCAAGATCCATATCCCGCAGGTAGCGGGCTTCTGGGAGAAGTTCTTTTTCAAGCCCGGGAACATGGCTTACCCGGTCTTCAAGACCAAGTACGGCGTGGTCGGCGTGTACATCTGCTACGACCGGCACTTCCCCGAGGGCGCGCGGCTCCTGGGGCTCGCCGGGGCGGAGATAGTGTTCAACCCCTCCGCCACCGTCGCCGGCCTGTCCCAGCATCTCTGGAAGATTGAGCAGCCCGCGCACGCCGTGGCCAACGGCTATTTCATGGGCTGCATCAACCGTGTGGGGACCGAGCTGCCCTGGAAGATAGGGAAGTTCTACGGCCACAGCTATTTCGTGAACCCCCGCGGGGAGATCCTCGCCGAGGGCAGCGAAGACCGCGACGAGCTCGTGACGGCCGACATCGACCTGGATAAGATCGACGAGGTGCGCAACACCTGGCAGTTCTACCGCGACCGCCGCCCCGAGACTTACGGCGATATGATAAAGCTGCTGCCATAGGGGAACGCCATGACGAACAAAATGCTGATAAAGAACGGGACGATCTTCACGGCCGCCGATTCTTTCTCCGCCGACATCCTGGTCGAGGACGGGAAGATAGTCCGGCTCGGCCTGGGCCTCGAGACCGGCTCAGGCGACACGGTGCTGGACGCGGCCGGCATGGAGATATACCCGGGCGGGATAGACGCGCACACGCATTTCGCCCTCCCCTTCATGGGCACGGTCTCCGCCGACGATTTCGAGACCGGCACGAGGGCCGCCGCCTGCGGGGGCACCACCACGATAGTGGATTTCGTCATCCCCGCCAAGGGGCAGAAGCTGGCCGCCGCCGTGGCGGCCTGGCATGAGAAAGCCGCCGGTAAAACCGCGGTGGATTACGCTTTCCATATCGCGCTCCCCGAGGTGAACGCGCAGGTCCTGGCGGAACTCCCCGCCGTGGTCGCCGACGGCATCTCCAGTTTCAAGTGCTTTATGGCCTATAAGGGCGCGCTGATGATAGACGACGACCAGCTGCTGCAGATCCTGCGCGCGGCCAAAGAGCACTCGGCCTTGGTCTCGGTCCACGCCGAGAACGGCGACATGCTCACCCACCTGATGAAGCGGTTCGCCGCCGAGGGCAAGACCGGGCCCGAGTACCACGTGCTCGCGCATCCCGCCGAGGCCGAAGGGGAGGCCGCGCACCGCGCCATCCTCCTCGCGGCTTTCGCCGGCGCCCCGCTGCATATCGTCCACCTGAGCTGCGACGAGGCGCTACGTGAGGTGGCTGCCGCGAAGCTGCGCGGCCAACTGGTGCTCGCGGAAACCTGCCCGCAGTACCTGCTGCTCTCGGAGGACCTGTACCGGAAGAACGGCTTCGAGGCCGCCAAATGGGTGATGTCCCCCCCGCTCCGGGCCGCCGCGAACCAGGACAAGCTCTGGGCGGGCCTGCGCGACGGCTTCCTGCAGAGCGTGGCCACGGACCACTGTTCCTTTAATTTCAAAGGCCAGAAGGAAATGGGAAAGGGCGATTTCATGAAGATCCCCAACGGCATCCCCGGCGTGGGCGACCGCGTGAACCTTCTCTATACCTGCGGCGTGCGCGCCGGCAGGCTGACCCGGAACCAGTTCGCGGCCGTCATAGCCGCCGGCGCCGCGAAGATATTCGGGATGTACCCGGAGAAAGGGACCGTGGCGGTCGGCTCGGACGCGGACCTGGTGATCTTCGACCCGGCCCGCAAGGGCGAGGTCTCGGTTAGAACCACGCGGCATAACGTGGATTACTCGGCGTTCGAAGGGCAGAGGCTGGACGGGCTCCCCGCCTTCGTCATTTCGCGCGGGAAAGTGGTGGCTAAATACGGCGAGTTCACCGGCGAAAAGGGCCATGGCCGGTATCTGAAGCGGAAGAAGTTCGACGCGGCGGAGTGGTGCCACTAGGAGAAAAAATATGAAAGAAAGCACAAAGTCCGGCAACGCGGAAATCACCGCTCAATACAAGGAATACCTCATCCCCGGCGTCATCACCTATTACGGCGAACCCCTGCCGCTGGTCTCCGGGAAGGGCTGCTGCGTCTATGACGCGGAAGGCCGGGAATACCTGGATTTCTTCGGCGGCATTCTAACTGTCTCAGTCGGGCACTGCAACGAGTTCGTCACCGCCCGCTTCACGGAGCAGGCGAAGAAGCTCCAGCATGTCTCCACGCTTTACCCCACGCTGCCCGTCGGCGAACTGGCCGAAAAACTGGCCGGGCTCGCCCCCGGGAACCTGAAAAAGAGCTTCTTCACCAACAGCGGCACCGAGGCCGACGAAACGGCCGTCATGCTTGCGCAGCATTTTACGGGGCGGCAGGAGCTGATCGCGCTCAGGCACTGCTACAGCGGCCGCTCGGCCCTGGCCATGAACATGACCGCGCACGCTTCCTGGCGCACTTCCAGAACCCTCGTGGCCGGTATACGCCACGCGCCGGCGCCCTACTGCTACCGCTGCCCGTTCCACCTGACCTACCCGGCCTGCGACCTGGCCTGCGCGCGCGACCTGGACGAGCTCATCAAGACCGAGACCTGCGGCAAGATCGCGGCCTTCATCGCCGAGCCGGTGCTGGGCGTGGGCGGCTTCATCGTCCCGCCCAAGGAGTATTTCAAGGTGGCGGTGGAGATCGTCCGCAATGCCGGCGGCGTGTTCATCGCCGACGAAGTGCAGACCGGCTGGGGCCGCACCGGCGACAAATGGTTCGGCATCGAGCATTTCGGCGTGGACCCCGACATCATGACCTCCGCCAAGGGCATGGCCAACGGCATCCCGATAGGCTGGACCATCACCACTCCGGAAATAGCCGGCAGCCTGCAGGGCCTGACCATCTCCACCTTCGGCGGCAACCCGGTCTCGTGCTCGGCGGCCCAGGCCACCGTAGAGTTCATTGAAAAGGAAAACTTGCTGACGCATGTCCGCAAGCTGGGCGACTATTTCCGCGGCCTCCTGACGGAACTTCAGAAAAGCCACCCGAAGATAGGCGACGTGCGCGGCATGGGCCTGATGATAGGAGTAGAGCTCGTGACCGACAAAAGATCAAAAACACCGGATCCCCAGTCCGTTATAAAGCTGTTCGAGGAAACCAGGAAGCACGGCCTGCTGATAGGGAAAGGCGGCCTTTACGGCAATGTGCTCAGGATCAGCCCGCCGATGACAGTGACGAAAGACCAGATAGACGCGGCGTTCAAAGTCTTAAAGGCCGCCTTCGAGGGCATAAAATGAAGATCGCGAAAAACTACATCAACGGCGAATGGAAGGCGCCCACCGGCGGTCATTCCCAGGACATTATAAACCCGGCTACCGCCGAGGTGCTGGGGAACGTGACGTTCTCCTCCGACGCCGAAGTGGACGCGGCGGCTAAAGCCGCCAGGGCCGCTTTTCCCGAATGGCGGGCCACGCCGCCCGTCACCCGGGCGCGCTATATGTTCAAACTGAAGCAGGCGCTGGAAGACCGCTTCGACGACGCCGCGAAGCTGTGCAGCATGGAGGTGGGTAAGACCCTGGAGGAGAGCCGGGGCGAAGTGCGCCGCGGCATCGAAGTGGTGGAAGTGATGGCCGGCATCTCTACCCTGATGAAAGGCCAGTCCACGGAAGATATCGCCGCGGGCCTCGACTGCGTCACCTTCCGGCAGCCGGTGGGCGTGTTCGCGGCCATAGCGCCGTTCAATTTCCCTTTCATGGTGCCGCTCTGGTTCCTGCCCCCGGCGATAGCCACCGGGAACACATTTATCGTGAAGCCCTCGGAGCAGGTCCCGCTCTCCCAGCAGCTGCTGTTCGAGGTCCTCGACGAGCTTAGCCTGCCCCCGGGCGTGGTGAACCTGGTCAACGGCGGCAAGGACGCCGTCAACGGCCTGCTGTCCCATCCCGCCGTCAACGGCGTTTCCTTCGTCGGCTCCACACAGACCGCGAAATATATTTACTCGGAAGCCGCCCGCCACGGCAAGCGCGTGCAGGCCCTGGGCGGGGCCAAGAACTTCATCCTGGTGCTGCCGGACGCCGACATCCCGGCCACGGTCAACGCGCTGATGGGCTCCTGCTACGGCTGCGCCGGGCAGCGCTGCCTGGCCGGCAGCAATATCGTGACCGTAGGGGACGCGCACGACAAGCTGCGCGACGCCCTCCTCGAGAAAGTGCGGGCCATGAAAACAGGCAACGGCCTGACGCCGGGCGTCGGCATGGGCGCCATCGCCTCGAAGGCCGCGAAAGAAAGGATACTCGGCATGATAGACGCCGGCCTCAAGGAGGGCGCCAAGCTCGTCCTGGACGGCCGCGGCGTGAAGGTGGAAGGCTGCCCCGACGGCTATTATATCGGCCCGTGCATCTTCGACGACGTGACGCCTTCGATGCGCATAGCGAAGGAGGAGATCTTCGGCCCGGTGGTCAACCTGCTGCGCGTGAAGGATTTCGAAGAGGGTATGCGGCTGGTGGAGGACTGCCATTACGCCAACGCCGGCAGCATTTTCACGGCGTCCGGCAAATTCGCCAGGGAATTCGGCTACCGCCTGCCCGCCAGCATGTGCGGGGTGAACATCGGCGTGGCCGCGCCCATGGCTTCCTTCTCCTTCGGCGGTTCGCGCTCCTCCTTCTTCGGCGACCTGAAGGCGCACGGCCAGGAATCCATAGACTTCTACACGGACCGGAAAGTGATCTCCTCCCGCTGGTTTTAAAACAGGGTAGAGGGTAGAGCTATAAGAAATTATAAAATCGCCGGGAGACTATAAAAAATATGGAAAAAGGTTTTGATCTCGGCCAGGCTATGGCCGAAGCGGAAAGATGCCTGCTCTGCCATGACGCGCCCTGCTCCAAAGGGTGCCCCGCGTCCACCAACCCGGGCGAGTTCATAAGAAAGCTGCGGCTGCGCAACGTAATGGGCGCCATCAGGACCGTGAAGGAGAACAATATCCTGGGCGGGGCCTGCGGCGTACTGTGCCCGACGGCGCGGCTGTGCGAGAAGGAATGTTCGGCCACCGGCATCGACCGCACTATACGCATCGGGAAGCTCCAGCGGTTCCTCGTGGAACATTCCTGGAAGATAGGTTTTAACCCGCTCTCGGGCGGCCGCTTCGAACTTCCGCCTCCCGCGGCCGGCAGGGTGGCGGTGATAGGAGGCGGGCCCGCGGGCCTCTCCTGCGCGGCCGAGCTGGCCAGGAACGGCTGCCGGGTCACGGTTTTCGAGGAACGCGCGGAGGCGGGCGGAGTGCTGCGCTACGGCGTGCCCGGCTTCAGGCTGTCAACGGAGTTCCTGAAGAAGGAACTGGAAGATGTCAAGGCGCTGGGCGTTACCTTCAAGACTTCGCGCGCCGTCGGGCCCGGCGGGCCGCGGGGCCTGCTGAAGAAGGGCTTCCGGGCGGTCTTCGTAGGCATCGGCCTGTGGGCCCCCATCCGTCCTTTCGGCGGAGAGCAGGGCGCGGGCGTCATTTCGTCGGTCAGCTTCCTGGAACTGTTCCGCCGCGGCAAGCCCGCGCCGCGGAAATTGTGTTCCGGGAAGACCGTGGCCGTGATAGGCGGCGGCTCGGTGGCCATAGATTGCGCCAGGACGGCGCTCCGGCTCGGGGCGAAAGACGTCTATCTGGTTTACCGCAGGTCTTTCTCCCAGATGCCTGCCGAAGAGGATGAGCGGCTGGAGGCCTTGAACGAAGGAGTCCACTTCCTGCTGCTGAACCAGCCGACGGGCTACGCGCGGGATAAGCGGGGCGGCCTGGCAGGGGTTAAACTGGTCAGGACCAGGCTTTCCGGCAAGGACGCCTCGGGGCGGCGCAAGCCGGTCGATATCCCCGGCAGCGACTGGGTGCTGGAAGCCGGCGCCTGCATCGAGGCCGTCGGCAATAAGCCGGAAGAAAAGTCTATTTCTCCCGGCAAGCTGATAAGCGCGGACCCCGCTACCGGCAAAACCTCCGCGGCGGGAATTTACGCCGGCGGGGACATCGTCCGCGGCCCGGGCACCGTCGTGCAGTCGGTGGCCGACGGCAAGGCGGCCGCGAAAGCCATACTGAAGCAGCTTAAGGCGGCCATATGCTGAAGAAAGTCGACCTGTCGGTGAAATTCTGCGGAGTTACTTTTCCGAACCCTTTCATGCTCTCCTCATCGCCTGTTTCCAACAGCGCCGAGATGATAGCCCGGGCTTTCGACGCCGGCTGGGGCGGCGTGGCCTACAAGACGCTCGTTACGGACAGGATACCGATAACACATCCTTCCCCGCGCATGCACGGCTGCAATTACGACGGAAAGCGGCTGGTCGGCCTGCAGAACGTCGAGCAGACCACCGACCGGGGCCTGAAGCCGAATCTGCGCGACATAGCGTACTTGAAGAAACATTACCCTAAGCACATCGTGATGGCCAGCATCATGGGCTTCTCCAACCGGGAATGGGCCGACCTGGCAAAAGCCGCCACCGACGCCGGCTCCGATATGCTGGAGCTGAACTTCTCCTGTCCCCATATGGCGGTGGAAGGCTCCGGCGCCAAGGTGGGGCAGGCTAACGACCTGGTGCGCAAATTCACCGAAACCGCAAGGAACGTGACCAAACTGCCGCTGGTGGCAAAACTGACCCCGAACGTAACGGACATGAACGAGCCGGCCATGGCGGCCAAGGCCGGCGGCGCCGACGGGATCTCCGCTATCAACACCGTGGCCGGGCTCTCCGAGGTGAACCTGGATAATTTCATTCCCCAGCCGGACGTTTTCGGCAAAGGCTCCATCAGCGGCTACTCCGGACCGGCCATCAAACCCATCGGGCTCAGGTTCATAGCGCAGCTGGCGAAGAACAAAGAACTGGGGCTGCCGCTCTCGGGCATAGGCGGCATCGAAACCTGGGTGGACGCCCTGGAATACATCCTGCTCGGGGCGACCACCGTCCAGGTCACAACCGGCGTCATCCATTACGGCTACGGTATCGTCGGGGAGATGATAGAAGGCCTTTCCGACTACATGGCGCAGCGGAAGATCGCCCGTGTGGCCGACCTGGTCGGCAAAGCCGTAAAGAACGTCCATGAGACCTCGGATTTTAATGTGCGGCGCCAGGGGATAGCGCGCTACGACCTGGACCGCTGCGTCGGCTGCGGCCAGTGCTACACCGTCTGCCGCGACGCCGGAGGTTCGGCGCTGGACTGGAACGCTAAAAAGCGCCGCCCCGCGCTGACCGAAGCCAAATGCCTGAGCTGCATGGTCTGCAGCTTCGTCTGCCCGGTGGAAAGGCTGATCACTTTCAAGGAAATGCCAAAAACCTGGAAGCGCCGCAAAACCGTGACCCTGGGCTGAGGTATTCCAGCCTATGGACACATTTAACGCCTTTCTCGAAAAAGCGAGTTCCTTCGTCTGGGGCCCGCCTCTGATAATCCTCCTATTCGGGACTCATCTCTACCTGACGTTCAGGCTTGGGCTGATACAGCGCTATCTGCCTAAGGCCATTAAACTCTCGTTCAGCCGTAAAAAAGAGGGCGAGGGCGAGATCTCACAGTTCGCCGCCCTTATGACGGCCCTGGCGGCTACTATAGGCACCGGGAACATAGTGGGGGTCTCTACAGCGGTGGCCGCGGGCGGCCCCGGGGCTGTGCTCTGGATGTGGCTTACCGGTGTTTTCGGCATAGCCACCAAGTACGGGGAAGCGGTGCTCTCGGTGAAATACCGGGTAGTCGCGGCCGACGGGGAGATCACTGGCGGCCCGATGTACGTGCTGGAAAGGGGCCTGAACGCGAAATGGCTGGGCGTAATTTTTGCCTTTTTCACCGCCGTGGCCGCTTTCGGCATAGGCAATATGGTGCAGGCCAATTCCATTTCGCAGATGCTCAGCGATACCTTCGGCCTGTCCACCTGGATCAGCGGGGCGGTAATGACCGCGCTGACGGCTTTCGTCATCCTCGGCGGTATAAGATCCATAGCCAGGTTCTGCGAACTGCTGGTGCCTTTCATGGCGGTGTTCTATGTGCTGGGCTGCGGGCTGATCCTGCTGCTGAACTTCGACAAGCTGCCAGGGGCCATAAGCCTGATACTTTCCTCCGCCTTTACGGGGCAGGCCGCCGTCGGCGGCTTCCTGGGCGCGGGCATGAAAGAGGCCATGCGCTACGGCATAGCCCGAGGGCTTTTCTCCAATGAATCGGGGCTGGGCTCCGCGCCTATCGTGGCCGCGGCGGCGCAGACCAGGAACCCCGTCAGGCAGGCGCTGGTCTCTTCGACGGGGACTTTCTGGGATACCGTGGTGGTCTGTCTTCTGACCGGACTGGTGATAGTAAGCGCGGGAGACTGGCAGAGCGGGCTTAAGGGCGCGGCGCTCACGAAGAGCGCCTTCTCGCATATCCCCTATATCGGCCCGACGGTGCTCAGCATCGGGCTCCTGACTTTCGTTTTCTCCACCATCCTGGGCTGGGAGTATTACGGCGAGAAAGCGGCCGAGTATCTTTTAGGCGTGAAGGCGGTAAAACCGTACAGGTATCTCTGGATAGCCGCGGTGATGGCGGGGTCGGTGGCCGCCCTGCCGGCGGTGTGGAACTTCGCCGACGTTTTCAACGGGCTGATGGCTGTGCCGAATTTGGTCTCGCTGCTCCTGCTGGCGCCCGTCATCGCGGCGGAAACCAAAAAGTATATTAACGAGCCGTAGTTATCGAGTTATCGTGCAGCGTCCCCTGAGAGTTGGCCGCAGGCGGCGGCTATATCCGCGCCTTTTTCACGGCGCATATGGGTGCGGATCCCCGCTTCCACCAGGATGTCCTGGAACGCTTTGCCCTTTTCGAAGCGGCCCGGCGTAAAAGCCGTCCCGCCGGGGACCGGGTTGTACATTATCAGGTTCACCTTGCACGGCACATCCTTGATGAGGGCCAGGAGCTTCCGGGCGTGTTCGGGCGTATCGTTCAGGTCGTCGAAAAGGATATATTCGAAAAAGACGGTTTTCTTCGTCCTCTCGGCGTAATGCCGCGAGGCCCCGATAATTTCCTTCAGGGAATATTTCCCGCTCATGGGCGTCAGCTCCGCCCTTTGCTTTTCGTCCGCGGTGATCAGCGAGACCGCCAGCCTTATTTCAAGATGCGAGGCGGCCAGCTCCCGTATCACCGGCACGACGCCGACGGTGGAGACCGTTATCCTGGTCTGCGGGAAATTACAGCCCTTATTGTCGGAAAGCAGGAGTATGCTCTTCTTGACGTTCGCCCAGTTCAGGAAGGGTTCGCCCATGCCCATGAACACCAGGCTGTCGGGCTGCCGTCCGGCCTCGCGGCGGCAGGCCGCGAACTGCGCCAGGATCTCGTGCGGCTTCAGGTCCCGCTTCAGGCCGAGCGCGCCGGTGGCGCAGAACACGCAGCCGCAGGCGCAGCCGGACTGCGAGGAGATGCAGGCGGAGACGGTCTTCTTGTTGAACAGGACCACGCTTTCGGCCTTCGCGCCGTCGGGAAAGGTGAAGAGCAGCTTGACGGTTTTATCCAGCGCCGAGACGCGCTTCTCTAGCGCCGGAGCGGGCGCCAGGCCGTATTTCGCCGCCAGCTTGGCCTTTACTCCGTCCGGGACGCCGGCCAGCGCCTCGAAGCTTTCCGCGCCCTTCCTGTAAAGGCAGTTGAAGACCTTGTCTATTTTGGAGCCTTTCTCGCCGAGGGCTATCAGCGCACCCGCGAGTTCCTGCCTGGTGAAATCCCTTATATCCGGGTTTGACATATTGCTATTATATAATAAGTGAAAAGTATGACCGCTGCGGTTCCGGTTTTATTCGCGCTCCTGCTCGCGGCCGGCGGCTGCGCGCCGCGCTACGACGACGCCGCGGCGCTGGAGAAGCAGGGCCGGCTGCTGCAGGCCGCGCAGAGATACGAGGCCTTCTCAGCCGCGAGACCCGAGGACCCGGCCGCGCCCAAGGCTCTGCTGTCGGCGGCCGAAATTTACGCTTTGAAGCTCGGCCTCTGCCCCGAGTCGAAGCCGCTCCTTGAGCGGCTCGCCCGGGAATACCCCTCCTTCAAAATGCCGGAGGACGTTTTCAGGCGCATCTTCGTCTGCCCCGATTATTTCCCCGCCGGGCCCGGCTCGAAATGGGTGTACGGCGACTCCCAGACGCTGGGGCAGAACGCCAGGCAGGTGGTGGAGGTGACGGACCTGGGAGCGAAGGGCGCGGCGGTTAAAAGCACTTTTTACGCCGGCAGCGAGCAGGTGAGCAGCCAGAGGAAAGCTTACCGCTTCGCCGGCCTGGGCTTCCTGGAGAACCAGGACAGGAAGGACACCCTTATCCTCGATTACCCGCTCGAGGCCGGCAAGACCTGGGTTTCCTCCGGGCAGGAGGGCCGCCTGGAATTCCGCGTGGAGAAGGCCGGAGTAAGCGTGAAGGTGAAGGCCGGCGAATTCGCGGACTGCGTGAAGGTCCGCCGCCGGGTGGCCGGCGCCCCCTCCTGGATCTACGAATACTACGCCCCGTGGACCGGGAAGATACTTACGGCCGTGGCCGGGCCCAAGTACGAGAACAAGGTCATGGAACTTCTGAACTATGAAGAAAAAAAATAGCGAAGCCGTCCCCGGCGCCGACCAGGGGCTTTTCGGCGAGCTCCCCCCTCCCGCCCCGGCGAAGAAGAGCGGCCTGCTGGCCTTCTCCTACTCCAAGCTGTCGCTGTACGAGGAATGCCCCCTCAAATACAAGTTCAAGTACATCGACAAGATGAAGGAAGAGCCGAAATATTACTTCGCTTTCGGCAACAGCGTCCACGCCGCGCTGGAATTCCTGTACTCGGTCAAGGCGCCGCCCTTCCCCTCGCTGGAGGAGACCCTCGACGCTTTCAGGCGCGACTGGGCCGCCAAGTCCTACCTGGAGAAAGGCTACCGCAGCCCGCAGAAAGCCGAGGACGACTGCCGGAAAGGCCTGGCGATGCTGAAGGCCTATTACGAGCATAACCGCCGCTCTTTCAAGCCGCCCTTCCTGGTGGAGTACTCCACCGACGTGGAAGTGGACGGCCTGCTGGTGCGCACCATCTCCGACCGCATCGAGCACCTGGGCGGCGGCGAGCTGGCGATCATAGACTACAAGACCGGCAAGGACGTGAAGCGCCAGCCGCTGCAGCTTTACATGTACCAGAAGATCAACGAGCTGGACCCGCGCCTGAGGGAAAAGCTCGCCGAGACCTACGGCCTACGAGTGAGCGCCGTCAAAGTGCGCCAGCTCCTCTATTACCATGTGCCCACCCTCAAGGAATACCCTTTCGAGCGCGCCGACGACAAAGAGATAGGAGCCTTCTGGGAGCGGGTCCTGGGCGTGGCCGACGGCATCAAAGGCCTCAAGTTCGAGCCCACCCCCGGCGAGCGCCAGTGCGCCTGGTGCGACTTCAAGAGCCTGTGCCCCGCTTTTTTCGGCGGCCACCACCGCCCGGCGGACCTGCCGCCGCCCGAGGCGGTAAAAATAGAGGCCCTGGTGGACCGCTACGGGCAGCTCAAAGAGAAAATGGCCGACCTGCAGGCCCAGCTCGACGAAGTCGCCGGAAGCCTGGGCCGCGCCGCCAAAGACGGCGGGGAATACGCCGGCTCGCAGTACACCGCCCGGGTGAAAAAGAACTCTAAATGGGAGTTCCGGGACCGGGAGGCCGTGATCGGCGTGCTCAATAAGTTCGACCTCTACCAGAAAGCGCTCAACCTCACCCTGACCGGCATCACCAGCGTGCTGGAAAGCGCCGACCTCCCCGAAGAGGCCCGCAAAAAGCTCCTCGAACAGGCCGTGAAGAGGACCGCCTTCGATATCAAGATCACGAAGAAAGAGGGGCTGATATGACGAGGTCCGGTCCGGCAGCCGGGGGCATGGGGCCGGCGGGCCTTCACGGAGGCCGCCGCTTGCTTGCGCGGCGGCCGAGTGATGAGCGCGGCCACGGTGTGGCCGATAGCGCGCCCGACGGGCCCATGCCCCCGGCTGCCCAATCGCTATATGCCTGAAAAATTCATCATCGTGCTGGACCAGGGGAGCTCCAGCTCCCGCGCCCTCGCCTTCGACCTCGAAGGAAATATCCGCTATAAGGCCCAGCGCAAGCTGGAGGCCGCCTATCCCTCCCCCGGCCGCGCCGAATACGACGCCGAAAAACTTTATCTCTCACAGGCCGACAGCCTCGCCGAGGTCCTTGCGAAGCTGCCCGAAGGGGACGAAGTCTCCGCCCTCGGCATCGCCGCCCAGCGCTCCACCGTGGTGTTCTGGGATAAGAACACCGGCGCCCCCCTCGCCCCGGCCCTCAGCTGGCAGGACGGCCGCGCCCTGGAGCTGCTCTCGCAGGTCCCGCTTTCCAACACCGAACTGCACGGCCTCACCGGTCTCTACAAGACGCCCTATTACAGCGCCTCCAAAATGGCCTGGGCGCTGGAACATTACCCCGAAGTGAAGGCCGCCGCGGCGGAGAAGCGCCTGCTCATGGCCCCGGTGGCCGCCTACGTCGTCTGGCGCCTGTCGGGCGGCAAGAACTTCTTCCTGGACCCCTCGCAGGCCCAGCGCACGCTGCTGTTCAACCTGCGCCGCCTCAGGTGGGAGCCCGGGCTGCTTTCGGCCTTCGGCCTGGCCCGGGACCTGCTGCCGGAGATAAAGCCCAGTATGGGACGCCTGGGTTCAGTGGAAGCCGCCGGCCGCCGCATCCCGGTGACGGCGATGCTCGGCGACCAGCAGGCCGCGATGCTGGGCCTGGGCCTGGAGACCCCGGATTCCGCGGCGCTCAATTACGGCACCGGCGCCTTCCTGCTGGTGAATACCGGGCGCAAGCCGCTTAAGATACGCGGCCTGCTCAACTCGATAGGCTGGCAGGCGGGGAAGGGCAGGAAGAATATCTGCTATTTTACCGAGAGCACGGTGAATTCGGCCGGCACGGCCCTCGAATGGCTGCGCCGGAAATTCGGGCTTTTCGACGAGATCGGGGACGTGGACGGGATGTGCCGCAAGTCCAGGAACCGCCTCCACTGCCTGCCGGCCATCGGCGGCCTCGGCGCGCCTTACTGGGATTTCACCACCTTCACCACTTTCACCGGCTTCTCGCCCCACTCCGACAAGTACGACGTGGTGCGCGGCGTGACCGAGGGCATCGCCTACATGGTGGCCGACGCTTTCGACCTGGTGAAGAAAAAAGGGCTGAAGATAACGGAGCTGAAAGTTTCCGGCGGGCTATCCAGGATAGACTGGCTGCTGCAGTTCCAGGCGGATATCACCGGCGCGCGCCTTGTCGCGCTGGAGGAAAGCGAGGCCACCGCCCTGGGCGCCGGTCTCGCCGCCGCCCGCGGCCTGGGCCTCTCCCCTCAGTGGGCGCCCAGGGTCTCCGACAGGGTCTTCGAGCCGGCTATCGGCGAGGAAGAGCGGCAGAACCTGCTGAAGGGCTGGCGCCTCTTCGTCAAGGACAGCCGCCGCACCAGCCGCGGCCTGCGCAAATTAAATATACTCCCGCACGCCTAGTCAGGCCTTGATCTCTTCCAGGTATCCCAGGGCTTCCATCGCGGCCTTGCAGCCGTTGCCGGCCGCCACCACGGCCTGCTTGTAATGCGGGTCCATCACGTCGCCGGCGGCGAACACGCCGTATACCGAAGTGGCGGTGAAGCAGTCGGCGACGATGTAGCCCTCGTCGTCCAGGTTCAGCTTGTCCCTGAAGAGCTGCGTGGCGGGATCGTGGCCGATGGCTATGAACACGCCCGGGACTTCTATATGGCGGGCTTCGCCGGTCTTGACGTTCCTGAGGTTTACGCCGGTGACCTTGGCGTCGCCGGTGATCTCCTCCAGCACGTGGCCGTAGATTATCTCGATCTTGGGGTTGGCTTTGAGCTTTTCCCGCAGGCGGAAGATGGCGCGCAGCTCGTCGCGGCGGTGCACCATGTAGACCTTCGAGGCGAACTTGGTGAGAAAAAGCGCGTCCTCGGCCGCGGAGTCCCCGCCGCCCACCACGCACACCGGCCTGCCGCGGAAAAAGAAACCGTCGCAGGTGGCGCAGCCTGAGACGCCTTTGCCCACGAACTTCCGCTCGGAGGGGAGGCCCAGCCAGCGCGCCTGCGCGCCGGTGGCTATTATCACGGCCCCGGCGGTGTAAGCCCCGCCGCCGCCGGCGGTCAGGCTGAACGGGTGTCTGGTGAAATCCACGGCGGCGATCTCCTCGCTGAAGACCCTGGTGCCGAGCCGCGCGGCCTGTTTCAGCATGTTCTGCATCAGGTCGGCGCCGGCCACGGGCTCGGGGAAGCCGGGAAAGTTCTCTATTTCCATGGTCTGCAGCAGCTGGCCGCCGGGCGCCACGCCGCCGAAAAGCGCCGTCGGGACTCCGCCGCGGGCCGTGTAGATGGCCGCGGTGAAAGCGGCGGGGCCCGAGCCTATGATGACGATGTCGAAATGAGAGGTCTGGTCGGTCATATTTATTATTCGCGGTAAGCGGCCATCGAGGTAGGGGTCTCCCAGAAGACCGCCTCGGCCACCGGGAGCTTCATGCCCCTGGCCGCGTCGAAAACGAGCTTCGCCAGCGTTTCCGCCGTCGGGTTGTCCGCCGTCAGGAAGCAGTCCTGCCCCTGGCCCCTGAGCACCGGGACGAGCGGGTCGGCTTTGGCCAGGATCACCTTGTGGTCCAGGTTCTCGTCGAGCCAGGTCTTCATCTTCCTGCCCAGCTCGGTGAAATCCATCACCATTTTCTCACGGTTCAGCTTCGCGGCTTTCAGCGTGACCTCGACCACGCCGTTGTGGCCGTGCAGGTTCTCGCATTTGCCTTTATAGTTCAGCAGCCTGTGCCCGTAGGCCAGGTGGAAGGTCTTTTTTATTTTATACATAAGCCCGCTTTTCTCATGAATTTCCTTACCAGGTTCATCGGGAGGCCCACTACATTGTCGAAGCGGCCCTCTATTTTTTCCACGAACAGGTCGTCCTTGTCCTGTACGGCGTAGGCGCCGGCCATGTCGTGGTGCTTCGAGGCCAGGCCTTTCAGCTCGGCTTCTCCCAGTCTGCGCGCTTTGCAGCGGGTAACTTCGCCGCCAGCCAGGAAGACGCCCTTCTCCAGCCAGATCAGGGCCACGCCGGTGTGCACGGCCTGCCAGGAGCCGTTCAGCAGCCTCAGCAGGCGGAGAGCGTCCTTATGTCCTTCCGGCTTGCCGAGCACCCGCCCTTTGCAGTAGACCAAAGTGTCCGAGCCCAGCACCGGCGAGCCCGGATGCTTCAGCGCGACGCCGAGGGCTTTTTTATAGGCCAGCTCCCGCACTATCAGCGCCGGGCGCTTATAAGCGGAGTTCTCTTCGATGCCGCTCGGGACGACGCGGTATTCTATGCCGGCCTCCGCCAGCAGCCGCTTCCGCCTCGGGGACCTGGAAGCGAGGATAAGCTTCATTTAACGAGCTGCTTGTAGACCACGGCGGCCAGGAAGATGCCGGCGATGCTGGCGATATTGAACTTGAAGACCATCCCGGCGGTGACCTCCACCAGGTTCAGGTCCACGGTGGTGGGGTTGAGCCCGGTGTTGATGCCGGTGCTTATGAGCTCGGCCACGCGGCTCCCGGCGGGGAACCAGATGCCGGTCAGCTTGGTCAGGAACAGGCCCAGCAGGGAGCCCACCACCACCACCACTGTCAGATGCAGAGCGTTTTTCATATTTCCTCTTTTGCGTCGGTCGCCTTATCTTTGGGGATATTCGTGGTGAAAAGCGTGTTGGCGCCGATCCAGTCCAGGTAGAGCCGCGAGCCGCCGTCTATTTCGGCGAAAACGGTCTCCGGGACGGCGTAGGGGTGGTGGCGTTTCACGAACTGTATTATGTCCTCGCGCAGGATGCGGCGGGTCTTTATTATCAGCAGGGTCTCGGAAGCCGTCTCTATTTTGTCCTTCCACCAGTACGAGGATTCCACGCCTGGCACCGTGGAAACGCAGGCGGCCAGGCGCTCCCGCAGCAGGCCGGAGGCTATTTCCCCGGCGGTCTTCTCATCCCCTGCCGTGACGAAACAGATATCGTACTTTGTAGCCATATTTTAGCAATTCCCCATCTCTGTTCCCCCCCCGGAAAAGGAGCCAGCCTCCTTTTTGAAGAGGATCGATCGCATTCAAGAGCGGCTCGGTGCAAAAAGAAGGCTGGCACCTTTTCCGGCACCTTTTCCTTGCCAGTCCTACTGCACCAGGTTGCAGGCCGAGAATTCCTCCCTCGCGCGGTCGAGTTCCTCACGGTGCGCGGCCCTCCACGACGAATCCTTCTTTATCTCGCCGGTGTAGGTCTTCCCGAAGCGCGAGAAGCTGTCGCTCTGCCTGTCGTAGAAGGTGCGCTGGTAGCGGTAGACCTCGTAGGTGGGCATGGCGCGCAGGACGGCGTCGTTCTTCATGGCGGCGCTCGCGGGCATGACGCCCTTCCTTACGCGGGCCATGTCGCGCTCGTAGAGCAGCTGGTAGAAGGTCTCCTCGTTGATGGCCCGGAGCGTCTTCTCGAGCCAGACCCGCTGGTTCTCCAGGGTTTCGCGCGGGCGCTGGCAGTCCGGGTCCGGGGAGAGGGCCTTCCGGCGGGCCTGCGCCATGGCGTAGCCGGGATTTTCCAGCACGTAGGTGCAGAAATCGTTCTTTATTTCCGCCGCGCCGCCGGCTTTCTCGAAGTCCGCGTTCATCAGGTTGAGCTCGAGAGCGAGCCGCGCCTGGAAAATGGCGCCCAGTTCCTCCTCCTCGGAGATCACCTCGTCCAGGCCGGTGACGGTGTAGAGCCGGTAGATATAGGCGGCGCGGGCCAGGGCCAGCGCCAGGACCAGGTCGGAGCCTTTGTAATCCAGCGGCAGGAAGATCTCCCGGGTCTTAAGCGAGAACTTGTGGCAGGTGCCCGGGGTGTTGGCGTACTCGAACCTGGCGGGGTTCTTGTAGAGGAATTTCAGCAGCGGCCTGCCCTCGCCGGTGGAGCCGACTATGTCCAGCGCCCGCTCTATGGAAGGCTCGCTGGTGAGGCGGACCTCGCGGCGGTTCCCGGCGCAGGCGGCGAGGAGCCAGAACGAGGAGAGCAGCAGCAGGTGTTTTCTCATTTCTTCTTGAACAGGTTTTTCAGCAGCTTCGAACCGTCGGGGACGAGCTTATCTATGGCCTTCTTTACCGCCGGCTGCTCCGCTATGGACTTGATGTCGGCCTTCACCGACGGCTCCGAGAAGGTGCCTTTCACCAGCATGCCCAGGGGGGCGCTCATCCGCACGCCGCTGGCTTCCTTGAGCGTGGTGTTTATCTTCATGTCCAGCTTCTCGGCGGGCAGGTTGATGGAGCCGGCGGAGGTCACGTCGGCCACGGAAGCGGTCAGCGCGGACTTGTTAAGTTTCATAAGTCCTTTCGTGAAGGTATAGTTCCCCTCCAGGACGTCGAAATCTATATTGTTGAAATCGGGCAGGCGCAGGGCCTTGGCCAGCCTGGAGGCTTTCTGCAGCACCAGCAGCGGATAGAGCGCCACCTTGGCCGCCTTATGCTTCCCGGCCAGGGCGTAAAGGTCCGTGAATTTTCCCGGGCCCGCCGTGAACGAAGCCGTGCCGTCGAGCGCCTTCATATCGTCGGAGATGTTCACCAGGGCGAGCTTCAGCGAAGCGGGACCGCAGCGGAAATTGGGATGCTCTATGGCGCCCAGCTGGGCGGAGCCCGACAGGTCCAGGTAGAAAGGCTCCCCGGCGGGGCCGGCGGCCGTTCCTTTTTTCCCGGCCGGAGCGGCGGCGGGGAGCTCTTTCACGGCAAGGCGGGCCAGCCTGAGGTCGAACTCGGCTTTAGGATGCTTCCGCAGGTCGCGCGCCGCGAGCGAGGCCGTGAAGTCCTCGCCGTCGAGCTTCCCCTGGAGCTTTTTCGCCGTAAGCGAATCCATGGTAAAATCGGCGGTCCCGCTCAGGCCGGAGAGCCTGCGCCCCGCGAAGGAGGCTCCCAGGCCCTTCAGCTCGGCCCTGCCGGCCGCCGCCGGCGCGCCGGTATAGGAGAAGTTCAGCGCCGCGCCGGCCGCGCCGGACAGGGCGTAGTCCCCGAGCAGGTCCGGCGCTATCGCGGCCAGCCCGGCGACGCTCTTCACCTCGGCGTTCGCCGTGCCGGCGGCTTGCAGCCGCGGGCCGGAGAAATTCACCGTCATCCTGCCTTTCAAGTCCAGCGGCGCCGAGGCTATGGAGAAAGCGGGCACGACCGCGTTCCCGTTCTTCAGGCTCACTCTCGCGGCGACTTCGGCGAGAGGCAGCTTCAGCCCTTTCGGCAGGGGATACTGTCTGGCTTTCCTGGCGAGCAGGGTGGTGTCTATCTCGGGGACCTGCGCCTTCATGTCGGCCAGGAGGTCGTACGAGACCTGCGGGTTCCAGGCGGCCCGGCCTTTCAGGGAGGCCTTCACCGGCCCGGCGCGGAGAGCCACGGAGCGCAGGACCACGTTCTTCGCCGTCAGCTTGAAGTCGGTGTCGGCCTCTATTTCCGGCAGCAGTATCTTCGCGGGCAGGTTCTTCAAAACGGTCTTGAGGTCGGCGGTGGAGAATTCCCCGACGGTCAGCGCCAGTTTCGCGTCCGGTTCCAGCAGGTTGGCGAGGGAGCCTTTAACTTCGCCTTTCACCCCCCCCAGCGCGAACGAAGCCTTTTCGATCTCGGCGCGGCCCTTCTCCGGCGCGAAACCGCCGAGGGAAAGCTTACCCTTGAGGGAGGCCGGTATTTCTCCCTTGAAATAGGGCGAGGCTACCGCCATGGTGAAGGCGGCTTCCACGGGGAAAAGGCCGGCCGGGGAAATACCCGAGGCTGTCAAGTTAATGTCCTTGAGCGTTACGGCCAGGTCCCCGGCGGCGCTGGTGTAGAAGAACCGGGAATTGCGCACTTTAAGGCTGGAGACCGAGAGCTGCGGCGCGGCCGCCTCTTTGGCGGCGGGTCTGGCTTCCCTGGCCGGGGCGGCCGGGGCGAGGAGGTCCGAGAAATTATAGGTGTCCTTTTTCAGCTCCGCCACCCGCATCTTCAGGCCGGCCGCGGAAATGGAGTTTATCTTTATCTCCCGGCGCAGCAGGGCCCTGAAGGAGGGGCGCACTGAAAAGGCTTCGGCGCTGAAGAATTCGCCCTTCCTGAAATCCGGGTATTCGGAGACCCTGAGGTTGGCTATAGAGAGGCCGGAGAGGCCCAGGGCTATACTGTCGAAGGTAAGTTCCCGCCTCAGGTTCTTCGCGGCATAGTCCCCGGTCAGCGTCTTCAGGCGCGTCTGGGAGAAGTAAAGCTTCAGCCCCAGCGCGCCGGCCGCCAGCGCCAGCGCCAGGCCGGCGATCCCCCAGGCGAATATTTTAAGGATCTTCCCCATCACACTATTATATAAAACTGAGGTTTCAATATACCCGGCAAAATGCTAAATTTAATTCACTCTATGAATGTAACTACGTCAGGTCCCTGTGGGGTCCGGGTTGGCCGGGGTTTTGCCCCGCGAACCCCGAAGAGGGAAACCCTTGCGTCGGTTTCCCCCCGCCAGGCGGGGACCCCCCTTCCGCAAGGGGTTCGCGAAACAAAACCCCTGCCAACCCTCCAGCCACCCGAGTAGTTACCTATGAACGCCTTCATCGTCAACCTCAACCTCTCCGTGGACAAGACCGCGCTGGTCCCGTCCTTTCAGAGAGGCCGCATCTTCAGGCTCGGCGAGACCATCACGCTGCCCGGCGGCAAGGGCGTGAACGTGGCCCGCGCTCTCCGCTCCCTGGGCCTGGAAGCCCCGGTAGCCGGCTTCGCCAGCGGCTGCAACGGGCGCTGGATAGCCAAAGAGCTGGAAAAAGAGGGCTTCCGGGCCTTCATACAGCGCCACTCGGCCGGCGAATCCCGCGTCTGCTTCACTATAGTGGATTCCCGCGGCAGGACCACGGACCTGAACGAGGAAGGCCCGCCGGTGCCGGCGGCGGCGCAGGCCGGCTTCCTTAAAAAATTCTCGGCCCTGGCCTCCCGCTGCAGGACGGCGGCGGTCTGCGGGCGCGTCTCGGCCGGCCTTAAGAAGGGCTTTTACGCCTCCCTGGTGAAACTGGCCGCCGCGCGGGGCTGCTTCACCGTTTTCGACACCAGCGGCCCGGCCCTCTCCGAAGCCCTCGCCGCCGGGGCGGAGGCTGTAAAGATAAACCGCTACGAATTCGCGGAACTCTCCGGCGGCTCCTTCAGCCCTTTCCGCGTATCGGGCTTCTTCAGGAAACATTGCGGCGGCGGCCTCAAAACGCTCATCGTCACCGGCGGCGCCGGCCCGACGTACGCCGCTTCCCCTTTCGGCCTCTGGCGCGTCAGCCCTCCCCGCCTGCCCTCGCTCAAAAGCGCTGTGGGGGCCGGGGATTCGTTCATGGCCGGTTTCCTGTTCGGCTTCCTGAACGGCTGCGATTTCGGGCGCACGCTGCGGCTGGCCGCCGGCGCCGCCGCCTCGGACTGCCTCAGCCTCGGGGCCGGTTTCATAAACAGGGCGCAGGCCCTGTCCTACGCCGGGAAAGTCCGCGTGGAGAAGCTGGGGGTCAGGTCTTGATTCTTGACCTCCACTCGCAAGACCGGATCCGAAAGGTCAAAAGGAAAGACCTGACCCCTATTGGTTTATTTAACGGGCCCGCCGCGAAAGAAGGCGGCTTATCAGGCTTTCCAGCAGCACCAGGTCGGCGGGCTTGTTAAGGTAATTCGAGGCACCTATCTTCAGGCAGGCCGGCGCCACGTTCCCGTCCTCGTTCCCGCTCAACATGATAAAGCCGGTGCCGGGCAGCTCCGGCGCCAGTTCGCGCAGCACCTCCACGCCGTCCTTCCCCGGCATCGTGATATCCAGCACTACCGCGTCCGGCCGCCGGGCTCTGGCGAGTTCCACCGCCCGCCCGCCGTCGCCGGCCTGGAGGACCTCATAGCCGCGTGAAGCCAGGAACCGGCTCGCCGCTCCCGCCAGGGCCGCGTCGTCGTCCGCCACCAGCACGAGGCCTTTAGAACCGGCGGCCGGAGCCGGGGCAGGCGCGGGGCGGGCGGCCGCCGGAGGAGGCGTTCTTTTTTTTACTCCCAGGAGGCGGTCTATTTCGTTCAGCGCGTTCAGCAGCCCGTCCTTCTTTGAAAGGAAGACCGTCGCGCCGGAGCGCAGGTATTTCGCGGCGTCGCCGGGCGCGTCCCGGCCGCTCAGCAGCACCACCGGGACCGTGCCGGAGCTCCCGCGTATCTCTTCGAGCGCGGCCGGGCCGGTCATACCGGGCAGGTCCTTGTCGAGGACCACGAGGTCCGGGGCGTTCCGCTTGAAGAGCCGCGCCCCGCTGTCCCCGTCCGCCGCCGTCAGCACCTTGTGGCCGTCCCTCGTACGGAACACCTCGAGCGCGTCGCGCGCGAAGGCGTCGTCGTCGATTATCAGTATCCTGGCCATTTCCCCTCCTGCCCGCGCGGATATCAAGCAATTCGTAACTGCCCAGGTCGCTACATGGGGTTCGGGTCGTCCGGGGTTTTGCCCCGCGAACCCCGGAAGATGGAAACCCTTGCGTCGGTTTCCCCCCGCCAGGCGGGGGCCCCCCTTCCGCAAGGGGTTCGCGAAACAAAACCCCGGCCAACCCTCCACTATCCGAGCAGTTACAGC
>JACQPH010000036.1 GCA_016207645.1 Elusimicrobiota bacterium
CTCCAGGCCTGCGGTATCGTTGTCCTTCAGGTATTTCTCCACCTTTTTTATGACCTGCGCGTCGTGGGCGCGGTCCTTGTCCAGCCAGAACACGGCGGGGGCGCCGGTGGCGCGGGCGCGCTTCACGGCCAGCTTCACCCAGTCCTGTATCGGTATGTCCTTCGCCCTGGACATGCGCCAGATGTCGCCTGCCTCCACCTTGTGCTCTATCAGCACTTTCCCGCCGGAGTCCGTCACGCGCACGACGCCGTCGGCGGGGAGCTCGAAAGTGGTGGGGTGGGAGCCGTATTCCTCGGCTTTCTGCGCCATCAGGCCGACATTGGGGACGGAGCCCATCGTGGCGGGGTCGAAAGCGCCGTTCTGGCGGCAGTCGTCTAAGATGGCGCTGTAGACGGTGGCGTAACAGCGGTCGGGGATCAGGGCCTTAGTGTCCTGGAGCTTCCCCTCCGGGTTCCACATCTTCCCGCCGTCGCGGACCACCACGGGCATGGAGGCGTCCACTATAATATCGCTGGAAACATGCAGGTTGGTGATGCCCCTGGCCGAGTCCACCATGGCCAGGGCCGGGCGCTTCGCGTAGACGGCCTTGATATCCGCCTCTATCTCCGCCCGCTTGTCGGCGGGGAGGGCCTGGATCTTCTTATAGAGGTCCCCGAGGCCCATATTGGGGCTGACGCCCAACTGCCTGAAAGTATCGGCGTGCTTCCCGAACAAGTCCTCGAAGAACACCGAGACGGCATGGCCGAACATGACGGGGTCCGAGACCTTCATCATGGTGGCTTTCAGGTGAAGAGAAAGCAGCAGGCCGGTTTTTTTGGCGTCCTCCATCTGTTCGGCGTAGAACTTCCTGAGGGCTTTTTTGCTCATGAAAGTGCCGTCCAGGATCTCGCCGGCCGCGGCTTTAAGGCCTGCCTTCAGCGGCACGGTCTTCCCGTCGGCGCCGGTGAATTCTATACTGAACCCGCCGCCTTCCTCCAGGCAGACGGATCTTTCGTTGCCGTAGAAATCCCCGGCTTCCATATGGGCCACATGCGCTTTCGAGTCCGGGCTCCAGGCCGCCAGCTTATGCGGGTTCTTCCTGGAGAAATTCTTTACCGAGAGCGGCGCGCGGCGGTCCGAATTGCCTTCGCGCAGCACCGGGTTCACGGCGCTGCCCAGCACTCTGGCGTAGCGCTCCTTCAGCTCCTTCTCGGCGGGGGTGGCCGGGGCCTCGGGGTAGTCCGGGACCTTGTAGCCCTGGGACTGCAATTCCTTTATAGCCTCTTTAAGCTGCGGCACCGAGGCGCTGATATTGGGCAGCTTGATGATATTCGCCTCGGGCTTCAGCGCAAGCTCTCCCAGCAGGGCCAGGTTGTCCGGCAGGCGCTGCGCTTCGGACAAGTTTTCCGGGAAGTTCGCGATGATCCTGCCCGCCAGGGAGATGTCGCGCGTCTCCACCTCCACGCCGCTGCCTTTCAGGAAGGAGTTGACTATAGGCAGCAGGGAACAGGTCGCCAGAGCGGGAGCTTCGTCTATCTTAGTCCAGACTATCTTCTGTGCGGGCATGGTTTCTCCTTAGCGCGGCTCGTCGGCGGATCCGGTTCATGTGCGGCTCTCAACCGGCCGTAACCGCCTTGAAATGGGCCCTGGGATGGCCGCAGGTCGGGCAGGTCTCCGGCGCTTCCTGCGCGCCGTGTATATAGCCGCAGTTGATGCAGTGCCATCTGACCTCGGGCTTTTTGTTCCCCGCCGCCGCCGGCTCTTCGGCGCGCTTCAGGCAGAGCGACAGCAGCTCCGCGTCCCTGGCGGAGAGTTTTGCCGCGTGGAACTGTTTTTTCCGTTCGCACATCTTTTTGCAGGCGTCTAAATTCCCGGCCTTGAAGAACGCCTCGGCGAGGCCGGAATAAGTGCCGGGGCCGAACTTCACCATCAGCAGGTTCTCCGGCCTGCGGGCCTCCTCGTACAGCCCGGCGAAGGCCTCGAAATCCGCGGCCGTCCTGAACTGGTCCAGCAGCCGCCCCGAGCGCAGCATGCTCTGCGCCAGCGCGAGATTGCCTTCTTTTACGGACTTTACGGCGTAGGCCAGGAAGAAAGAATAGGGCAGGTCTTCCTTCGGCAGCTCTTCGAGGGTCCTCATTCCGCGGTAAAGCTCCAGCAGCTCCTCGCGGGGCAGGTCCTCTTTTTTTCCGCCTATGGCCTTGTACTTGGAATACGACCTGAAAGCGGAGTCATAGTTGCCGGACATCGTCTCCCTTTTGATCTCCGTGGGCAGGGTTTCCCTCAGCCAGGCGTTCTTCTTCGAGCGGACGACGGCCCGCCAGGCCGCCAGGATGACCGAAACGACGAGCAGCGCCGCCAGGCCGGCGAGCGCCAGCCTCCCTGTCTCCCGCTCCTTCCGGACAAGGGCGGCGGAAGCCTCGGCTAATTTCTCCTCGCAGGCGGGTTCCCGTTTATAGGTAAGCGCCAGCCTGAACTCCTCCGGGGCTTTTCTCAGCTTCAGCAGGCTGGACGAAGCGAGCAGCCGCAGGCCCTCCTCATAATGGAGGCTGTAATTCTTCTTCTTTTCGTCCTCGAGCGCGGCGGCTTTTTTGTTCTCATTGTTGCGCGCCTCGGCTTCCCAGGGCGTCAGCCAGAGCCTGACCGTCCTGTCGAAGCTGCCCGTCGCCAGGTATCTCCCGTCCGGCGAGAAGGCTATGGACTTTACCGAATTGCCGTGCCCCTGGAAGGCCCGGACCAGGCCGCCCTGCTGGACGCTCCAGGCATAGACCTCGCGGTCGCCGCCGCCGCCGAAGACGTAGGCGCCGTCCGGGGAATAGGCCACGGACAGGAACGGCCGCCGGCCGGCGCCGAAGGTCTTCTCGCACACGCCGTCGCCGACCCGCCAGACCTTTACGGAGCCGTCGTCGCTGCCCGAAACGAGGTAGTCCCCGGCCCGCGAGAAGGCCACCGAATTGACCGCCCCGCGATGCCCCTGCAGGGTCAGCCTGCGGGCGCCGGTCCCGGCGTCCCAGACCTTCACGGCGGAGCCGGCGCCGCCGGCGGCGACGTATTTCCCGTCGGGGGAGACCGAGACCGAATAGACGTAGCCCAGGGCCGGGCGGATGATCCTTTCCAGCTTCCCGGCCGGGACCTTCCAGATCCTGACGGTGCCGTCGGTGCTGCCGGTGGCCAGCCGCTTCCCGTCGGGGAAGAAAGCGACCGAAGAGACCGAATCCCCGTGCCCTTTCAGCGTGTTCAGGCAGGAGCCGCCCTCCACGCTCCAGAGCTTCACCGCGCCTTCCTCGCCGCCGGTGGCCAGCGTCTTCCCGTCGGGGGAGAAGGCCGCCGCGTTCACGGAATTCTTATGCCCTTTGAACGTTCCGGCCACGGAGCCGTCTTCCCGGCTCCAGAGCCGCGGGGTCTTGTCCACGCCGCCGGAGGCTATATACTTACCGTCCGGGGAAAAGGCGACGGCGTAGATTATCGCCGGGCTCGCCAGCGTTCTCGTGAGCAGGCTTTCCTGCCCGCGCAGCCCGCGCGGAGAATACAGGCAGGCGCAGGCTAACAATACGGGGAATAGCGTCTTTTTCATTTCGGGCCCTGAAACATAATAATACTATCCTTAAGGGAAGGACGTCAAAGCCCGCGGCCCGGCTCGGTCTTCCCAAGGAGGCGCGACCGCGGCGCGGCCGCCGGCCAGCAGGCAGATATGAGTGGCGGAAGGGCTTTTCTTGCGCTCATAAAGGCCGCGGGCCAGGCCGGCCAGCAGTTCATCCTGTTCGAAACCGGAAAAAGACAGCGGCCCCGCTATCAGCACAAGGCCGACCCGGCGCAGGCCGCGCTTCCTGCCGGAGGCTTTAGCCTGCCCGATCTTCTTGTCGTATTTCCGCTCGAGGAGATCCACCGTAAGGCCGGCGGCCTTCGTGCGCGCGGAACAGACCTCGAAAGCGTACTCCAGTCCGCCGCGCGAGGCGGAGATATCCGCCGTCTTCCCGGCGCCGCGCCCGATAAAGCCCGTCCCGGAAAAGCCCTCGGAGCGCAGGAAGACCACGGCCAGCAGTTCGGCCAGGGCCGCTTCCAGCCTGTCCGGCGCCAGGTTGTTCCCGTCGAAGCCGCCAAGGCGCAGCGCCTCCGCCGCCGGGCGGCCGAGCGCCAGGCCGGCTTCGCGCAGCAGGCCGCGGATCCCGGCCAGGAAACCCTCGGGGTCTTTTTTGAGCGCCGCGCCCAGCGAGAAGGGCCGGTTCCCGGCCAGGACGCCGAGCAGATAGGTCTTCAGCCCGGCCGGCAGGTCCGAACCGGCTATTAGCTTTAAGCGTTCCTCTTTTCTCATCAGAACAGGCCCGGGAGGAGCTTCAGGAATTTAGGGCTCGCGACAAAATAAGATGACTATTTGGAGGCCCAATCGTGCGCCGGAGGCGCGGCGCGACGAACGAGCATACCGGTGGTATGTGAGTGAGGAGCAACGCAACAGCCGGTTCAAAGATGGGTCTACAAATGGTCATATTATTTTGTCGCGAGCCCTTAAGCATCAGGCAGATTTTACTATTTTCAGGCCGGGGCCCGGGCCGGCCGTTTTGCGCGCGGGACGGCAATATCCTATCATTCAGGTAGACCACGGAGGTATCATGAACGGAACTCTCTTACTTCTCCTTTTCTGCTGCGCGCCGCTGCGGGCGGGGACCATAGCCGTGCACGGCCACCGCGGCAGCCGCGGCACCGTGCCGGAGAACACCCTGCCTGCCTTCGAGTCGGCGCTGCTGGCGGAAGCCGACGTGCTGGAAATGGATCTGGGCGTCACGAAGGACGACGTAGTGGTGGTTTCGCACGAGCCGAAGGTCACCCCGGAGCGCTGCCTGGGCCCGGAAGGGGAGAAGCTGGAGCGGGCCATGCCTATACGCTCGCTCACCCTGGCCGAGCTGAAGAAATACGACTGCGGCACCCTGCTCAACCCGAAATTCCCCCAGCAGCTCCCTGTCCCCGGAGAGCGCATGCCTACGCTCAACGAGGTTTTCACGATGGTGAAGGCTTCCGGCTACGCGGCGGGGGCGAAAGCCGAATTCAATATAGAAACGAAGATCTTCCCGTACGAGCCGGAGCTTACGCCCGCCCCCGCCGACTTCGCCAGGCTGGTGGTCGAAGCGGTAAAGAAGCATGAGCTGGAGAAGCGCGTGATAGTGCAGTCCTTCGACGTGCGCACCCTGAAGGAAGTAAAGAACCTGGCGCCCGCCATCCGCACCGCGCAGCTTACCTGCGAAGAGCTGGTCGACATAGTCCCGGCCCTGAAAAGCGCCAAGGTAGACGTCTGGAGCCCGAATTACAAGTGGCTGACCCCCGAAGCCGTGAAGGAAGCCCATGAGGCCGGGATAAAAGTGGCCCCCTGGACCATCAACGCCTCCAAGGACTGGGACGCCGCGATAGCCGCCGGCGTGGACGCGATAATAACCGATTACCCGGCCGCGCTGGTGGAGTACCTGCAGACCAGGAAGCTCCGCTAGCGTGGAACTTCTTCCACAGAGGTTCCAGGTAGGGGTCCTGGCGGCGGCAGCCTTTGGAGAGTTTCAGGAACTCGATAAGGATCTTTTCTTTATCCCCCGAGGAAACGCTCTTAAGTTTCGTTCTCGAGCGGACGAACCGGATGAGATCCTCGCCTATCTTTGAAAAAGCCGCCAGGGCGGCCGCTGTTTCCTTTTTTTTGAACTTTACCAGGGCCATATTCGCGTAGACCCAGGGGGAGCGGGCGGCGGGCGCAAAGCCGCTCAACTCCGCGTCCGCCCGGTCATAGGCCCCGCTCGCCCTGAGCGCTTCGGCGAGGAATATTCTGGCCTCCAGGTCGGCTGGATCGGCCTTGCGCGCCGACACCAGGTCGCTGACGGCTCCGGCCGTATCGCCCAGCAGCAGGCGCGCGGCCCCGCGCCAGCAGGCGGCGTATTTAGCTCCGAGGGCAGCCCCATGGTCCAGGTCCTCAAGCGCCTCGCGGGAATGTCCGCTCAATAAAAGGAATTCGCCGCGCCAGGTCCGTATCTCCCCTACGCGGCCGGGGCAGCTCCTGACGGCTTTTTCAAAATATTCCAGCCCGGTCTTTTTCCGGCCCCGGCAGAAGGCTATTTCCGCCAGCCGGCATAAGGCGGGCCAATATCCGGGGCAGGCCTCGAGCACGGCGCCGAAATCGCTTTCCGCCCTGGAATACAAGGGAGGCCTGGAATTTAAATGCAGCTTTCCCCGGTTAAACAGCATCCAACCGTGCTTCCCGGCGCCAAGTTTCTCGTAATGCCCGAGCGCACTTGCCCGGAACTCTTCCCTTTTTTCCAGCAGGAACAGCTCCTCGCACAGCCTGCCCATGTAAAAGCGCCGCCACCGCTCAAGTGCAGGCCCGGCGCGCATGGCGGACAGCGCCCCAAGGCGCCGTCCGCTTTCCCTGGCGGAGAGCGCGCCGCGCATGGTAAAGAGGTTATAAAGGAAGAATTGATTTTCCGGCGCCGCGCCCGCGTCGCTCAACCGTTCCAACTCCCGGAAGGCCTCTTCATATTTTCCCGCCGCCGCGAATTTCAAGGCGTTTTTTTTCAGCCGTGAAGTTTCTTCGGGCCCGGCTTTCCCGGCCCTGGCCGCGTAGGCCGGGGCCTTCGCCCCTTCTTCGGATATTTTAGCCGCTATTTTCAGCGCGGGACCGGGATCTAAGACCCGCAGGACCCGGAGGAGGCCGGCTCGGGCGCCGGAGTCTTCCGGCTTAAGGGCGACGGCCCTGCGGGCGTGGAGCAACGACTCCCCGAACCGGCCTCGCTTAAAAAGCAGGTCCGCCAGGACCGCGTGGGAATGATAGACCCCGGGGTTAAGCCTTATCGATTCCAGCAGCGCCCTTTCGGCCTCGGCAAAGAAACCGTCCTTTTTCCGCATAAGCGCGAAGTCCAGCCATTGCTGATACGCCGCGCTCCCGGGCGGGAAGAGTTTTTTCCAATTTGCGCCGGAGCCGCCCTTTATCCCCATAGAGTTATGCTAAAACAGTGACACACAACTAAATTCTCCGCAACCGGATAAGTTGTGTGTCGCCTTCTCCACCTTCTCACGGTCAGTTTTCCAGCAGTTTGGCGACGTAGGCGGCGTGGAACTTCTTCAGCTTTTCCACCAGCGCCAGGATATCCTCTTTAGGGGGCAGGAAGGTGGTGCGGAAATGCAGGGTGCCCGGGTGCTGGCCGAAGCCGGAGCCGGGAACCACGCAGATGCCGGTGCCTTCGAGGAGGCGCAGGCAGTACTTGGCGTCCCGCGCGGCCTCATACTTATGCCGCTCTTCGGGGGACATGGCCTCCGGGTCCATCCCTTTCGGGTGCGGCAGGTCGAATTTGACGAAAGCGTACATCGCCCCCTCGGGGATATCCACCGTCATCCCCTCTATCTCGTTGAGGCCCTTTCCGAGTATTTCCGCTTTTTCCTTCAGGTCGCCGAGTATCGCGCCGCGCTCTTTGGCGTAAAGTTCATAACTCTCTTCGCCGGGCTTAGGGGGGTCCACCATAAGATAGGTCACCAGCTGGCCGTCCACATTGGCGCAGAGGCCGATGGACAGCAGCTTTATCACCTCGGCGTAAACGTCGTCGGGCATGTTGCGGATCTCCAGGTAGCCGCCGCGGTGGCCGCATTCTCCCATGAAGCCCTTGGAGACGGAGTGCAGGCTGAACAGCGTGACGTCCTTCTCGCCCAGGTCGTGCATCACCCTGGCGAAGGAGAAGAATTCCAGCCCCTCGCCGTAGATATTGTCCTGGTAGACCTCGTCGGCGATGACGGCCAGGCCGTGCTTCTTGGCGAAGCGGATGACCATGCCGATGTTCTTCCTGGAAAGTACCGCGCCGGTGGGGTTGCCGGGGTTGATGACGGCTATGGCCACCGGGTTTATGCCGGATCTCACGGCGCCGGCTATGCTGCGCTCCAGCTCCGCCTCGTCCAGGCTCCAGCGGTTCTTCTCGTCCAGGAAATAGTTTATCTGCCGGGCCCCGTAGAGCTCTATCGCGGCGCTGTAAAGGGGGTACTGCGGTATCGGTATCAGATAGCCGTCGTTCGGCTTATTGGTCAGCAGCGAGAAAGCGGTATGCACGCCCTTGCTCGCGCCCTCGGTGAGCATGATCCGGTTCGCGTCCGCGGGGATGCCGTCGCGCTTTTCTATGAATTCCGCTATCGCTTTGCGGATGAAAGGGATGCCGGCGCTCTGCGTATACGCCCCGGTGCCGGCGGGGTTCTTCTCCAGGATCATGCGCGCCCGCTTTATGGCGTCGGCGGGGTAGAGCTTCGCGGCTTCCGGGCTGTCCAGCAGCGCGGGATATTCCAGCAGGCTCAGCACCTGCCGCACGAAGGTGATCGGCTTCTGCTTCAGCGCCTGCGGGTTGCCGATATTGCAGTAAATGATCTTCCTGCCCTGCTCTTCCAGCTCCTGGGCGCGTATCACTATCTTGCCGCGCACGGCGTAGTGCGCTTTCAGCAGCTTCGAGTTCACGTCGTTGAGTTTTACCATAGATCGGTCCTCTGGAAAGCGGCGCGCCTTTCAGCGGGTCTCGGCGCCGGGCGAGAAATCCTTCCGCTTCAGGTGGGACGCTTCAGCCTCTTTGTCGCCGGCTTCGGTCACGTGTTTCAGCAGTTTCTTCAGCCGGTGCTTCACTTTCCCCACCAGCGTCCGTTTGAAATCCCGCACGTCCTCCAGCTCGTAGGGGGCGGAGTCCAGCCTGGCGCAGCGCGTCAGCTGGAATTCCACGATATCCGCGAAGAAATTCTTCTGGAATCCCTTCAGCCCCTGGAGCTTCGCCAGGTGGGCCCGGGCCTCGTCGAACCGGCCCAGCCGGCGCAGCAGTTCCCCCGCCAGCAGCAGGGAATTTTCCTTCTCCTCGGCGGCGGCGCAGGTCCGCGCGCAGGAGGTGAAATATTTCAGGGCCAGTTCCTGGTCCTCACTGAGCTTCGCCGGCTCGTTCTCCTCCTGCCAGGAAGCCTTCAGGAAAGAATTCGCCGCGTCGTAATCGGAAAGGCCGAGCCGCCCGTAAAGCAGCCCGACGCGGTAATAGGAACTGCGCGCCCGCGCTTTTTTGTATTCCTCCGAAGCCGTAATCGCCCTGCACTTGGCGAGCTCGGCCGGCGGAACAGGGAGCCTGTAAACCACGAAACCGCACTTGGGACAATCCGGCAGCAGCCAGGGCCAGGAGATCTCGCCCACCGGCTTCAGGTCCAGGCGCATCTCGGCGGACTGCTCGCCGCTCAGGTCCAGCCTGGCGTAGAAAGTCTTTCCGCAGACCGGGCAGGGCATTTCCCTGTCCACGAACCTGGCCTCGGCGCCGGCGGGCGCCGGCGCGAACACGAGTACTGAAAGTATTGCCAGTTTTTTGGTCATTTTCTCTAAGCCGCTATCCTGCCGCCGCCTGTCAGTAGGGGCGGGCCCTTAATGCCTTAACGCCGGCTTCCAGCTCTTCCACTCTCTTCTCCAGCAGGGCGAGGCGGTCCGGGGCGGCGGGAGCCGCGGCCGGGGCTTCGGCCGGCGCGGCCGGGGCGGCGCCGGAGAAAAGCTGCCGGTAGCGCGCTTCTTTCTGCCCGGCCTGGCGGGGCAGGCGGACCACCATGGGATCCCCGGGCCTGGCGCAGAGAGCCTGGAGCAGGCCTTCCACCTCGGCGGTGCCGGAGAATTCGCAAAGGCGGTCGGTGCGGCCTTTTATTTCGCCGGGGGTCTGGGGACCCCGCAGCAGCAGCACGGTCATGACGCCTATGAGCTTGGGGTCCGCGCTGTTCAGCAGCCTGTCCATGTTATGGCGGAATTTGGGGACGCGGTCGCCGGGGGCCTGCAGGCGCTCCACCAGGCCTTTTTCTATCAGGGTCTGCACGGCCCCGCCCAGGGCGTCGGTGTCCAGGTTCATCACCGGCTCGCGGCTGGTCTTCTGGTTGCAGGCGTTCAGCAGGGCGTTGAAAGTAAGCGGGTACTGTTCGCGCGTGGTAAGGGATTTCTCCGCCAGCGAACCGAGCAACCGGGCTTCAACGGGACTTAATTCGATAAGCATGATGATATTTTACCCTAAAATTGCCCGGCTTTGGAAAACCGCGGCGGCCGGCCTTCCGGGGGCCGCGGCCTTGACGCTTATCATAGGCCTAAAGACCGCAAAACTCAAGGCCGTTAGGCCCAAGGAGCCGCCGCCCGCTTTTGATAGTATTTAACGGTAAGCCGACAGGTTCAGGAGGGTTCATTACAATGAAGATATTATCAGCCGTATTACTGCTGGCCGGCCTCAGCCCGGTTCAGGCCGCGGAAGCGGATACTTTCAGGGTGCCGCCCATGCCGCCGATCGACGCCGGCGCCATACTCAGCCAGATACAGAACCAGCACCAGTTCCCCCAGCCCCCGCTGACCACGCTGGACATGTGCGTGTTCTACGAGTTCAAGAACAATAAGTGCCTGTTCAAATGCCAGAGCGGCGCCATACTGACCGAGCCGGCCGTGAAACCGGACTTCAGCGCCGGCGAACCGGCCGGGGCCTGCGCTACCCATATCCTGCGCCCCGTCACCCAGCCGGCCGTCCTCAACAAGAACATCACCTCCAGCCAGCTGGAGGACCTGCTCGAGGATCCCAACCCCGAGATACGCAAGGCCGCCGTCAAGAGCGCGAAGAGATATATACTCAACAGCTTCGCCAACGAGCCGGTGCTGGAGATCTACAAGAACAGGAGCGAGCGCCTGGACATCCGCGTGGAAGCCGCCAGGACCCTGTCCTATGCCTCGGGCTATTATAAGGTGCAGGACGCCTTCACCGAGCTGCTCAAGTACGGCAGCGACCCGCGCGAGCTGCGCGTGATGACCTACAAGGCCCTCTACGGCGCCGCCGCGCAGAACTCCCGCTACCAGGACTTCCTCGTCGACGCCGTAAAGTACAACGAGAAGGACGGCGCCGGCAGGCGGGCCGCTATCTGGGGCCTGTTCGCCAGCGTGCAGAACTCCAGGCCGCAGGAACTCCTGACCGACCTGCTGAAGTACGGCAACGAGGAAGAAGCCACGAAGATAGAGGCGATAAAGAGCCTTTACGGCGCCGTGGGCAATTACCGGGTGAAGGACCTCCTGCAGGACCTGGCCAAGAGCTCCAACGAGCGCAAGCCCGTGCGCCTGGCCGCCGTCAAGGCCCTTTCCGGCGCCACCGGCGATTCCTCGGTGCAGCGCTTCCTCGACGACATGATGCGCTACGAGAACGACACGGAATTGCGGGCCGCCGCCATAGAGGCCGCCTCGCCGGACATCGCCGACTTAAGGGAATATTTCCACCTGGGCTACAGGCTGGAGAACGGCGGCTACGTCAGCCCCATAGAGAAAGAGTAAATACGTATGAAGCGAAAAAAACCCCGGGTCTCCCCGGGGTTTTTTATTGGCGGGAAAAGCCCCCTATTTCCAGGCGGCCAGCCGCCGCAGCGCCTCGGCCAGCGTGGCTTCTTTCTTGGCGAAGCAGAAGCGCACTATGGAGCGCTGGTGGTCCACGGCGTAGAAAGCGCTCACCGGTATGGCGGCCACCCGCGCCTCCCTCACCAGGCGCTCGCAAAAAGCGGCGTCGTCCGCGCCGGGACCGAGGTCCACGCTCAGGAAATACGTGGCCTGGCTGGGCAGCACCTTGTAGCCCAGCCCCTCCAGCCCCTTAGCGAGCCGGTCATGCGAGGCCCGCAGGGAATCCTTCAGTCCCCGGTAATAGCCGTCGCCCAGCGCCAGGCCGCAGGCCACGGCGGCCTGCAGGTTCGGCGGGGTGGAAAAGGTCAGGTACTGGTGCGCCTTCGAGAGCGCCTTCATAAGTTCCGGCGCGGCGCAGACCAGCCCCACTTTCCAGCCGGTCAGCGAGAAGATCTTCCCGGCCGAGCCTATCTTGACGCAGCGGTCCCGCAGGCCGGGCAGGGCCATGAGCGGAACATGGGCGGGCCCTTCGAAGACCGAGTGCTCCCAGACCTCGTCGCAGATGGCCACAGCCTTATATTTCAGGATATAGCGCCCCAGCAGCTCCAGGTCCTCGCGCGGGAAAGCGCTGCCGGCCGGGTTCAGGGGATCGTTGAAGAGCACCGCCTTCGTCTTCGGCCCGAAAGCGCGCTTCAGGTCCTCTTCGTTCATCCGCCAGCCCGGCTGCCGCAGGTTCACGAAGCGCGGCACGCCGCCCGCCCTCAGCACCAACGGCAGGTAGGCGTCGTACATAGGCTGGAAAAGCACCACTTCGTCGCCGGGCTCCAGCAGGGCCAGCAGCGCCCCGGCCAGGGCCTCGGTAGCGCCGGAGGTGACCAGCACTTCCTTCTCCCAGTCCAGCTCCAGGCCCTGCATGCGCCCGTAATGAGCGGCTATGGCCCGGCGCAGCTCGGGCAGGCCCAGCATCGGCGGATACTGGTTCCAGCCGCTCAGCACGCTTTCGGCGGCGGCGCGCCGCACTTCCTCCGGGCCGGGGTCGTCGGGAAAGCCCTGGCCGAGGTTCACCGCGTCGTTAGCCTTGGCCAGCCGCGACATGGTCTCGAAAACAGTGGTGGCCGAACCTGAAAAAACGGAGTTCATATTCCGGGCCTCACTCCACGCCGAGCAGCTCCACCTCGAAACAGAGGTCGGCGTCCGGGGGGATCACGCTCCCGGCCCCCCTTTTGCCGTAACCGAGGGCGGGCGGGATGAAGAGCTTGCGCCTGCCGCCTATGCGCATGCCGGCCACGCCCTCGTCCCAGCCCTTTATGACCTGGCCCGCGCCCAGCCTGAAGGCGAAGGGCTCGTTGCGGTCCACGGAGCTGTCGAATTTCTTCCCGTCGGGGAAAGTGCCGGTATAATGCACGGTCACCTCCCTGCCGCTGACGGCGGCCGGACCTTCGCCCGTTTCCAGGTCTATGTATTTTAAACCCGACTTCAGAACTATTTCTTCCTGGGCCATGATAGTCTCCTTTTATTGTTAACCGCTCGGCTCGTTATACGGGGTTCGGGTCGGCCGGGGTTCAATGCGCCGCTTTCACGGCCAGTTTCTCGTCGTAGGCGTCCACGCTGTAAATGTTCTCCAGCGGCAGGCGCGGCGGGCGGGCGGTCTCCGAAGCCGCCTGCTGGGGCGTGAGAGCGGCCAGGTCCTCTATCTTCTTCCCCACGTTGACGAGAGTGAGCACCATGTTCCCCTCCGGTATGCCCAGGGCGAGGCGGACCTTCTCGTTGTCGAAGCCGGCTATGGGGTGCGCCACCAGCCCCAGCTCGGTGGCGCGCAGGGCCAGGGCCGAAACCGCCTGGCCCAGGTCGAAGAGGTAATATTCCCGCTCTTTTATCACGCAGTCGCTCTCTTTCCTGGCGAAGGCGGCGATAATAAGCGAGGCGCTCTTCACCCAGTCATTGTGCCTGCTCAGGCAGCCGTGCACCTTCGCCAGGGAGTCCTTCGACCGGACAAAGACGAATTTCCACGGCTGGTTGTTGAAGCAGGAGGCGGTCAGCCGGGCGGCCGAAGCCAGCTCCCTCATCAGCCCATCCGTTATCTCCACCGGCCCCAGCGCCCTGTAAGCCCGTCTTTTCTCTATAGCTTGTATAACATCCATATCGGCCTCCCTCAGGCTCCCAGCCGTTATTATACCGATTTATAAAGCCCCCGGTCCCGGGAACGGGCCGGCTCCCGATTTCCTATAATATAGCGGCGGAACGAACGAAGGCCATGAAATTCCCCGGAAAAAGAAAAAACAGGCATTACTTCCCCGTCGCCGAGAAAGGGCGGGAAAGCGCCGACCCGCATTCCCTCCGGACCGAGCCGTTCTGCCTGGTGGGCATAGACCAGCTGCTGGTGGACATAGAATGCGGGGTGGAGCAGGATTTCCTGCCCAGGCACGGCCTGAAAAAAGGCGAATCCCAGCTCCTGGACGACCGGGCCGCCGAGGAGATATACCGCGGGCTGAAGGCGAAGGGGAAGGTGCTCGGCGAATACGCCGGGGGCTCGGTGGGGAACACCCTGCATAATTATTCCATCCTGTCCGAGGAGCGCTCCGTGGCCCTGGGGGCGATAGCCAAGAACATCACCCTGGGCGACTACGCTTTCAAGTACGTCCGCAACACCAGCTCCAAGGTGGACCTTTCCTACCTGCAGCCCTCGGAGAACCCGCTGGGCCGGGCCATGTGCTTCGTGACCCCCGACGGGGAAAGGACGTTCGGCATCAGCAAAGGCTGCATGAACGACCTCTCCCCGGAATTCATACCCGGCGAGGTCATAGAGAAAGCCTCGGCGCTGCTTATCTCCGCCTACCTCCTGCGCGGGGAAAAGGACCCGATCTTCGGCTCGACGGTAAAGGCCTGCGAAATAGCCCTGGCCGCCGGGGTGCCGGTGGTGATAACGCTGGGCACCAGTTCCCTGATAGGGTCGAAAAAGGATTTCTTCCGGGACTTCATAAAGAAATACGTCGCCTGCGTGGCCATGAACGGCCGGGAGGCGCTGGCCCTGACCGGCCTGGGCGACCCGCTCCTGGCCGCCGAGAACGCGCTGGAGCTGGCCGACCTCGTCCTGCTGACCGTGGGGGCGCACGGCCTGTACCTGGGCGGCTACGTGGACGAGCGGTACGCCAGGAGGACCACCCACAAGCTGCACACCAAGTCCCTGGTGGACTACAATATGTACGAATTCAGCCGCCCGATGCGCAAAAGCGACTGCGCCAGGCCGCTGAAGATCTACACCCATATCAGCCCTTTCCTGGGCGGCCCGATGGTCATCAAGAACACCAACGGCGCCGGGGACGGCGCCCTCGCGGCGCTGCTGCACGACCTGGGCGCGAGGAAGTACCACCAGGCCAAAGTGCCGAACTCGCCGAAGAACCTGGTGAATTCCCTGAGCTATTCCTCCCTGTCCCAGATCTCCAAGTACGCCAACCGCGTGAGCTTCGAGGTCCTGGCCCAGAACTCGCCGCGCCTGGCGCGCGCCCTGCCGGAAAAAGAGGACAGCCTGCAGGAAGCCTACTGGGACGCGTAGTTTTTTTGTATTATCTTTCATTGATCCCGCGGAAAGCCGCTTACCGGCTGCGGGGGGAGGGACGCGTAATGAAATGCCCTAAATGCGGGTACGAGAACGAAGAAGGCGCGGCCTTCTGCAATATGTGCTACGAGGTGCTGAACAAGGCCGTCAAGCCGGACGAGCCCGCCCTTGCCGCCGGGTCGGCCCTTTCCCCCGAGCCCTTCAAAAAAGCCGTCCTGCCGGGAGAGCCGCAGAAAGAGGCGGACCCGGAAACGCTGAAAAAGATACATGAAGGCTGGGTCGCGGCGCTGGTCTGCGCCGGGTTCACGCTTTTAGCCGTGATAGTGGCGAGCATGGTGCCCTCCATGGCCTCGCTCATAGACGCCTGGGCCCTGGTGGACGTGGCCCTCATCTTCGTCCTGGCTTTCGGCATACGCGCCAGGAGCAGGACGGCCGCCACCCTGATGTTCCTGTATTACCTGGCCTCTAAACTATATATGTTCAAGGTAACCGGCAAGTTTTCCGGGATCTTCGTGACCGCGGTCCTGGCCTACTATTTCTTCAGGGCCATGGTAGCCACCTTCGATTACCACAAGGAAACGGCCTCCTGAAAAACCGCTCCGACCGCCTCTCTATTATGTAAAATACATATAGAGGTCCGCGGGCGGGCCCGTTCCCGGAACTTTAACGGCTATGCTTTACAAATACATCATCAAGTTCGACAGCGGGGAAGAGAAGATAGTAGATATCGAGTTCGACCCCACTACCCTGAACATCCTGCCGAAGCTGAAGGCGGAGATCCCGGACTGGGCCCTTCTCGACTGCTGCAAATGCAGCGTCTGTCCCCATGACAGTTCTTCCCACAGGTACTGCCCCATAGCCGTGAACCTGGCCGAGGTGACGCAGATGTTCAGCGACAGAGCCTCCACCGAGACCGTGGACGCGCGGGTCGTCTCCAGGGAGCGGGAGTATTTCAAGAGGACCAGCCTGCAGAGCGTGCTGAGCTCGGTGATAGGCCTGTACATGGTGACCAGCGGCTGCCCCGTGATGAACATCCTCAAGCCCATGGCCAGGCATCACCTGCCTTTCTCGTCGATGGACGAGACCATCTACAGGTCCATGTCCTCCTACCTGCTGCAGCAGTATTTCAGGAAGCGGCTGGGCATGGAGCCCGATTGGGATTTCAAGAAGCTGAGCAAGGCCTACGAAAATATAGGGGTACTGAACCAGGCCATAGTGAGCAGGCTCAGCAAGACCTACATCAAGGACGCGAACAATAACGCGGTCATCATCCTGGACGTTTTCGCCAAAATGGTCACCCTGACCATAGACCAGTCCAGGCCCACTAAAGAATACATTTCCCAGGAATAGCCCGGCGGAAAAAAGCCGGGCCGCGCCTCCTGCCTGCACATCGCCGGCCGGCGGCGCCTCAGCCTTTCTCCCGGCGGGACAGCCGCCCGGTACGGCTCTCCGGTCCGCTGCAGGCGGCGCAGACGCGCCTGAGCGCGCTGAAAGCCTTCAGCTCCACGTCGGGGAACAGCAGGCCGTCCTTGAGCGGCTGCTCCTTCAGCAGGTCGGTGCTGAGGTATTTCTTATTGTCGTCCGGGAAAACCGTCACCACTACCGCGTTTTTGCCCAGCCTGTTCTGCAGCAGGAGCGCCCCGAGAAAATTGGCGCCGCTGGAGATGCCCACCCCCAGGCCCAGTTCGGCGGCCAGCCTGCCCGCCATGCCGATGGCGTCCCCGTCGTCCACGCTTACCACGGAGTCCAGCTCGGTCAGCCGCACTATGGCCGGGATGAACTCGTCCGAAATGCCCTGGATGCGGTGCTTGCCGATCTTGCAGCCGGTGCTTAAGGTCGGGGAATTGGCCGGCTCCAGGGGATGTATTTCCACGGCGGGATGGACGCGCTTAAGGTAGCGCCCCACCCCCATGATAGTGCCGCCGGTACCCACCCCGGCGACGAAGGCGTCCGGCCTCAGCCCCTGGAAAGCGAGCTGGGACCAGATCTCGGGGCCGGTAGTGAGCTCGTGCGCGGCCACATTGTCCTCGTTGGAGAACTGGCGGGGCAGGAAGCAGCCGGGTTCGGAGGCGGCGTATTCCTCGGACAGCTTTATGCTCCCCAGGAAGCCTCCCTCCCGCGCACTTACCAGGCGTATCTTCGCGCCCAGGCTCCTTATGAGGTCCTTGCGCTCCCGGCTCATCCAGTCCGGCATGAAAATGGTGACCGGGTGGCCCAGCGCCCGCCCGATGGCGGCGAAAGAGATGCCCGTATTGCCGCTGGTGGCCTCCGCTATCGGCGCTCCCGGTTCCAGCGTCCCGCATTCGCTGGCCTTGCTCAGGATATAAAGCGCCATCCTGTCCTTTATGCTGCCGGTCAGGTTGAAGTTCTCGGCTTTGGCGTAGATGCGCCGGGGTTCCCCTTTATAGGTACAGTCTATAGCCATGAGCGGGGTATTCCCCACCAAATGCTTCAGTTCCAGGAAACGGGCGCGGCTGTCCATCTTTTGCATGAGCGGTCCTTTTGAGGTCATTCCCTTTATTCTACCAAAACCGCAAAAGTAAAAACCGCCGGCCGGCGGCGGTTAAAGACGGGGCGGGAAAGGCGGCCCGGACGGGTCAAGGCCTACTTAACGAAGATCCAGGGGTTGGCTTTTACGAGCGGGATCGGGGTCTCCACGTTTTCGGTAACCACCTGCGTCCTGCCGCCCGGCAGCTTTATCTCTTTTTTCACCTGCCTGTCATAATACACGGTGGGCGTCAGGTCCTTGGGGTCGAAGCTGTACTCGTAGGTATAGTCCTTTATGGGCCCGCGCTTGGTGTCCTTGGCCCAGGAATCCACGTAGATGGCCGTGTCGTTGGGGTCGGTGCCTTTCGGCCAGACCACGGCCACGAAGTGCGGGAGCGGGAGCGGCACGCTGGGCGGCCACTTCGTGACCGCGCCGATGGGGTTGCGCAGGCCGCGCACGTAGCCGACCTCGTATTTCTCGCCGAGCACCGGATCGTTCTTGATGGCGCTTATAGTGGCCTCGGACCAGCTGCTGCAGCCGGAGTCCGCCTTGGAAAGGCCCACGCTCTGCCTGAAATTGCCGAGCCAGCCGTTCTCCGAACCGGCGGCCTGGCGCTTCTGTTTCATGTCCGCCACCACGGAATCTATGCGCTTCAGGTCTTCCGGCGCGAAGCCGGGCTGTTTTTTCGCGGCCTGGACCGTCCCGGCCGCGATCCCCGGCACCGCGCCGCCGGCGACGGTGGCGGCGTAGCTCTGCCGGTAATTGCCGGAGACCTTGACCGCCTCCCCGCCCGCGCCCCTGGGGAGGCCCGGGGACGGGTCTTGCGGCTCCCCGGAGTACTGCCCCGTGCCGTCGAAGAATTTCTCTCCGCCGCCGCCGGAGCCGATAGCCTTGCCGTAAGCGGCCTTGACGCCGTTCACCTTGCCGGAGAGCTCCTCCTGGCGCTTCTTTTCTTTCTCCGCCAGCTGCGGCGGGACGGGGCCGCCCAGCCTGGCCGCTTTCAGTTGGGAAACGGCCCCGGGGTCGAGGTATTGCGCGGCGGCTTTCAGACTCTCTTCGGTAATAGGGACGGAGGCGGGATCGCGCAGGGGCGCGAGAGCGGAGCGCTTCCGCTCCAGGTAGGCGGCATGGTCCCGGCCCAGCCAGATCCCGACGGCCCTTATGCCGCCGGCGTCGAGCAGGGCGTGCTTCTCCGAAACCTCTTCCAGCGTCCAGCGCTTCGTCATTTCCGCGTAGTATGCGCGCACTTCTTCCCGGCGCGCCGCGGCCCGGTCCCCGGCCCCGGCATTATCCAGCTCATGCTTTCTCGCTCCGGCCGACAGCGCTGCCCAGGACCCGGCGTCATAGCGTCCCTCTTCCTCTATAAGGCTGAATTCGGCCGCGTAGGAGCCGTCCTTCCATTCGACGGCGGAGCCGTCGCCGGCCGCCCCGGAGGGACCGGCCGCCAAGATAAGGAAAGAAAGCAGGAACAGGCTCTTCATATACGCGGCTCCGCGCCCGCCGGCGCATCAATATAGTCTTGCAGACAGAACCGGTATTGTCAATCCTCAGTAACCGCCGGTCGCCGGGGGGGGCTGGCGCGGACCGGTTTTGTCTGCTAGGATATGTCTACGGCGTTTCACGGAGGAACTATGAAGATAAAACATTCGGCTTTGCTGCTGGCCTCTCTGGTCCCGGCCTACCTGCTCCTGGCGCCCGGCGCCGCGCCTGTCCCCTCCGACCTGCGCGACGCGGTCTCGGACGGCGCTTACAGCGAGCTGTCCGGCTCCTCCTCCCCGAACCCGGCCCCGGAAGCGCCCATCCCCGCGCCGCCGGCGGCGTCCGGCGGGACCAAGTCCATTTACGGCGACGACGACCGCCTGGACTACTACGCCGCGGACGCGGACATGCGGGCGCTGTCCGACTCGGTAGTTTCTCTCTGGGAAGCGAAGAACCTCAGGACGGCGGACGGCAGGACCGCCCTGGGCACCGTGAATTTCGGCCAGGCCGCCGGCCTGTGCCCCGGCCAGCGGTTCGCCGAACAGCCCGTAGGCGCCTTCTGCTCCGGCACGCTGGTGGGCGAGGACATTGTAATGACCGCCGGCCATTGCGTGCTGGACGAGGCCAAATGCGCCGCCACCAGGTTCGTGTTCGGCTACTCTCTTAAACAAGCCGGCGATTATCCCCGGTCGGTGCCCGCGGAGGACGTGTACGGCTGCTCCGGCATCATCAAGCGCGACCTGGACATGAACCCCGGCTTCTTCGCCAGCGTGTTCAACGGCGGGCCCGGGCCGGACTTCGCGCTCGTCAGGCTGGACCGGAAAGTGCCCGGCCGCAAACCGCTGCCGATACACAGGAAGGCCAGACCGGCCAAGGGCGACAAGCTGTTCGTGATAGGCCACCCGGTGGGCCTGCCCGTGAAAGTAGCGGGCGCCGCTAAAGTGCGCGACGCCGGCCCGAAGTATTTCTTCAAGGCCGATCTGGACACCTTCGGCGGCAATTCGGGCAGCGCGGTCTTCAACGCGGACACCGGGCTGATAGAGGGCATACTGGTGCGCGGCGACGTGGACTTCGTCAACTCCCCGGCCGGCTGCCGGATGGCCTCCGTGGTGGCGCAGGAAGGCGGCAAGGGCGAGGCGGTGACCAAGATCTCCGTGCTGGAGAAGTTCATACCCTAGGAGCCTGTCCGACATAAGGCTTTCAAGGCGAAATTGCCGGTTTTGAGGCCGAGCCGAAGCGCCGCGAAACAAGCACCCTCGACGGAGGTTGTGAGTTGAGCGGCGCAAAGGCGCAGGCAAAAAACGGCAATTGCAGCCGAAATTGCTTATGTCGGACAGGCTCCTAGCGCGCCGCCGGACAGGAGCCGCCGGGAACTATCCCGGCGGCCTTGTTTTTCCCGGCGCCGCCGGAGAGCCGCCCGAACTTGACAAACCGGGGCGGGCCTGTTAGGCTATGCGTATGCCGCGGCTCTTTTTCCCGGCGTATCGCGAGCCCGGTTCATTCACGGGGGAACCATGAAAGTGCTTATAGTGGACGACAACGACAGCACGAGGGAACTGCTGAAGATAAGCCTGGCAAGGGCCGGGCACGAGATCGTCGGCGAAGCCGACGACGGCAAGAGCGCGCTGAAAGCCTTCGTGGAACTGCGCCCCGAGGCGGTGCTGCTGGATATAATCATGCCGGGCATCTCCGGCATAGCGGTGCTGGAGGAGATGCGCAGGCTCTCGCCGGCGGCCAAGGTGATAATGCTGACCGCGGTGGACCAGGACGCCGTGACGGCGGAGCTCAAGCGCAAGGGCGCCGCGGCGGTGATCTTCAAGCCCTTCTCCCAGACGGACCTGAGGAACGCCTTCGAACTGATCAAATAGCGGGCGCGCACGGATGGACAACATGAACGAAGACGAACTCGCGCGGGTGGTCACGGCCGGCCTTGAAAAAAGCATGAACAGGATGACCGAGGTCTCTCCCGGCGCCTGGAAGCTGGCCGGCGTGCGCGTTTACGGCGGCGAGGCCCGCGGCACTATCAGGTGCGCCGAGCGGGCGGGCAGGCCCGCCGCCGCCATACGGATCAAGATAAAGGGCGCCGTCCCTTTCGTCACCGCCATCCTCTTCGACCCCGGGGACATAAAGCATATTTCCAGGTGCTTCGCGGAGGAGCTGTATTACGGGCCGATATGCGAGGAACAGCCGGACGTCACCGTCATAGAGATAGGCAATATCCTGCTCAACGCCCTGGCCAACGCCCTGCTCAGGGCTTTCGGCAAGAGCGCCGTTCCCTCCGTGCCGGCGCATTTCCAGGGGGACTGCGCCGCCGTGGAGCGGTGGCTGGGCGCCGGCCCCGGCCTTTTCACCATAGTTTCAGCCAGGTTCACCATGGAGCGCGAGGGCCGCAGCGCCGGCGCCGAGATCCTCGGCTTCCTCCCCCCCGCTCTCCGCTCCCCGGAATAGGGCCGCCGGCCTTCCCCGTTTTCTCCCCGCCGCTTCCTCCCGGGCTTCTATCTGGTATATAATACCGGTAGGAGGGTTCATGAAAAGATCATTTTCGGCGGCCGCCCTGGCCGTGGCTTTATTTTCCGCGCCGGCGCTCGCTTTTACCCACCTGGCCGGAGAGGACACGATATTCCTGGGGAAGGAGGGGAAGCAGTTGGAAGGCTGGCTGGATTACTCGGTCTCGAAAGAGGGAGCGGACCGCTACTCCACCGGGGCCTCGGCGAGACTCAGCTACGGCTTCCTGGACGGCGTGGACCTGATGGTCACGGTACCCTGGCACGGCTGGAATTCGCGCGGCATCTCGGAAAGCGGCCTCGGCGACGCCTCTATAGAAGCCAAATTCCGGACGGCCAGGAGCGCGGAGTGGACCCTGGCCCTCCGGCCCGGCTTCTCCCTGCCGGCCGGGGACGAGGCCAGGAGCCTCGGCGCCGGCAAAGGCGGGGTCTGGCTTTACGGGATAGCCGGCACGGCGCGGGGGCCCTGGGAGTTCTACCTGAACGCCGGCTTCCTGCTGAACAGCAATTCCATAGACGAGAATAAGAACATACTTAAGGCCTCCGCCGCGGCCGTCCGGGAAATATTCCCCGAGCTGCGGGCCACGGCCGAACTCTCAGCCGCCACCGGCACGATCAAGGATCCTCCGTCCAACCCGGTCGCTTCCATCTTCGGCCTGGTCTGGTCGCCTTACCCCGCGCTGGACCTGGACGCCGGGCTGAAACTGGGCCTCACCCGCGCGGCCGAGAACTTCGCCCTGGCCGCGGGCGTCACGCTCCGGATCTGACGGAAAAAAATAAGCCGCGAAAGGTTACTGTTCAGGTCCCCCGCGGGGTCCGGCGTGCCGAACAGTTGCCGCGAATATTTTATTTCGCGGCTTTTTTCAGGTCGTTTATGGTCCTGGAGATCCGGGCCCTGGCCTTTTTGCCGGAGGCGAGCCTCCTGGCCTTTTCATAGCTGCCGATGGCGTCCTTCACTTTGTGCGCTTTTTCCAGGCAGTAGCCGAGGCCGAGGTAGGCGTTGGAGAGGTCTTTCCCCGAAGTGCCGAGTTCCCCGGCCCTGCTGATGGCGGAAAGGAAATACTCCTTCGCCCCAGGCTCGTCCCCCGCCCTCAGCAGCATCGCGCCCTGCCGCTCAAGCGCGTGCACCGCGCGGGCGTCCCCGGCGGGAATGAAACCCAGAGCGGCGCCGTATTCGGCGGCCGCCGAGCGGTATTTCTTCTTTACGGAATACTTTCCGGCGGCGGCCAGGTGGAAATCCAGGTCCCCCGAAGCCGCCGCGGGGGCGGGTGGGGCCGCTTCGGCCGGCTTGTCTTCGGCGGGCCTGGCTTCGGCGACGGGCTCGGCGGGCGCAGCCTGCTCCGGGGCCGCCGCAGCGGCTGACGACGCCGGCGCTTCCGGCTCCTTTTCCGCGGCTGCGGGCTGCGCGTCCTCCCTCAGAGGGACGCCGGGGAGAGCGAAAGCCGGCCTGGCCCCGGCGACCGCCCTGGCCGGCAGATCGCTCCCGCCGCCGGCCGCGCTGTCGGACTTCCTGTTCCCGGAGCAGCCGGCCAGCAGCGCCAGGGCGAAGAAAAAAGCTGTCGCGTTCCGCATGAACCTAATGATACAAAAAGACGCCGCCCCCTGTAACCGTCAGAGCACGGCGTACAGCACCAGCTCGCAGGAAACCGGCTGATGCTGGCGCAGGAAAAGCCTGTACTCCGGCACCAGGGACTTGATGAACAGCGGTATTTCGAAAAGGTCCCCGGGCTTATGGTACAGGCAGACGGCCAGCTTGGGGCGGTTTTTCTTTATGGTGCCCGCGGCGCCCTTTAAAGCCTCGAGTTCCGCGCCTTCCACGTCCAGTTTTATATAGGTGGCGTCGGGGGCCGCATTATCTATGGCCTCCGTCTCTATGGAGACGGCCCCTGTTTCCGATATCGCCGAACCGGCCGGCCCTTCCGAGGCGGTAAAGCGCAGCGTATCCGCTTTGCTCCATAACCCCTTGCCTATCACGCTGACAGCGCGGAACCGCTGCCTGCCGGCCAGCTCTTTCAACTTGCTAATATTCTCCGGCTCAGGCTCGAAAGCGTAGCAGCGGCCGTACTTATTCCCCGCTTTCCGTATGAAAGTAAGCAGGGTATCCCCGGTGTAAGCCCCGCCGTCCACGAACACTTCGCGGTCCGAAAGCTTTATTATGTCTTCCGGGAAATATTGGTCCTTGCGCAGCACCTCGTACAGCGGCCCGGCGCCGCCGCCCAGTTTCGCGCCGAGGAAAGCGGCGTAGGTTTTCCGGGACAGCTCGTCCCCGAGCATTCCGTGTACCCGGCGGAAGCTCTCTTCATGCCGCTCGAGATAGGCGCGGTCCAGCTTATAATCGAGCAGCGTGCCTATCACGTCGAAAGAATAGACGCCCGCTAGACGCCCGCTGTCCTTCCGCCGGAGCTTCTCTTCGGCCAGCCTGGAATTAGCGAAGGCTATAACGACGTTGAACCTTTCGAAGCGCCGCTCTATCTCGCCGAAGGAGACGGTCCCGGCGGAAGCGGCGCAGCCGTCGTCCGCGAAGCAGGCCGCGGGGCTCAGCCCGGAACGGGCCAGGTATTCCCGCACATAGGGCGCGTACCAGCCGTCCCCGTAAAGCACGATCGGAAAGCCGGAGGCCCTGAGAGCTTCGAGGTCCGCCCCCGCCCTCCCGGGCGCGGGTGTCAGTTCGTCGAGGAAATTTTTCACGTCCGTTCTTTCGGCAGCGCCCGGATTTTCTCCCGCCGTCCATATTCTATTATTTTCCATGAAACATTTTCCGCGCGGGCGTGTCATATCCTGTGCGGGGAGGAACCCGCGGACGAGGGAGGAATATGATGAAAAGACTTATCGAACTGGCGGGCGCGGCTTTCGGGCGGGAGACGGCTCCCGCCAAAGAGCTACAATACAGGTATGTTTTCGCGCCGCGCGCCTGCGGCGCTGGTTTCAGCGCGCTCTGGTTCTGACGGTAAGCCCCGAACATGGAAAATGAAGAAGGCCTCCTGAAAAGGATAGCCGGCGGCGAAAAGGAATTTTTCGGCGAACTGGTGCTCAAGCACCAGGACTTCATTTTCAACGTGGTGAAAGGCTTCGTCAGGCTGGAAGAGGAGGCACGCGACCTCACCCAGGAGGTCTTCCTGAAAGCCTACGAGAACATCGGGAAGTTCAGGGGCGACTCCAGGTTCTCCTCCTGGCTCTACCGCATAGCCTACAACCACAGCATGAACTGGTCGGAACGCAAGGCCGGCCGCGAAACCCAGCTGGACGACGCCCTCGCGGAGACCATACCCGAAGAGCCGGGCGCGGCCGACGAAATGTTCGACAGGGAGCTGGTCCTTTCCAGGATAAAGGAGATAATAGAGGACCTCCCGGTGAAATACAAGGTGGTCCTGAAGCTCCATTATTTCGAGGACAGGTCCTACCAGGAGATAGCCGACGCCCTCGGCATCCCCCTCAACACGGTAAAGATACAGCTCCTGCGCGCCAAGGAGCAGGTCAGGAAAGAACTGGATTTTTAAAATAGTCTGAAACAATTCAGCGCTCAGCGTGTCAAATATAGGGAAGGGACGGCAAAGCCGCCCGGAGAAACAGGAGAGAATATGATAAAGGGACTGATACAACTTACGGTGCTCGCCATCCTCGTGACCTGCCTGGCCTACCTGCTGAACAATGTGGGGCCGCTGGGGGCGGATACGAAGATCATGCTGAAATACCTCGGCTTCGGGGTGCTGGGGCTGGCCGCCCTCGGCATAGTGTCGGTGACCATCCTGGGCCTGACGGCGATAATCCTGGGGATCTCTTTCGCCAAGGGCGCCGGCTTCTGGTCCGGCCGCAGGGAAAGGGCCTGCGGCACGGTCGGCGAGACCGTGGGCGCCGCGCTGAAAGGCGCCCTGGGCGGGATGAACGGGGCCGGCTCCGCCTGTTCGCGCAAGGTGGAGCTCTCGGCCGAGAAGTACGGCTGGACCACCTTCAGGATAAAGACCCTGAGCGGCGACCTGACCGTGGCCGGCCACGACCAGCCCGGCGCGAAGGCCACCGTGGAACTCCTGGAGAAGTCGGAGGGCGACGCCGAAGCCTGCTTCGAGGACGGGGAGATAAAGATAAAGACCAAAAGCGGCGGGAAAGCCCTGATAGGCGACGCCACCGTCTTCCTCCCCTCCAGCCTGGCCGCGCTGTCCGTGGAAAGCGTGAACGGGGATATCGTGGTCAGCGGCTTCGTGACCGAGGGCGCCTCGGCCTTCAAGGGCGTGAACGGGGACATCTCCGTCTCCAGCCTGAAGAACGGCAGCGAGGTCGCGGTCAAAACGGTCAGCGGGGACGTGGAAGTGAAGGAATCGCAGTTCAATTCGCTGCTGACGCAGAGCATCAGCGGCGACGTGCTGATAACCGATTCGGCCGCCGAAAGCGCCGTCATAAAGACGGTCAGCGGCGACATAGACTATTCCGGCAGCGACATCAAGAACCCCTCGGTCAAAACCGTCAGCGGTTCGGTGAAGAAATAAGCCTTCCTTATTTCCTAGAATATCAGCAGCGGTGGATATCGGGTTTCAAGGATATATCATGGCCGGAAAAAAAGTGCTCCTTATCGTGCGGGACGGGTGGGGGATAGCCAAGCCGGACAAGTTCAACGCCGTCGCCAATGCTAAGAAGCCCAATATGGACAGGTATCTTAAAACCTATCCCAACACCGTGCTCGAACCCGCCGGGGAAGCCGTCGGCCTGCCTAAGGGGTACCAGGGCTCCTCCGAAGTGGGCCACCTCAACATGGGGGCCGGCCGCATTGTCATACAGGAACTCAAGCGCATCATGGACATGATAGAGGACGGGACCTTCTTCAGCTGCCCCGCCCTCGCCGCCGCGCTGAACAACGCGGTAAAGAAAGGCTCCGCCCTCCACCTCATGGGCCTGGTCCAGGACGAAGGCGTGCACGCCCACCAGGACCATCTGTACGCCATCATGCGCGAAGCCGGAAAGCGCGGCATTAAGAAAGTCTATATCCACTTCTTCGCCGACGGCCGCGACACGCCCCCGCGCAGCGCCCTCTCTTTCCTCAAAATGCTCGAAGAGGTCGTAAAGGAGACCGGCAATGCCCAGGTCGGCACCATCATGGGCCGCTACTACGCCATGGACCGCGGCGAGAAATGGAAGCTCACCGATGCTGCCTATAACGCCATAACCAAAGCCGAAGGCGCCAGATCCCCCGCGGCCGAAAAAACCCTCAACGACGCCTATGCGGCGCTGAAGAACCCCAACGGCCAGCCCATAGTGGACGAATACATCCCCCCCACCGTAGTCGGGGATTATCCCGGCATGAAGGACGGCGACTCGGTAGTGCACTTCAACTTCCGCCAGGACCGCGCCATCCAGCTCACCAAGGCCTTCGTGGAGGACAATTACCCCGGGAACCGCTGGAAGAAAATGGACATCGTATACTGCGGCCTCACCCGTTATTACGACCAGTTCAGGTTCAGCGCCCTGCCGCCGATGGACGAAGGCGGCGCCATGGACGACCTGCTCGGCCAGGTCCTCTCGCAGCACGGCCTGAGGCAGCTGCGCCTGGCGGAGACCCAGAAATTCAAGCACGTCACCTCCTTCTTCGACGGCAAGCGCACCGAGCCCTACAAGAACGAGGACCAGGAGGAGCTGAAAGGCCACTGGGACCCCTCCAGCTTCGGCGAGCATCCCGAGATGGACGCCCCCGAAGTGCGGGAGGAGGCGGTGAAGGAAATAGCCTCGGAGAAATACGACTTCATCCTGGTCAATTTCGCCAACTGCGACATGGTCGGCCATACCGGCATCTACGAAGCCGCGGTGAAGGCCGTGGAGATCGTGGACGAAAGCGTAGGCATGCTGGTGGACGCGGCCCTCAAGCACGATTACACCGTAATGGTCACCTCCGACCACGGCAACGCCGAGGAGATGTGGGACTACAAAATAAACATGCCTAAGACCTCCCACACCACCAACCCGGTGGAGTTCATCTATATCGCCGGGGACGCCGACAAAGTGAAGCTGCGCCCGCACGGCATCCTTTCCGACATAGCCCCCACCGTGCTGGAGGTCATGGGCCTGGAACAGCCGGAGGACATGACTTCGGAATCCCTGCTATGTTCATAAAGCTCAAGGTCCACCCGGACTCGCGGCGGGACAAGGTCTTCAGGAAAGCCCCCGACGCCTATGAGATCTGGACCAAGGCCCCGGCCGAGCGCGGCCTGGCCAATGCCTCGGCCATCCGCCAGCTCTCGGTGGAGCTGGGTATAAATGCCAGGAAAATACTTTTAATAAAAGGCGCAGCCTCCCCCGCGAAAATAGTAAAAGTGATATAATTTCACGATGATAGACCGCACTAAAGCGCGCCTGCTGGCCCTGGCCGGCATAATAATTTTCGTCTCCACCATAGCCGTGCTGCTGGCGCGCCAGTTCAATATGGGCCCCGAGCGCCCCGCGCCGGCCTTCCGCACCTTCGGCCCCGGGAGCGCCCCGGTGCAGATCTACGAATATACCGACTTCGCCTGCCCGGCCTGCCGCTACGCCGCGGTGAAGGTGGACGAGATGATCAAGATCTACGGCCCCGGCCTGCGGGTCAGCTTCAAGCATTACCCGCTGGTGAACATCCACCCCTGGTCTTTCCACGCCGCCGCCTACGCCGACTGCGCCGGCGAGCAGGGGAAATTCAAGGAATACAGCGAACTCCTTTTCGAGAACCAGGAAAAATGGGGGACGGCCAAGGTGAAGCCGGGAGAATTCGAAGCCTTCGCCGTCCGGCTCAAGCTGGACTGGCCAAAAATGGCGGCCTGCGCCGACTCCCCCGAGGTCCTCAACCGCCTGAAGCTGGACATAGCCGAGGGCGACATGAAAGGCGTGGACGCCACCCCCACCTTCTTCGTCAACGGCAAACGCGCCGTGGGCGCCGGCCAGCTGGTGGAACAGGCCAGGAAATTCGACAATATCCTGAGGGCCGCTAAACCATGAACGAGAAGACCAGGGACATCCTCGGCCTGCTGGCGCGGCTGGCGCTCGGCGGCCTGTTCATCTACTCCGGCCTGGTCAAGGCCCTTTCCCCGGCCGAGGAATTCGGCTTCGCCATAGAGGGCTACAAGGTCCTGAACGCGGAGCTGTCGCTCTGGGCCGCCTATGCGGTGCCCTGGCTGGAGCTGTACGCCGGGCTGCTGCTGGCCGCCGGGGTATTCACCCGCTGCAACGCCCTGTTCATCGGCGCCGCGCTGCTGGGCTTCGAAGCGCTGCTGGGCCAGGCCTGGCTGCGCGGGCTGCCCATCACCTCCTGCGGCTGCTTCGGCAGCGGCGGCGGCAATTCAATAGGCCGGGAATTCGCGCAGAACCTGGTTTTCCTCGCCCTCGCCTGGGTCTCCTGGAAGTACGGCCGGGCCTGGTCGGCGGACAGGGCGGTAGAGACGCCATGAAACGCCTCCTGCTGATAGCGGCCCTGGCCGCGGCAGCGGCGGCCCTCGCGGCTTTCCGGCCCTACAGCCAGGGAGCGCGCTCGAAGGCCGCCTGGATGACCATTTCAGCCATCGAGACCGGCCGGGAATATTACCTGGAGGTGGCTCAGGACGGCCAGGCCGTCATGCGCGAAGAGACCTCCAAAAGCGTGCTGACCCGGCGCGGCGCCATAAAGCCGCAGCTGGTGAAGGATTTCTTCCGCGAGATCGAGAACTCGGAGATCATCAATTCCCAGAACGTGAAACGCAGCAAGATGGTGTTCTACCGCGGCGACATGCTCAAGATCTCCGCCTATATCAGCGGCGAGCTCACCCGCACCGAGGCCCCGCTCAATAATTTCGGCGAGGCCTTTTCCTACGCCTTCAACGAGGTCAAAAAGGCGGTGGCCGTGCTGCCGCGGGAAAAAAAGGCGCTCTCCTTCCTGCGCGCCGAAACGGTGGAAGGCGAGGCCCTCGACTCTTTCAGGGCGAAGGCCGGGGTGAACGGCGAAGTGAAGAACATCGAGACCGACGACCTGAAGACGATAAAGCCGCTGATGACCGCCATCAAGGAACCCCACCGCCTGGTGCCCATAGAGACCGGGGAAGCGCTCAAGGAGCTGCAGGAATATATTTCCAGCCGGCGCCTTTACGGCCTGCGCACGCTTTTTTACGTCCCCAGCACCCGCGGCACCTTCAAATGCCAGCTGCTGGAGGCCGAGAGGAAAGCCTCCCCCCTGGCCGCGCCGGCGCAGAAGAAGGTCCCCAAAAAGCCGGCCGCGGCGGACAAGACCGGGCGCTGAACGCCCGGCTTTCCCGCGCTGACGGCCGGAGCGGGATAAAAAAGAGCGGATTTTTTGTTAGAATAAACCTATGGCGGAAGAATCCCGGATAAAAGTAACGGCGGTGGACGACGACGAAACCATCCTCGAGATCTACGAGACGGGGCTGGCCGCGGCCGGCTGCGAGGTGCGCACTTTCGTCGACCCGAAAAAAGCCAGGGATTTCTTCTCTTCGGCCCGGCCGGAAGAGCTGCCCGAAGTGATCCTCATGGACATCATGATGCCGGGCGTGGACGGCATAAGCCTCATGGGCGACATCCGCGCCAAGGACGCCGCGGCCCATATACCCATAATCGCCGTCAGCGGCCTGAACGACGCCGCCACCCTCAACGACGCCCTGCTCTTCGGCGCCATGGACTATCTGGTCAAGCCTTTCGAGATGGAGGCGCTGGTGGCCAAGATAAAGAAGGCCGCCGAACTCTCGCGCAGGCGGGCGCCCAAAGCCTGACCTGGCTTCGACCGGTTCCAGGGCCGCCCGATTTGCAGGCGGCCCTTCTTATTTATAATAATAAATGGATATCCGGCAGCGCGGCTTGAACCCTGCCGGGGACCGGAATAAGGAACTGGAGTTATGTTAAGAACATTGCACACCGTTTTCACGCAGAAGACCCGCGAGGGCACCACGGAAAGGCTGCTGCAGTACGCTTTCAGCTATTTCGTCCTCTACGCGATCACCGGCTACCTCGCCAAGTATTTCGCCAAAACGCTCGGCATGGGCGGGAATACCTATACGGTCTACAACACCATCGGCGGCCTGCTCATCTGCAACCTGGTAGTGATCGTCTGGGGCTGGTACAAGTTCCAGTCCACGGACCGCGTAAATTTCCTGGGCCTGAACATGCCGCGCGAGTTCTTCTACATCATCCCCTCCGGCATCTGCACCGCCGTCATCATCCCGACCACGACGCTGATGTACGTGCTGCCCATCTCGGTGATGGTGGCCATGATCATCATGCGGGCCAGCGTCATCGTCATCAGCCGCCTCATCGACACGATCCAGATCAAGCAGGGCCTGCTCAAGAAGACCGTCTACTGGGAAGAGAACCTGGCCGTGGTCTTCGCGCTGGCCGCGGTCAGCATCAAGTTCATCTACGTCAAGTCCGGCGACTTCGACTTCCTGCATAACGCGGCGGCGATGACGATACTCGGCGCCTACCTGACGGCCTACTCCATCCGCATCTACATCTTCAACTACTACAAGAACACCCGCAAGAAAGACGCCGTCTACGACACCAAGGGCTTTTTCGCCGTGGAGCAGATAGCCTCCACCATAGCCCTCCTGACAGCCGGCGCCATACTGTTCTACTCGGTGGACCTGGCCGCGGCCGACCCCAAGACCTTCAACTTCCAGTTCAAGGACGCGCTGGTCAATACCCCGGCCCTTTGGAAGGAAGGAATACTCTCGGGCGTGCCGTTCGGCTTCGTGGCCTTCTTCTCGGTGTTCCTGTTCATGTTCAAGGGCCGCACCGCCACCTTCGCCGGCCTGGTGAACCGCGTCACCTCCCTGGTGGCCGGCACCGTGGCCACCCTGGTGGTCTGGTGGCTGATAGCCGGCCAGAAGCCGCCGGCCATGGAGGACTGGTTCGGCCTGGCCGCCATCCTCATAGCCATCTACTTCATGGGCATGGCGGAGAAGAAGCGCGCCTGCGAGCTGGCCAGGGCCCATGAGATCGAAGCCGAGAAGGACAGCGAGGTCGCCTGCGACCCCGCCGACGGGGCCGCCGCGGCCGGGGCGGACTTCAAAGAGCGGAATTAGCTCCGGAGCCTCCATGAAAAAGACCAGGAACGACAAAGTGAATATCTGCGTGGTGGGAGCGGGCTACGTGGGCCTGGTCAGCGGGGCCTGCCTGGCCGAGGTAGGCCACCGCGTGGTCTGCGTGGACAGCGACCCGGCCAAGATAAAGCTGCTCGAGAAAGGCGTGATGCCCATCTTCGAGGACGACCTGGAGCGCGTGGTAAAAAAGAACGTGAAGGCCGGGCGGCTGCACTTCGCCAATTCCATCAAGGAAGGCATGCACCACGGCGGCCGCCGCGCCGAGGCCGTCTTCATAGCGGTGGGCACCCCGCCCCGCGAGGACGGCTCCGCCGACCTCTCCGCCATAGAGAAAGTTTCGGAGGAAGTCGCGAAGAACATGACCGATTACACGGTGATAGTGGAGAAATCCACCGTGCCCGTGGCCACCTGCGACTGGATCATCAAGACGGTAAAGCGCCACAACAAGAAGAACATCCCTTTCGACGTGGCCTCCAACCCGGAATTCCTGCGCGAGGGCACGGCCGTCTGGGACTTCCTGGAGCCGGACCGCGTGGTGGTGGGCGTCTCTTCCAGGCAGGCCGAAGAGTTGATGCGCCGCGTTTACAAGCCCATAAAGGGCCCCCTGGTGGTCACCAGCGTGAAGAGCGCGGAGCTCATCAAGCACGCTTCCAATTCCTTCCTCTCCACCAAGATCTCCTTCATCAACGCCGTGTCGAACGTCTGCGAGAAGACCGGCGCCAACGTCGAGGACGTGGCCCGGGGCATGGGCCTGGACAAGCGCATAGGCCCCGCCTTCCTGAAGGCCGGCATAGGCTTCGGCGGCTTCTGCTTTCCCAAGGACCTGGAAGCCTTCTACTGGCTGAGCGCTCAGGTGGGCTACGACTTCGCCCTGCTCAAGACCGTGAAGGAGATCAACGAGGGCCAGAAGCTGTGGCTGCTCAGGAAGATAGAAGAGGAACTCTGGAACATCGAGGGCAAGACCGTGGCGCTGCTGGGCCTGGCCTTCAAGCCGGAGACGGACGACATGCGCTTCGCGCCGTCCATAGACATAATCCGCGAGCTGCTCAGGCGCGGCGCCAAGGTGCGCGGCTACGACCCCGTCTCGCAGGAGAACGCCAAAAAGTGCATCAAGGACATCTATTTCGCGAAGGACGCCTACGACTGCGCCAGGGGCGCCGACTGCGTCTGCCTGGTCACCGAGTGGAAGGAGTTCGCCGGACTCGACCAGAAGAAGCTCCAGGCCGCGGCTAAGCACCCCATCATGGTGGACGGCCGCAACCTCTACGACCCCGCCGAAATGCGGGAGCTCGGCTGGACGTACAAATCGGTCGGTCGCCCATAGGTCGCTACATGGGGTTCGGGTCAGCCGGGGTTTTGGCCGTCTGATGAGCATAGCTCTTGATACGGCACTGGCATAGCCTTGCCCCGCGAACCCCGTCCAACCCTCCAGCAGCATCTGAGCAGTTACGATAGATAAGGATATATCCATGAGAATATTAGTCACCGGCGCGGCCGGGTTCCTGGGCAGCCACCTTTCACGCTACCTGCTGGGCAAGGGGCATGCCGTAATAGGCATAGACAATTTCATAACCGGAAATATCGCCAACATAGAGGACCTGCTGAAGGACCCGGAATTCGAGTTCACGAAGTACGACGTCACCAACTACCTGCACGTGCCCGGCAAACTGGACGCCGTACTGCACTTCGCCAGCCCGGCTTCGCCGATAGACTATCTTAAATTCCCCATACCGACCCTGAAGGTAGGCGCGCTGGGCACCCACAAGGCGCTGGGCCTGGCGAAAGAGAAGAAGGCCGTCTTCATGATAGCCTCCACCTCCGAGGTCTACGGCGACCCGCTCATAAACCCGCAGCACGAGGCCTACTGGGGCAATGTGAACCCCATCGGCCCCCGCGGCGTCTACGACGAAGCCAAGCGCTACGCCGAGGCCATGACCATGGCCTACCACCGCTACCATAAGATGCAGGTACGCCTGCTGCGCATCTTCAACACCTACGGGCCGAATATGCGCCTGGAGGACGGCCGCGCCGTCCCCAATTTCATGACCCAGGCCCTGAAAGGAAAACCTATCACGGTTTACGGGGACGGCTCGCAGACCCGCAGCCTCTGCTACGTGTCCGACCTGATAGACGGGATCTACCGCCTGCTGATGAGCAAGGAGAACGAGCCGGTGAACCTGGGCAACCCGCACGAGATCTCGCTGCTCGAACTGGCCGAGACGATAAAGCGCCTCGCGCGCAGCAGGTCCAGAATAGTTTTCCGCCCCCTCCCGGAGGACGATCCCAAGGTCCGCCGCCCCGACATAGCCAGGGCGAAGAAACTGCTGAAATGGGAACCCAGGGTGGGCCTCGAAGAGGGCCTGAAGAGGACCATAGCCTACTTCAGGACCAAGACTCCGCTGACCCGCCGATAAAAAAAGCCCCGCCGGCGGCGGGGCCCGACCTCGCATAAACAAGCCCTTACTCCTGCAGCAGCAGCCTGGCTTTTATTATTCCGCCCAGGGCCTCTATATTTATCGGCTTCGCTATATAATCGAAGGCGCCCATTTCCAGGCACTGGCGCGCGAGCTCCTCGTTGTCGTTGCCGGTGATCATCATGAAGCCGGTACGCGGCATTTCGGGGAGCAGTTCCTTAAGCACCTCCAGCCCGTCCTTCTTCGGCATGGAAATATCCAGCAGCAGTATATCGGGTCTGCGCGAGCGCGCCAGGGCGAGCGCCCCGGCCCCGTCCCCGGCCTCGATGACCTCATAGGACAGGGAGGACAGGAAACGGCGCAGGATAGCGCGCGTTTCGGGGTCGTCGTCGGCGACAAGAATAAGCCCGGCGGACGGCGCCGGCGGGGCGGCCGGCGCGGGAGCGGGGGCCGGGGCGGGCCTGGCGGCGGGGGCTTCCGCCGCGGCGGGCGCGCCCAGAAGACGCTCCACCTCGGAGAGCACCTGGGAAAGCCCGTCGCCTTTTGAAAGGAAAGCGGCGGCGCCGCTGCGGAGATAAGCCCCCACCTCCTCTGGATCGGAGTAACCGCTCAGGATAAGTATCGGAACGGTCCTGGAAACTTCCCTGATCTTGTCGAAAACGCCGGAACCGGAAAGAATAGGGAGGTCCCGGTCCAGCACCACCAGGTCGGGCAGGACGCTTTTGAAGACCTGCACGCCGTTGGCCCCGTCGGCCGCGGTAAAGACCTCGTGGCCGGCGCGCGAGAGGAAAACGGTGAGCGCGTCCCTCACTATCCCGTCGTCGTCTATGATCAGTATCTTGGCCATGTTCGGGAAGTAGTATATTATCGGCGCGCGGCGGGTATCAGCAGCGAGAACTCGGCTCCCTGGCCGGGAAGGCTTTTCACCTCGACCCAGCCGTTATGCTGCTTAGCCGTGCCGTAAACGAAAGCCAGGCCCAGCCCGGCGCCCACGCCCTTTTTCCTGGAGGAGAAAAAGGGTTCGAAGAGCTGCTCGAAGAAGTCCTCGCTTATCCCGGGACCGCCGTCCCTTACGGAAACCCTGAGGAACAGGTTCCCGGCCGCGGCCGGATCGGCCGAATTGACGGCTTCGCTCTCCAGCCGCTCGGCCGTCGAGCTTATGAAAGCCGTCCCCCCGCCCGGCATGGCTTCGCGCGCGTTAAGCAGCAGGTTGGCTAAAGCCTGCTCCAGCAGCGCCGCGTCGGCCGTCAGACCCGGCAGGTCCGGCTCCAGCCGCGTTTCCACCCTGAAACCGCCGCCCGGGGCCAGTTCCGGCCTTCTAAGCGCTTTCCCTATAATATCGTCGATCGAACAGGGCGCTTTATGGGACATCTGCCTTCCGCCGAAAGCGGTGAGCTGTCTCCCGAGAGCGGCGGCCCTGGCCACGGAGCCGCGTATTTCCTGCAGGTCCTGCCTCAGCGGGTCGTCCGCCTTCAGCGAGGACATGGCCAGGGTGGCGTAGCCCTCTATGGCTCCCAGGATATTATTGAAATTATGGGCCGCCTTGCAGGAGAGCCTGCCAAGCGCTTCCATTTTTTTCTTCTCCGGCAGGCGGAAACCGTTCTTCTGGGTTTGCTGGTCCATATTCTCGCTTTTTTTGATTATACAAAAGATGTACGATATGTGCCGTGGGGCGCGCGGGCCGGCAGGCCGGCGCGGGAGATAGTTCGCGGCCGCGGAGAAACCATGAACCAGGAAAATAACAGCGGGAGCGCCGGGGAAGCGGACAAATATTTCCGGCTGATAGCGGAAAACCTGACCGACATGATAGCGCTGGTGGACACCACCGGGCGCAGGCTTTACTGCACCCCTAACTACAGTTTCCTGGGGGATCCGGAGATACTGGCAGGCACCGACTCCTTCAACAACATCCATCCCGAGGACAAGGAAAGGATAAAGAGCATTTTCTTCAACACCGTAAGCACCGGCGTCGGCCAGAGCACCCAGTACCGGCTCGTCCTTCAGGACGGCAGCGTCCGGCACATACAGTCCCAGGGGATAGCCGTCAGGTCCGCCGACGGCGTGGTGGAGAAGGTCATAGTCGTTTCCCGGGACGTGACCGAGGCGAAGGACGCGGCCGAGAAACAGCGGGCGCTGGAGCTGCAGTTGTTCCAGGCCGACAAGCTGAACTCCCTGGGCAAGACCGTTTCAGGGGTAGCCCACGAGCTTAACAACCCGCTTACCGGCATCATGGGCTTCTGCCAGCTGCTGCTGCGCGACGAGGCCATACAGGAGAACTCCCGCCACCGCGAGGACATCAACACCATCTTCCGCGAAGCGGAGCGCTGCCAGAAAATAGTACGCAACCTCACCACTTTCGCGAGGAAGCACAAACCGGAAAAGACCTTCCTCGGCCTGAACGGCCTGCTGGAGGATTCCCTGCGCCTGCAGGAGCACCAGCTCAGCCTGCATAACATAGCCGTCGCCAGGGAACTGGAGCCGGCCCTGCCGAAAACGATGGCGGATTTCCACCAGCTCCAGCAGGTGTTCATGAACCTGCTAGGCAACGCCCAGGACGCCATGGCGCGGCAGAAAGGGGCCAAGTCCCTGTCCGTAAGAACGAGGCGGATAGGCGCCTTCATCCGCGCGGAGATAGCCGACAGCGGCCCGGGAATACCGCCAGACTGCCTGGAGCATATCTTCGAACCCTTCTTCACCACCAAGGAGCCCGGCAAAGGCACCGGGCTGGGCCTGTCCATCTCCTTCGGCATCATAGCCGGGCACGGCGGCAGGATCTGGGCCGAGAATCTCCCCGGCGGGGGCGCCCGTTTCTCCGTGGAACTGCCCATCACGGAAGACGCGTCCCCCGGAGAGAAGAAAGCGGCCGGCGCCGAGACCCTCCCTCTGAAAGGCCAGCGCGTGCTCATAATAGACGACGAGCAATGCGTGATGGACGTGACGGTGCGCATACTCCGCCTGCTGAACCTCTCCCCGGACACGGCCAGGGATCCCGCCACCGGGAAAGCGAAACTGGAGGCGGGGAACTACGACGCCGTACTGTGCGACTACAGGCTGCCGGGGCTGAGCGGCCTGGAGCTGTTCAAATGGGCGAAGGCGCTGAAACCGGAGCTGGAAAAGCGCTGGATCTTCATCTCGGGTTCCAGCGGGGGAGAGGAGCTGCTGAAGACCGGCCGGCCGGTGCTGGCGAAACCGTTCACTTTCGAGGCCCTGCAGGAGATGCTGGGGGCGGTGCTGAAGAAATAGAGCGGCGGAACCGGAAGAAAAAGGGCCGGCTCCGAGCCGGCCCTTTTTCTTTGCGCCCCTGCGCGCCTAAACGAGCCCTTAAGGCTGGTTGATCCAGGTGACGAACTCGTCCCACTTCGAGGCTTTGGCCCAGGCCAGGTCCCCGTAGCCGGCGCCCAGGGCGTAGTTCGGGAAGTAGGCCGCCATGCCCCTGGAGAGAGTGTATTCCTTGGGGCCGCTCCAGTAGCCGCCCTTGTCGTTGCGGCTGCGGCTGAGCGGCACCAGGTCGCCGGTGATGAAGTTCATCAAGGCCTGCCCCTTGAGCTTCACGTCGGCGTTCGCGCTGCCTTCCGCCACGCGGCGGGCGAAGTCGTAGAGGTCGCGGTTCTCGTCCATCGCGTAGTTGATGGCGGCGCCGCGGGCGCTCCTGGCCAGGGTCTTTTCTCCGGCGGCCATAACGGCTTCCGCGAAAGCGTTGGTCTCGGCCAGCAGTTTGTCGATGGAAGAAGCCTTCGCCAGGCTCTGGGTGTAGCCCTGGTCTATGCCGTCGTAGTGGTCGGCGTAGGCGTTCACGGTCTGCTTGCCCACTTCCAGCGGGCTCATCGCGGGGTTCTTGACCACGGGGCCCAGGAAGTCGTTGTAGGTGTAGCCGTCGCCGGGTTCGGTCTCTTCGGAACCCACTATATAATCCACGGAATCCTTGATCTCGTAGACCACTTCGGCCATCTGCATCAGGCAGGCGTCGGTGCCGAACACGTCCAGCTTGCCTATTTCCTTCAGAGCCAGGCCCAGCTGCGGGGTGTTGATATGGTTGCCGCTCTGCTCGTCGTAGGAAATGCCTTTGCTCTCGATCAGGGTCTGGATGCCTTTCTCCCAGCCGGAGCCGTGGTTGGAGACTATCAGCATATATTTCTTGGCGGGGTAGGCGGCCTTGGCCCATTTGCCGAAGGCGGCCAGGGTGCGGTAGTCGCCCTGGTCCAGCATGCCCAGGTCCTGCAGCAGCTTGGAGCCCATCCTGGTCTTATCGGAGTCTTTGGTGATCAGGTAGCGGCGCACGCCCGTCCAGTCGCCGTCGGAAGAATCGTAGCCCTCTATGCGGCCCACTTCGGCCACTATGTTCACCTTGGCGCTGGAACCGACCAGCTCCATCTCGTTGAGGTCGGCGAGCAGGTATTTTTCCAGGTCGTTCTTGGCGCTGGAATAGACCATGATGGTCCATTCGGCGGGGACTTTCTCTTCCGGCTTGTCCTCCTTGCCGAAGATCCAGCTGAAAAAGCCTTTGTCCTGGGCGGCTTCCGGCACGGCCGCTTCCCTGGCGGCTATCTCTTCCTTTATATTGACGCCGCCCTTATCGAAGTTGACCTCGGCCGAAGCTAGAGAGGCGAACAGGGAGAGCGCCACGGCCGACAGGGATATTTTGCGTATCATGGATTCCTCCGGGCTGCTGCGGGTAACCGTTTCATAGATACAGTTTAGCCCGGCCGCGGCGCCTCCACAAGGGACCGCGGGCCCAGGCCGCTCTGGGCCCGATGGTCCGGAAGAAAAAGAAGGGCCGGCGGTTAAGCCGGCCCTCCTGGCTCCAGTGATCCGACTTCTTACTGAGCCTGGTACCACTTGATGAGCTCGTCCCACTGGGCGGCTTTGGCCCAGGCGAGCTCGTTGTAGTCGCTGTTGAAGGAATACCCGGGCAGGTACACGGCCAGGCCCATGGTATTGCCGTTGGCGTACTCGCGGGTCACGCGGTTATGCGCTATCAGCGTGCCGGTCAGGTAGGCCTTGAGGGCCAGCGCTTTCGCTTTCGCGTCCGCGTTCCCGGTGGAGTCGGCGTAAAGCGTCAGGAAGTGCCCCAGGTCCTTGTTGTCGTACACGGCGTAGCTCTGCGCGGCGCCGGCCGCGGCCTTGACCGCGGCTTTCTCTCCGGAGGCCATGGCGGCGGTAACGAAGGCGTTCACCAGGGGCACGAAGGCGTCCTGGGCGTCCGACTTCAGCAGGCTCTGGGTGGAGCCCTGGCCGACGCTCTGGTAATGGTCGCTGTAACCGTCCACGGCGGTCTTGCCGAGCTGCAGCGCGGACATAGCGGGGTTGGCCACCACGGGGCCGACGAACAGGTCGTAGGTGTAGCCGTCGCCGGGCTCGGTCTCTTCGGAACCTACTATATATTCGGTGTAGTTCTTTATTTCGTAGGTGACTTCGGGCATCTGCATCAGGCAGGCGTCCGAGCCGTACACGTTCACGCCGCCCATCTCCTTGAGCGCGAGGCCCAGTTGGGGGGTGCTGATGTGGTTGCCGGTCTCGTCGTCATAGGAAATGCCCTTGGTGACGTCGAAAGCGCGGGCTTTGTCCCAGCCGGAGCCGTGGTTCCACACTATCAGGGCGTATTTCCTGGCCGGGTAGGCGGCCTTGGCCCACTTTACGAAGGCCACGAGGCTCCTGTAGTCGCCCATGTCGGTCTTGCCGAGGTCGGCGAGCACGGGGGAGGTTATCTTGGAGAAGTCGCCGTCTTTCTTTACCAGGTAGCGGCGGGTGGTCTTCCAGTCGCCGTCGGCGCTGGTGTAGCCGGCTATGCGGCCCATTTCCACCACTATGTTCACTTTGTCGCTGGAACCTATCTTCTCCATCTCGTTCACGTCCAGGAGACCGTATCTTTCCAGGTTGTTCTTGGCGTTGATGAAGACCAGGATGCTCCATTCTTTCTCGGCTTTAGGGGAAAGGCCGGTCTCTTCGGCGGGGGCGGGCGCGGGCACGCTCAGGTCGAGGGCGGCTATTTCCTGCTGCAGGGTGGCTTTGCTGGGAGTGTCAAAAGATATTTCGGCTGACACCAGGGTGGACAAGGCTGCGATTATCGCGAACGCTGCGGTTGCTTTCCTGAACATTACTACCTCCCGTACTGCGGTTTGGTCTTGTAGTGTGCGCTACAATTAGAGTTTAAGCTCTATCTTGATTATAATCAAGACCATAGGGCCCAGTCAAGTTAAAGTCTTTGGACCTATTGCTTTTTGGGCCCAAAGACCTATGGACCTGTCAAGGCCTCATAGGAGAAGGGCCTACCGCCGCGGCAAAGCCGGGTTTTTTCTTTTTCCCGGCGCCTTCATCCTTTGGACTATAGGGCCTACGCCATAGGCCTTCTGGCCGAGCCAACCGGTACCCGCCGGCGGGCCATTTACCTTCATTCAGGGGGACTTTGGTCTCTAAAGGGCAGGCGCGCTTTTTTCCTAGACTTATGGTTAGTCAAGCATGGAGGTTCAAATATGAAGATAGCTTCAGCTTTCCTGGTCCTTTTCTCCGCGGCGGCGCCCCTGGCGGCCCAGGACCGCGCCCCGCAGCTGCCCCCTGTGGATGCCGGCTCCATCCTGGCGCAGATAAACCAGCAGCACAATATCCCCGCCCCCCAGCCCATCATCTCGGCCGAGCTGCAGTTCGCCCTCGAAGCCGCTTCCGAGCTCCGCAAGGAGCTCAAGGGCTACGGCATCAAGGCCAAGGTAGGACTGCTCAACGAGCCTGACGGCTCCTACGGCCTCTGGGCCGAGTTCAGCAACTGGGCGGACTACGAAGAGGTAAAAGATCTTTTTTACCAGGACCCCGGCTATAACCCAAGCTATATGGGCCACAAGGTCTACCCGCGTGTGCCCAAGTCGGCCGAAAAGGCGGACCTGAACTGGAAGCACGTTGGCCTGCAGGCCGCGGACGGGACTAAGATAGCCATAGATTATTCCCCGCTCTCGCTCGGCGGCGAGGTCATAGCGGCCCCCCTCTGGGTGACCGTGGCGGACAAGCGCCTCACCGGCTCGGAAAAAGTGCGCGCCGTGATAATGACCTATTACGATTCCTCCAATATGGCGGCCATCACCCCCAAGGAAATCCAGAACCTGGACCTGAAGTTCAACGGCCAGGCCTTCCAGGCCGAGGGCCGGCGGGTGCAGATCTCCGAGTCGCATATAGGCTACGGCTACAATTTCCGCCAGGAGATAGCGGTAGTGGTGGACGGGAAATGGCTGACCGACCCCGTGAACGGCTCGCACAACTTCAGGTTCAAGCTGGGCTGGCGCTCGGCCGGCGACGACAGGTCCGCCGAGGAAAAGATAAAGGCCTGCCGCCTGACCGGCTACGAAAAGGACCTCTGCGTCTACAAATGCAATGACGGCTCCGTCCTCAAACAGCCGATGCAGCGCCCCGACCCGTGGGAGCAGTGGCCCGTGATCCTCTGCCCCCAGTTCGTCTTCCCGTTCTGAACGGACGAAGCGCGGGAACGGAACAGCCGGCCAAAAGCCGGCTGTTCTATTTTATACCGAGGGCGGCTTTTATGGTGTTGGAATGTATGCGGACGGTGTCTGAGAATCTTCCGGCGTAGCCGCCGGAAAGGACCAGCGCCACGGGGAGCCCGCGGCGGCGGCATTCCCGGAACACGAAAGCGTCCCGCTCACGGATCCCGCCCATGGTGAGCCTGAACCCGCCCAGCAGGTCGCCCCGATAAACGTCAGCCCCGGCCACGTAAACGGCGAAGTCCGGCCCGAACCTGCCCAGGGCGCGGGGCAGCTCCCGCTTCTGCGCGGATAAATAAGATTTATCGCCGACTCCGGGCCGCAGCCCGATATCCAGCGAGCTTTTTTCCTTTTTCTCCGGGTAAATTTCCGCGCCATGCATGGAAAAAGTGAAAACGCGCCTGTCGCCGCGGAAGATGGCCGCCGTGCCGTTGCCCTGGTGCGCGTCCAGGTCTATCACCATGGCTTTCTTTATCAGCCGCTCTTTGAGCAGTTTTTTTATCGCCACGGCGATATCGTTCACCAGGCAGAAACCCTCGCCATGGTCCCTGAAGGCGTGGTGGGAGCCGCCGCCGCAGTTTATCCCCACGCCGTTCTCCAGGGCCAGCCGGGCGGCCAATATGGTGCCGCCGGCGTTCATGAGGTGCGCCCGGACCAGGGCGCGGGTTATCCTTATCCCGGCCCGGTCGCTGTCTTCCGGAGTGAAACCGAATTCCAGGTTCTTCCTCACCCAGCCCGGGCTATGAACCAGCAGCAGGTCGGACTTTGAAGGCGCGGCCGGCTCCACCACGTCTTTTTTCGAGACCACACCTTCCGTCAGAAGCAGCTTCAGAGCGGCCTCGAACTTATCCGCCCTGAAAACGTGGCCCGGCGTCCTGGCCGAATAGTATCTGGAAAAAACCACTTTCATAAAAAAGTCGTAACTGTTCAGGCAGTGGAGGGTTGGCCGGGGTTTTGTTTCGCGAACCCCGCCAGCCCGAACCCCGTATAGCGACCTGAATAGTTACAAAAAGTCTCCTTTCATAGGAAGAGCACGGCCAGCAGGAAAGCGGAGACCACCAGCAGGGCGGCTACCGCGAACCAGTGCCCGTAGAGCGGGAAGAAAGCCCGTTCGGCGCAGAGCGGCGCCCGGGCCCGGAGCACCGTGCGCTCGTTCAAAGCGGTTTTAGCGAGCACCCTGCCCCAGGGGTCTATCACGGCGGAGATGCCGTTGTTAGCGGCGCGCACCACCGCCCGCCGGTTCTCCGCCGCCCTGAAAATATTCGCCACAAAATGCTGGTAGGGCGCGGCGGTGTCCAGGTACCAGCCGTCGTTAGTGATATTCACGAATACATCGGCCCCGTCGCGGGTATCGCCGGCGAAGAGGTACGGGAAGATGGATTCGTAGCAGATGGCCACCCCTATCTTCGTACCTTTCAGGTTCAGCAGCCTCTGCTCCGCGTCGCCGGGCTCGAATTCCCCCAGCGCGGCCACCGGCCGGACGAACCCGCCGAGAAAGTCCCTGAACGGCACATATTCGCCGAAAGGCACCAGCCGGCGCTTGTTATAGGAGGCGGTGATTTCACCTTTGCCGTCGAGCAGGAAGGCCGCCACGTGCCGGCCGCCGCCCCGGGAGACCGAACCCACTATGCTGCCGGCGGCGCTCCCCGAGGAGACCCCGGTAAGCCAGGCAGCGCAATCGGCCTCGTCCAGCCAGCAGGGCAGGGCGTTCTCCGGCCAGACCGCCAGGTCCGCGCCCTTCGCCCCGGCCAGCAGCCCTTCTATCCGGCTTTTTATATTCCCCGCCTCGGCCGCGTCCCACTTGGCGTAAAGGTCCACGGAAGGCTGCAGCAGCGCCGCATTTAAAGAGCCGCCCGGCGCGATCCCGCCGGACCGCTCCAGTTCCTGCTTCCCGAAAGCCCAGAGGCCGGCGAACAGAAGTACGGCGGGCGAGAAACGCAGGGCTTTCTTATACAAAGGAGCGTCCGCGGGAAAAAGCGAGCCGAGGAGCGCCCCGCTGAAACATAAAGCCGCGCCAAGGCCGTAAACCCCGGTGACGGAAACTATCTGTATCAGCTTCGTATGCTCCCATTGTGTATAGCCCAGCATGAACCACGGGAACCAGACCGCCTTCTGGCTCAGATAGATCTTGCCGTACTCCAGCAGGAACCAGCCGAGGGCGAACAGGTAGGGCCAGATCTTCAGGCCTGTCCTTTTAACCCGGAAACCGTAGGCCGCCGCCAGAACGAATTCGGCGGAAAGGATGAGGCTCAGGAGGACCAGCCCCAGCGCCGAAACTACCGGGCCCACGCCGCCGGCGCGCATGGTGGGATAGAGCCAGTAAAGCGCCCCGAGGTAGAACAGGAAGCCGCAGGCCAGCCCGCCGGCCGCCGCTTCTTTCAGGGTCCTGCTCTTAAGTATATGGCAGGAGAGCGGCGCCAGCGCGAACCAGGCCAGCCACCCCTGGCTGAACCTGGGATAGCTGAGAACGAGCAGCAGCGCCGTCAGTACGGGCAAAAACGCGGGAGCAAATTTCTTCAACATCCTTTATTCTTCCCGGCATTTATGGGCAATTCCGCGGCCTGCCGGGGGAGCCTACCCGTTAACCCCGTGGCATTTCTTGTATTTCTTCCCCGAACCGCAGGGACAGGGGTCGTTGCGGCCCGTCTTGGAATCGGCGAATTTAGCTGCCGGCCTGGGCGCCGCGGCCTGCGGCCTGGGCCTGGCTTCCTCCGCGGAAACCTCGGCCGCCGCCGGCCTGGCCGCCGGGCGCGGGGGGAGCTGGATGCGGAAAACATATTCCACCATCTGGTCGCGCACGCGGGCCAGCATGGCCTCGAACAGGGAATAGGACTCCTTCTGGTACTCTATCAGCGGGTCCTTCTGGCCGTAGGCGCGCAGCCCCACGCCCTTCTTGAGGTGGTCCAGCTCGAACAGGTGGTTCTTCCAGATATGGTCCATGATCTGCAGCAGCAGCACCCGCTGCAGCTCGGCGAAATCCACGTTGCGCTCGGCGAAAGCGGCGAAGCGCGCCGCGTAGGCCGCGTCCACGCGCTTCATCGCCTCGTCGTAAAGCGCCGGCCGGGTAAGGACGTGCACCTCGTCCGGAGTGTAGACCAGGTCGAAGCCGGCGGTCTTCTTCAGGTAAATATTGAGCGCCTCCAGGTTCCAGAGCTGCGAGGCCTGGTCCTGCGGGGCGTTGAGGTCCAGCTGCTCCTCCACCGCCTCGTGGACCATGCTCTTCACGCGCTCCGGCACGCCAACCCCGTCCAGGATGGCGTTGCGCAGCTCGTAGACGGCCAGGCGCTGCTTGTTCATCACGTTGTCGTAATCCAGCAGCTGCTTGCGGGCGTCGAAGTTCATGCCCTCCACGCGCTTCTGCGCCCCCTCTATCTGGCGGCTGACCAGGGCGGATTCTATCACCTCCCCCTCCTCCATCCCGAGCTTCTCCATGATGGCGGAGATGCGCTCGGAACCGAACAGGCGCATCAGCTCGTCCTCCAGGGAGACGTAGAAAACGGAGGAGCCGGGGTCGCCCTGGCGGGAGCAGCGGCCGCGGAGCTGGTTGTCTATACGGCGGCTCTCGTGGCGCTCGGTGCCCATCACGTGCAGGCCGCCGATCCCGGTCACGTAATTATGCTCGCCCTCTTCCGGCGGGGCGCCGCCCAGCACGATGTCGGTGCCGCGGCCGGCCATGTTGGTGGCTATGGTCACCTGGCCCTTGCGGCCGGCCTGGGCGATGATCTGGGCTTCCATCTCGTGGTACTTGGCGTTCAGCACCTGGTGCGGGATGCCCTTGGTGCGCAGCATCGCGGCGAGCTTCTCGGACTTCTCGATGGAGCGGGTGCCCACCAGCATCGGCTGGCCCTTGCGCCACCTTTCGTCTATCTCCTCCACGATGGCGTTGTTCTTCTCGCGCTCGGTGCGGTAGATGCGGTCGGGCGAGTCCTTGCGGATCATCGGCCGGTTGGGCGGGATCTCCACCACGTCCAGCTTGTAGATCTCCCAGAATTCGTCCGCCTCGGTCATCGCCGTGCCGGTCATGCCGGACAGCTTGTTGTAGAGCTTGAAATAGTTCTGGAAGGTGATGGTGGCCAGCGTCTGGTTCTCCTC
>JACQPH010000033.1 GCA_016207645.1 Elusimicrobiota bacterium
CCCCCCGTCCGCAAGGGGTTCGCGAAACAAAACCCCTGCCAACCCTCCACTACCTGAGTAGTTAATAAATCGCAGGGGGGAGCCGGCTTATTTTCCCTTGCCGTCCTTGAGCTTGTCCTGGTAGTCCTTCTCCAGGCGTTCGCGTGCTTCCCTGAAGCGGCGGGTCAGGTCGGCCTCGCGGGCGGCGTAGCTTTCCTGCAGCGCGGCCTCGCGCTTCTGCAGGTCGGTGACCAGGCGCTGCTCCTGCTCTAGCAGGCTCTTGAGCTTGGAGCGCTCGGCCTCTATCTGGGCGGAGCGGATGCGGTACCCGTCCTCGAGGTCCTTCTTCCTGGCTTCGTGCTCGGAGCGCAGCTTCGTCTCCAGCTCTTCCAGCCGCGTGTTATAGGAGAAGATGGTTTCCTTGAGCTGGCGGTTCTTCTGCTCCAGCTCGTCCTTCAGGCGGCCCACGCTTTCGGCCAGGGCCCGGTCCGTATCGATGCGTGAGGCTTTATCCGAAAGCACGGCCTGGTAATTGCTCTCCAGCTGTGATTGGCGGGCCTCCAGCGCTTTCTCTTTGAGCCTGTAGGCGCCGTCCAGCGCGGCCAGCAGGTCCTTTTCGCGGGCCAGGTAGGAGCTCTCCAGGTCCTTGGCCTGCGCCGCCAGCCTGGCGCCGAAATCGTCCTTCACGTACTGCAGCTTGCGGAAATATTCCTCCTGGTCGGCGCGGCGCGCCTCGTCGGAGCGCTTCGAGATGTCGGTAAGCTGGCCCAGGTAGTTCCGCTCTATCTCCTTCACTTTGTCCAGGAATTCCCTTTCGAGGGTCTGGCGCAGGTCGCGCGCCTTGGTGAGGTTCTCCTGTATGAGCGCCTGCCGGCCCCGCTCGCTCTCCTCCAGCCTGCCGCCCAGCAGCTCCAGTTCGTCCTTCAGGGCGGAGAGCCGGAGCGCGGAGGCCCCGTTCTCCCCGGCGGCTCTGGCCAGGTTCTCTTCCACCGCTTTGATCCTGTTCTGGAGGTCCCTTTCCTTTACCGCGGCCGTCTCGGCCAGGCGTTTCTCCGTGACGGCGGCGGCTTCGGCGGAGATGGCCTTCAGCTCGGCTTCCCTGTTCCCGTAAAAGCTCCTGAGCTCGGCTTCGCGCTGTCCGGAGTTCCTGCGTTCCTCGGCCCGGGCCTGCGCGGCCAGTTCGGCCGCGGCCCCGTCCAGCGCCGCCTTTTCCTCTTCCCAGCTGCGCCTGGCCGCCGCGGCCTGCGCCTTGAGGGCGGCGGAGTGGCGGTTCAGATTTTCCGTGGCTTCGGCCTCGCGGACCTTCAGCGTCTCGAGGAAGCGGGCCTCCGTTTCCGCGGCCCTGGCGTTCAGCGCGGCGCGCTCTTTTTCCACGGCCTCTTCCTTGATCTTAAGCTGGGCGCTCAGGCGGAAGCTTTCGGCCTGCAGGCGCTCCGCGTAGTCGGCGCGGACGGCCTGTTCGCGTTCCGCGGCCTCCTCTTTTATCCGGGCGGCCCCGGCCTGCAGCTGTTCTTCGGCGAGCTTGAGCTCCGCCTCCAGGCGGGCCCGCTCGGCCTCTATGACCCCGCGGGCCTCGGTGTCGCGCGAGGACAGGGCCTCTTTCAGGCGCGCGGTCTCCTGCAGCAGCGACTCCGCCTTGGCCAGCGCGGCGTCCTTCTGCGCGTTCAGCACGGCGTACTGGCGCTCTATCTCCTCGTACTTCTTGGCCAGGCTGAGTTCCTTGATCTTGTAGGATTCCTCCAGCGACTGCCTGAAGAGCGAGCTGCGCTCCTCGAAGGTGTTTTCCAGCTCCCGCTGCTTCTGGGCCAGCATGTCGCCTATCTGCGCGCGCAGGCGGGCCGCCTCCTCGCGCTCGCGGGCTATATTGGCCTCCCGGGCGTCCAGGGCCCGCAGCCGGCGTTCGGTCTCGACGGAGAACTCCGCCATATTATTGGCGAACTGCTGCTCCAGGCTTTTTTCCTTCTTCAGGAGGGCGTCCTTGCGGCGGGCCGCCTCCTCCTTGAGCTCGCGGTCGAGCAGTTCGTGCCTCTCCGACAGCTCGCGCTCGCGGGCCAGGTGCTGCGCCTGCAGCTGATGGTCCGCGGCCGTCAGGGCCGCTTCCTTCTCGATATAGAATTTCTTCAGCTCGGAGTATTTCTCTTCCCAGGACCCTTCCCTTTCGGCCAGCTCCTGGCGGGTCTTGGCCAGGGCGTCCTCCAGCCTGGCCAGCCTTTCCTTGTGCTCGGCCGCGGACGCCTCCAGGCGGCGCGCGTATTTATCCTCTATCAGCTTCTTGTTCTCTTCGAGCCAGCCCGCGTAGTGGGCGTAGAGCTCCTGCTCGCGCTTGGAGAACTCGGCGTTGAGGCGGTCGTTGAGGGTCTTGATCTCCTCCACGCGCTCGCGCCGCATATGGCTGCGGATCTCCTCGGCGGAGATGGCCTCGCGGCTGCGGTAGTCCGTTTCCTGCTGGCTGAGCTTCTGGCGCCACAGCTCCTCCATCTGGCGGGCGCGGTCCAGGGCCTCCCGCTTGGCGGTCTCCCGGCCCAGCTTCAGCTCCTCGATGAAGGTCTCCCTTTCGTTCTTGAAATCGGCTTCGCGCTCGGCCTCCCATTTCTTGAAGAGGTGCTCCATCTCCAGGCGCAGGTTCTTCTTCTGGGCGGCGAGCTCGGTCTCCTTCTTCTCGATGTCGGCCTTGAGGAGTTCCCGCTCGGTCTCGAACTCGGCGCGCTGGCGGGCCACCGCGTCGTCGAGCATGGACTGGTATTTCTTCCAGAGGGCGCTTTCCTTTTCCACCAGCAGGCGGGCCAGGTCCTGCTCGCGCCGGGCTATGCGCTCCTCCTGGGCGCGCATCAGGACCTCGAACTCGGCCTCCTTGGCCTTGTTGTTGCGCTGGACCTCCTCGAAGCTGCGCGAGCGCGTGGAGGCCAGCTCCAGCTCCTTGTCCCTGAGCTCGGAGGTGAGGCGCAGGACCATCTTGGCCGAGTCCAGCTCGGTCTCTTTAAGGATGTCCTCGAAATCCCTGCTCATAAAGGCGGTCCGCGCGGCGCTCAGGGCTCGCGCAGTTTTTCCTCCAGTTCCCTGATCCGGCGCTCGTAATTGGAGCGCAGCAGCGCTTCCGTCTCCTCCCACTTGCTCTGCAGATGCTGCTCCTTGACCGAGCACTTCTTGATATAGTCCTCCTCTTTCTTGAGGACCCAGAGGGTGAGGCGGTTATGCTCCTCGTCCATCTCGGCGAACCTGGCCTGGAGCGCCGTTTCCTGCTCCTTGCGCATTTTATCTATCGAGGCCCGGCCGCGCTCGAGCTCGGCGTAATAGTTCTTCTCCAGCTCGTCCTTCCTGGCGGAGAATTCCTCCTCGCGGCGCGCGCTGTCCGCGCGGTGCTTGGCCAGCTCGGCGTCCAGCTTCTGGTTCAGGTACATCTCTTTCTTTTCGAAGTCGGCCCGGAGCGCCTGGCGGTCCGCGTTCAGCACCTCCAGTTTCCTGGACTCCCAGCTCAGGCGCTCGCTGTGGTACTGGGCGTAAAGCTTTTCCGAGATCTCGCCGTGCCTGGCGTCCAGCTCCTTCTCCCTGAGGGCGATGGAGGCCTCTATCTCCTGGCGCCGTTTCTCCAGCGCCTTTTCGTGCGCGGCCAGGGCTTCCCTTTCGCGGGCGGTGAATTCCGCTTCCAGCCTGGCCTGCCGCTCCGAAGACAGGGCGGTCAGCGCCTGTTCGCGGTTCTTCATCCTGGCCTCGAGCTCGGCCTTGCGGCCCTCGAAAGCGAGGTATAATTTTTCGGATTCGTCCTTCAGCCGCTGCTGCAGGGCGGCTTCGGCCGCCTTGAATTTATCGTCGAACTGGGCCTGCAGCTGGGTTTCCTTCCGCATCAGCCCCTCGAGCCGGTCCTCGTGCTCCTTGTCCAGCACTTCCCGGTGGGCGTTGATGGCCTTGTACAGCTCTTCCTTGGCGGCCGCCAGCTTTCCGAACAGCTCGTGCTCCTTGCCCTGCAGTTCGCGGTAGAGCTCCAGCTTGAGCTCCCCGCGCTGCTGTTCCGCGGCGGTCTTGAGCGCGTCCAGTTCCGCTTCCCTGGCCTGCACCTGCAGTTCCCGGGCGCGGAAGGAATCCTCGGCTTTGGCCCGCTCGCGGCGGACGCGTTCCTCGGCCGCGGCCTCCAGCGCGAGCAGCCTGGCGGCGTGCGCTTCCTCCAACGCGGACTTTTCTTCCAGCGCTTTCAGCCTTTCCCGTTCCGCGGCGGCGGCGCGGGCGGAATATTCCGCGGCCAGGCGGGCCTGGTCCTCGGCGAGCCTGTCGCCGAAATTCTTTTCCGTCTCTTCCAGCCGGCGCCGGAAAGTCCCGTTCAGTTCCTCTTCGCGCCCGAGGAGCTTTTCCTCCAGCGCCCGCGCCGCGGCCTCGGCCCCGGCGCGCAGCGCGGCTTCCCTGGTTTCCAGCTCCCTGCGGCCGGCCTCGGCCTGGGCCAGCAGGCGCGCTTTTTCCTTCTCCAGCTCCCGCTTCAGTTCGCCTTCGGCCGCCTTGAGCGAGCCCCTGCGCGCGGCTTCCAGCTCCGCCTCTTTCTGCGCGTATTTCAGCTTCAGCTCGTCCTCGAACTGCTCCAGCTTCCGGTGCAGCAGCGAGCGGTGCTGCTCGAACTCGGCTTTAAGCCGCTCTTTTTCCTCGTGCAGGACGCTTTCCTTCTCGAGTCCCCACTGGTCCTCGCGCTCCAGCCATTCCGCCTTCAGGCGGCGCTTCACGGAGTCCACCCGGTTCTCGAGAGCTTTTTCCTTCACCAGGTAGGCCTCTTCGAGGCCCGCCCGGAGGCTGTCCAGCCGCCCGGCGTGGGCCGCTTCCAGGGCCAGCCTGGCTTCGTCCGCCGCGGCCTGCTGGCGGACCAGCCAGGCGTTCTGTTCCTCCAGCAGGGCGGCGCGCAGGCTTTCCTCCCGC
>JACQPH010000040.1 GCA_016207645.1 Elusimicrobiota bacterium
AGAAGGGCAGAAATTGACCAGGTAGTCCTTCACGCGGTCGCCGCAGAGGATGAAAGCGCCGTGGAAACCGAAGGCTTTTCCAAAAGTGCCTATAGCGATCTCGGCGAGACCGGTAGCGAGGCCCTTCCCTTTTTCTCCGAGAACGCCGAGAGCGTGGGCCTCGTCCACGATAAGCAGAGGGAACCGGCTCCTGTTCTCCGCTATGTAGCTTATGTCCAGCGCGTCCCCGTCCATGCTGTAGAGCGACTCCAGGACTACCGCCCTGGGCGCGCCGGCGGCCCGGCTCTTTTTCTCGAAGCTCTTCCAGTCGGCGTGGCGGAAGGCCGTCAGTTTCGCTTTCGCCAGGCCCAGGCCGTGGACCAGGCTGGCATGCAGCCTTTTGTCGACGATGACGCTGTCCCCGGGGTCGAAAAGAGCGCTCATCAGGCCGATATTGGCCTGGTAGCCGCTGGGGAAGAAGAGGGAGTTCCCGTAACCGAAATATTCTCCGTAGGCCTTCTCTATCTCGCCGTATCTCCCGAGGCTGCCGGAGACCAGCCGCGCCGAGCCGGAGCCCAGCCGCATTTCCGTTCTGCCGAGCAGGGCGGCGGCTTTGCGGCGGAGCTCCTTGTCCGAGGACAGGCCCAGATAATCGTTGGAGGAGAAGTTTACCAGCCTGCTGGAGCCCGCATAAAGGTACTTCCCGTCACGGCCGTCGAAAGCGGGCAGGCCGCGCCTTAAATAGCCGCTTTCTACGGTGTTCAGAGCGCTGAGGAGTTTTTGCATGGGTCGGTAAGGTCCTTGAATTCCGCCGCTTCGACGGAGGAAATATAGAATTCGCCGCCGACCAGGGGCTCGCCGGAAGAGGCCGAGGCGGCGGCCCGGTACAGGCCCGTCATGCCGCTTTTAGCCAGCAGTTCCGCTCTCAGCTCGTAAACACCTTCGAGAGCGGCTTCCTCGAGCCAGGGAGAAATATTCTTCACTTTCAGCAGGAAGGTCTGCCGCCCGGGCCCGCAGGCGCTCCTGAAATGCAGCGAAGCCAGCTGGGCCATAGCCTCCACGAGGGCGAAGAACCGGGAAGCCGGGAAAGAGCAGCGGGCCCCGAGCGAGTCCCTGCCGGAAGAAAAGACCTCGTCGAAGAAAGAGTATTTATCCAGCTTAGTGTTGACCGCCGCCATTGTTCTCCCATTTGTTCAGTACCAAAGCGTAATTCTGCCCGCCGAAGCCGAAATTTTCCAGCAGGAGGTGCCTGAGGTCAGCCGCCGCCGGGGAAGTGACGAAGTTCAGAGGCGGTCCGGGCATCCTGTTCTTTCCCGCTAAATTTCTGACAGGAGGAAGGACCTTGTCCCTCAGCACGGAAAGGCAAAGGGCCAGCTCGACGGCGCCGCAGGCGGAGGCCAGATGCCCTATCCAGGATTTCAGGGAGAGGATATACGGGGCCGCGCCGAACAGCCCGGCGAGCGCCCGGCCCTCGGCCTGGTCGTTCAACTCTGTCCCGGTGCCGTGGGCCGAGACCGCGCCGATCTCTCCCGGGGCCAGGCCGGCCCTGGCCAGGGCTTTCAGGATGGCCGCTTTAGCGTAGGCGCCTTCCGGCTGCGGCGCCGTCATATTGAAACCGTCGCAGCTGGCGCCCGCCCCGGCTATCTCGGCGTAAATACGGGCTTTCCTCTCCAGCGCGCTTTCCAGGCTTTCAAGCAGAAAGCAGGCCCCGCCCTCGCCGGGAATGAAACCGTACCTCTCCGACGAAAAAGGGGCGTAATACTCGTTGGGGTCCAGGTCCCCGGCGGTTTCAGGAGAGAAAAGGGCGCGGCAGTCCCGGTAGGCTTTCAGCCCGCCTTCGGACAGGCGCGAATCCCCGCCGCCGGCGAGAGCGAAGCGAAGGCCGCCGGAGGCCACTTTCTCATAAGCCAGGCCTATAGCCTGCAGGGAAGCCGCGCAGGCCGAGCCCAGCGTGGCGCTTTCGCCGTGGATGCCGGCTGTTTTTGTGACGAAACTGGCCGCCGAGTTGGGCAGATAATTCAGCAGCCATAAGGCGTTCGCCGGGACCTGGGCGAGGTCCAGGTTGGGGCCGGCGCCCAGGAAAAGGCCGGCTTCCGCCCTGTCTCCGGCGGATAAAGTCCGGGCGGCTTCCAGGGCGCAGGCCGCGGCGAACTGGTTGCCGCGGGAAAGATATTTTATGTCCTTGTTCCGCCCGGTGAAATTTCTCAGGTCGAAGTTATCGACTGGTATGACATGGTCCCTGATCTCCGGGAACAGCCCGTGCCTGAACGAACGCGAAACCTCCTCCAGGGTATTGCCCACGGCGGAAATAACCCGGACAGCCGTAATAACGACGCGCCTTTTCACAGTTTTAAAAAATGAGCCTCCGGCTCCCTCCGTTCCGTTTCCGCCGCCTTTTCCCCTTCCTTCTTTTTCCCGATGGCCATAAAAGAGCAGAGAGTCTCGCCGGCTCCTATGCCGAGCTTCGTGCCTATGTCGGGGCAGAAAGCCAGCGGGGCCGTGAGTATCGTAGAGGAAAAGCCCAGGTCCTCGGCCATCAGGCTCATTGAAAAGAGAGACAGGCCGGCGGTCAGCCTGGCCGCGTCCTCCCCGCGGCTTTCCAGCAGGCCCGGATGCGGGCGGTGGGTAATGGCGAGGACTAGCGGGGCGCTGAAAAGATAATTGGTATATCTCCAGTAGTAGTTGATCCTGTTCTTTTTCTTCGCGTCCGCGGTCCGAAGAAGGGCGTCCCTGGCCAGGGTGACCTCCCTTTCCAGTTTCTCCCTTGCCGCGCCGCTTTCCAGCTGGTAGATCATGACGGGCAGGGAGCCCGACGGGGAAGGTACGGCCAGGCCGGCCCCGATTATCTTCCTGACCGCCCCCTCGGGGACCGGCCGAGCGGGGTCGAAAGACCTTACCGAGCGCCTTTGGCGAAGAAGTCTCTGAAGTCCGGTTCCCGGTCCTTCCATCGTCCTACCGCCCGGCCGCCAGGGAATGGTCTATATAATCCACCAGGTCCGAGACTTTCAGTACCGGTCCGCCTTCCAGGTCCAGCATGATCTCTTTCTCGCGCCCCTCGCGCAGGTGGGGATAACGGCCCCTGATGCGGGCTTCGCCGGTATGGGACCTGAGCTGGCGCAGGAACATCGCCTGGTCGTCGGCGTTTATCCTGAACTTCTCGTTCACATGCACGGCCAGCTCCAGCAGGTCTATCGATTCGGCGTTCAGGTCGCGGATGACATAGGTCTCCTCCCCGACCGTTCCGGGGTCTATATCCAGGACTTCTTCAAAGATGACTTTCAGTTTTTCCAGTGTCATAATGGTTTCCTCATTCCCGGCCGCCGCCGCTTTTCCGCTTATAAGAAGGGAGGCCCTGGTCTATGGTGATGGAAACGGCGTTGATGCCCCTGGAGCCGTCGGAAAGGAAATACGCTATCTGGCCGGCGGCTTCTTCCGGCTTAATGGGCGGCAGGGCCGGTTTTTCCAGGAAGCGTTTTCCCCTTCCCCCGTCCAGGCAGGAATACCTGAGGCAAACGGTGGTTATTCCTTTCTTTACCAGTTCCAGCCCCAGCTGGCGATAAACGCTTTCCACGGCGCTTTTTGACGAGACGTACCAGCCCTGCCCCTCGGAGGGAAGGTTAAGAGCGGCGGAGGAGACGTATACCAGGCGGCCGAACCTCCGCAGCAGCATCTTCCTGCCGAGCTCCTTCAGCAGTATGGTCCGGTTGATCACGTTCGTCCTGAAATATTCCTCTATCCCGCTGTCCGCGGCCGAGAGGACGAGTGATTCCCGGTCGGTATGCGCCAGGTCCACCAGGTAATCATAACTTCCGGCCTTTACTTCGGAGAAAGTTCTAATATCCCCGAGGTCCAGGTATACCGGCCTGGCCTTGGCGGCCCCGGCCTTGAGCCTGGCTTGATTTGCGTAATAAGTGGAGAAGACTTCCAGGCCGCGGCCGGAAAGAACTTTCGCCGCTGCGAGCCCTATCTCGCTGCTTCCGCCGAGTATCAGGACTTTCCTCCCCGTATATTTCAGGCACATCTCGAGATCTTCCCCCTGGCATAAGTTCTGCCGCCCTTACCCATCCAGCACAGGTACCGGCCTTCTTCTTCCTTTATCCTGAACTCATAGCTGCCCGGCGCGGCGAAGCTTTCGAAACCGAACGATTCTACCGTAAAGCTGCCCGGCATCAGTTGTTCTACGAAGGAACGGATGACGAGGACGCCGGGAACTACGGGCCTGCCCGGCAGATGGGTAAGGTAGATCCTGTCCAGGGGGTCGAAATAGAAAGACCCGCTTTTATTCACCGGTGCTCTCCCTGATGCAGTCATGGACTACCTCGCAGATACGGTCTATCTCGGCCGGCTTTATGCTGAGCGGCGGCATCAGCACGATAATGTCTCCGAGCGGCCTCAAGATGATCCCCTTTTCCCTCGCCATCAGTATCACCCGGTTCCCCATTCTCAGGCGGGTGGGATAGGGAGCTTTCGTCTTTTTATCCTTCACCAGTTCTATCCCGGCGATGATCCCCTTCTGTCGGACGCTGCCGACATGCTTCAGCCGTCCTATCTTTTCCAGGTCCAGAGCGAGGCGGGCTATTTTCTTCCGCAGCTTTTCGATGACGTCCTCCCGCTCGAAGAGTTCTATATTGGCCAGCGCGGCGGCGCAGGCCAGGGCATTGCCGGTATAGGTATGCCCGTGGAAAAAAGTCCTGAAGTCGGTATACTCGCCGAGGAAACCGTCGTGGACCTCGCGGCTGACGAGCGTGGCGGCGAGGGGCAGGTAGCCGCCGGAGAGCCCCTTGGCCAGGGCCAGGATATCCGGGGTCACGCCCTCCTGCCCGCAGGCGAACATCGTCCCAGTCTTCCCGAAGCCCACGGCCACCTCGTCGGCGATCAGCAGGATATTATACCGGCTGCAGAGCTCCCTTATCTTTTTAAGGTAGCCGGGCGGATGGACCAGAATACCGGCGGCGCCCTGCACCAGCGGCTCGATAATGACGGCGCACGCTTCGTCCTTATAGCGCCTGAACACCGGCTCCAGCTCGCCGAAGCAGTACTTCCCGCAGGAGCCCGGCTCCCTGCCGTAAGGGCAGCGGTAGCAATGCGGCGCGGGAAGTTTTATGGTGTCGAAAAGCAGGGCCCGGTAGACCCGGTGGAACAGGTCAATGCCGCCGACGCTGACGGAGCCCAGGGTGTCGCCGTGATAGGCCTGCTCCAGCGAGATGAACCTGCGCTTCCTCCTGAAGGCCCCGCCCTTCTGCCGGAAATACTGGTAGGCTATCTTCAGGGCCGCTTCTACGGCGGTGGAGCCGCTGTCGGAGTAAAAAACTTTACTCAACCCTTTCGGCGCGATCCCGACCAGCCTGTTCGCGAGTTTAATGGCCGCGGTGTTGGACTGCCCCAGCAGGGTGGAATGAGCCACCTTCGACAGCTGCTTCCGGACGGCCCGGTTCAGGTCGGGCTGGTTATGCCCGTGGACATTGGTCCAGAGAGAGGAGACCGCGTCCAGGTATTTTTTTCCTTTCTCGTCGAAAAGATAATTGCCCGCGCCCCTTTCTATCACCAGCGGCGGCGTCCTCTCCAGTTCGCTCATCTGGGTGAACGGATACCAGATAGCGTCTTCGGCGCGGCCGCCGGCTGACCCGGCCCGGTCCGGCGCTTTTCCCCTCATAGAGCGGGACGAAGGTCCCGGCCGGTCTTTAAGGACTCTCTACCCAGCGGGGGCGCCTTCTTACCGCCGTCCAGAATATCCTCCAGCCTGAACTCCGACGCTATAGTGAAGCCGGCGTCCCTGATCATCTCAAGCGTCCGCGGCCCCGGTGAACCCTTCACGTTCAAATAGCCGTCCAGGAAGAGGGAATTGGCCGGATAGAGCGACATGACTTCCAGGCTTCTCAGGTTCAGTTCCCGCCCGGCTGCCACGCGGATCTCGGCGCGGGGGTTCAGGAAGCGGAACAGGCAGAGTATCTTCAAACAGTATTGCGGGTCCAGGCCGGCGGCGGCGGCCTTGTTCCCCTCTATCGGGAGAAGAAAATTGACCGGTATGCTTTTCACGTCGAGCCGCCTGAAGGTCAGGGCGAGCTCTATCAGCTCGTCGCGGGTCTCGCCCAGGCCAGCTATCAGGCCCGAGCAGACTTCCAGCCCGGCTTTCCCGGCGGCCAGCAGAGTGTTGAGCCGGTCCCGGTAGGTATGGGTCGTGCAGATCAGAGGGTAATTCCGCTCGGAAGTATTGAGATTATGGTTTATCCGGTCGCAGCCGCTATCCTTCAGCAAGGCCAGGTGCTCTTCGCCGAAAATACCGGCCGAGACGCAGACTTCAAGCGGGTACTTCGCCTTGATCTTTTCCACGTACCCGGCGATCCGCCTTGTCCGGGCCAGGTCGGGGGCCTTGCCCGAAAAGACCATGCAGTAGCGGAAGGCTCCTGCGCGCCAGGCCCTGTCCGCCTCGGCCAGGACCTCGCCTTCGCTCTTCATTGGATACTCGGCGATAGGGGCCTGCGAGCCGCCGCTTTGGGGGCAATAGCTGCAGTCCTCGCTGCAGAGCCCGTTCTGGACATTGTTCAGGATATGGACCCGGACCTCGGTTCCCCAATAGGTCCTTCTGATCTTGAAAGCGGCCTGGAGGAGTGGGAGCAGGTCCCCCGCCCCGGCGTCCAGCAAACCGGAGCTTTCTTCGTACGTAAGCTCTTCACCGCACAGTGCTTTGTCGGCCAGCCGGAGATAGTCCGTATCGCGGGTATCGGTCATGCTCAGGAAACTATTATACCAGAAAACCGTGTGCCACGCAGTGATCTCCGCGGCTTCCCGGTTTATGCTAGAATATCTCCGTAGCTCGGGGAGCTTGGTAGTCACCAGGCTGAGAGTTCCGGTATCGCCGGAAGACCCTTAAAACTTGATCCGGGTAATACCGGCGGAGGGAAAATGCCGACAGCTTTATTTGTATCCGACCGACCGCGCCCGCGCGGCCGGTTTTTTATTCTTTTGCGCGCCGGGAGCGGTTATGAACCTTAAAATTAACGGAAAAGAGGTGAGCGCCGCGGCCGGAATAACGGTGGAGGGCCTGCTCGATAAGCGCCCCGGGCGCGGAAGAGTGGTAGTCGCGCTTAACCGGACCGTCCTGCCCGACACCCTGTGGGAGAAGACGGCCCTTAAAGAGGGAGATGCCCTCGAGATCTTTACCCTGTTCGGAGGAGGCTGAGATGACTGACCAATTCAAGATAGCGGGGCGGAACGTGAAAAGCCGTTTTCTGCTCGGCACGGGGAAGTTCCCCTCCAACGCCGTCATGCGCTCGGCGATAGTGGCGTCCCGGGCGCAGATCGTGACGGCCGCTCTGCGGCGGGTGGACCTGGATTCCGAAGAGGAGAACCTCCTGGCGCATATCCCGGAAGGGACCATCATGATGACGAACACTTCAGGCGCCCGCGACGCCGGAGAAGCCGTGCGTATCGCCAGGCTGTCCAGGGCTCTGGGCGCCGGCGACTGGATAAAGATAGAGGTGATAGCCGACAATAAGCATCTGCTGCCGGATAATGCCGAGACCATAAAGGCCGCCGCCATCCTGGCCGCCGAGGGCTTCATCGTAATGCCCTACTTCAACCCCGACCTCGCCGACGCCAGGCGGCTGCGCGACGCCGGGGCGGCTTCGCTGATGCCTCTGGGCGCCCCCATCGGCACCAATAAAGGGCTCTGTACAAAGGAACTGATAAAGATACTGGTGGCGGAAATGGACCTGCCGGTGATAGTCGACGCGGGCCTGGGCCGGCCTTCCCACGCCGCCGAGGCCATGGAGCTGGGCGCGGCCGCCGTGCTGGTGAACACGGCGGTGGCGTCGGCCCGGGACCCGGTGCGCATGGCCGGGGCTTTCGCCCTGGCGGTGGAGGCCGGCCGGAGCGCCTGGCTGGCCGGACCGGGTTCGGTAAGCGAAACGGCGCGGGCCTCCTCGCCGCTGACCGGGTTCCTGGGATGAGTTTTTATAATATTCATTCGAGCCGCCGGGGCGGCCTCGACGGGCTCCTGAAAAGCGCGACGGACGGGGATATTTCCCGGGCCCTGGAGCGGGAAACTCCGGGAGAAGAGGACTTCCTGGCTTTTCTCTCGGCGGGGGCGGCCGGACGGCTCGAAGAGCTGGCTGTAAAGGCCAATGAGCGGGGGCTGCGGAACTTCGGGCGGGTCATACAGCTCTACGCCCCCCTCTACCTCGGAAATTTCTGCGAGAACGAATGCGTCTATTGCGGCTTCCGGAGGTCCAGCCGTATAGCCAGGAAAAAACTGGACCTTGAAGAGGTTGAGAACGAGGCGAAAGCCCTCTCGCGGTCAGGTATCCGCGACGTGCTTATGCTCACCGGCGAGTCCAGGACGCTTACTCCCCCCGCCTATCTGGCGGCCTGCGCGGAGCTGCTGAAAAGATATTTCGCTTCCGTCTCCGTCGAGGTATATCCGCTCGGGCGGGAGGAGTACGCGGAGCTTGTTTCCGCCGGCGCGGACGGGCTGGCCATTTACCAGGAGACCTATGACGAGGAACTTTACGCGGAGCTGCACCCCTCCGGACCCAAGCGGGATTACCGCGGCAGGCTGGACGCCCCGGAAAGAGGCTGCCTGGCCGGGATGCGCCGGGTGAACGTCGGGGCGCTACTGGGGCTCTCGGACTTCCGCCGCGAGATCTTTTTCACCGGCCTCCATGCCGCTTATCTCCGCGACAGCTTCCCCGGCGTGGAGATAAGCGTCTCCCTGCCGCGCCTCCGGCCGCAGCAAGGCGGTTTTTCCCCCCTGTCCGAAGTCTCCGACAGGGACTTTGTCCAGGCCATGCTGGCCCTGAGACTTTTCCTTCCCCGGGCCGGGATAAGCGTGTCCACCAGGGAGAGCGGCGGCTTCAGGAAGGACCTTATCGGCCTGGGCGTCACCAGAATGTCGGCCGGCTCCAGGACCGGGGTCGGCGGCTACTCCTCACCGGAGAGAACGGAAGGGCAGTTCAGCGTGTCGGATAAGAGCGGGCTGGAGGCCGTGAAGTCGCTTATCCGCGCGAGAGGCTATCAGCCGGTGATGAAGGATTGGCAATAGAACGGCGGGCATATGATAAAAAGAAAAGAATTAATAAGAGGCCTGTACTGTATCACCTGCGAAGAGCGCTCGGCCGGGCGCAGCCGG